>NZ_CP039693.1:0-300000 GCF_005145045.1 Agrobacterium larrymoorei
ATGGCGATAGCAGAAAGAGCAGAAAAGGCAGCTTTTCCGAAAGAGGATGCAGGCAGCAAGATCATGCGCCATGCAAGCCTTCTGTCGCAACAGCTTCAGCAGCTTCGGACGCGAATGTATCCTCCGACATCGGAAAAGAGCCTGCGCCCGTTTCTAACGAACGAAGTCTCCAAGCTGACATCGATCCCTGATTCCACCCTCAAGCTGATGTCGAGCGAAGGACGCGGGCCGATGCCTGGGCGGCTCGAGAACAATCACCGAGTTTATACACTGGCCCAGATCAACGAGTTGCGCGAGCTGTTCGCCAGCCAGAAGCCCGCTGAAGCGTTGCGTTTTCTTCCCCGCCGCCGTGCGGGAGAACATCTCCAGGTCGTTGCCATTGCCAACTTCAAGGGTGGTAGTGCAAAAACCACGACCTGCGTGCATCTCGCGCATTACCTGGCTCTACAGGGATATCGCGTTCTTGCACTCGATCTCGATCCGCAGGCGTCTCTATCTGCGCTGTTCGGCGCGCAGCCGGAATTCGATGTGGGTGCCAATGAGACGATCTATGCAGCACTGCGTTACGACGAGAGCGAGCGAAGGCCAATCCGCGACATTATTCGCAAGACCTATTTCGACGGCATCGATCTGATCCCAGGAAATCTCGAGGTCATGGAGTACGAACACGAAACACCGCGTGTTCTTGCACAAAAATCGAGTTCCGGTGCGATCTTCTTCGAGCGGTTGAAGCTTGCGCTGGCCGAGGTAGATCAGGACTATGATGTCGTCATTCTCGATACGCCGCCGTCGCTCGGCTTCCTGACGCTGAGCGCCATATACGCTGCCACCAGCATGATCATCACCGTGCATCCGGCCATGCTCGATGTCGCTTCCATGAGCCAGTTCCTTCTGATGATGGGTGACTTGATCAGCGTACTCAACGAAAATGGTGCGCAGCTCGACCAAGACTTCATCAGATATTTGGTGACAAGGCATGACCCGAATGATGCGCCGCAGTCCCAAGTGGTTGCGATGATGCGGCATCTGTTCGGCACAGATGTATTGCTGCCGACCTCCATCGAAAGCACGGCAGTCGAGGCTGCTGGTCTGGCCAAGCGCTCGATCTATGAACTTGAGATGGGACAGATCGGCAGAGACACGCATAAGCGCGCGCGCGAAGCGGTCGATGCCGTCAATGAGGCCATCGTCAAGCTCATCACTGACAGTTGGGGACGAGCATGAGCAAATCACCCCGCAAATCCATTGTCGCGAACTTCGGTCTTCTTTCCGCGGAGCTGGAAAGCAGGCTCGCCTCCGATACGCCAAACGAGCCGCAGCCTCAGCCGCAAGCAACACCCAACAGGGTGGGCGCTGGTGTTATCGGCGCAGCGCACCGTGCGATTGACGATATCAAATCGGAGCGTGATCGGCTCAAGGCACTGATCGATTCCGGTGGCGGCGCGATCAAGGAGATCGACCCCTCCAAAATCGATCCGTCCCCCTACCCCGATCGGTTGCCCGATGACGGTTCGGAAGATTTCGAGGTCTTCCGCAACTCCATCAAATCGGAAGGCCAGAAAGTACCAATCCAGGTTCGGAAATCGCCCTCTGCACCTGACCGTTATCAGGTCATATATGGCCATCGCCGCCTTCGCGCTGCGAAAGAAATCGGTATTCCCGTGCGTGCTATCGAGGTGGAGATTTCCGATCTCGATCTCGTCATTGCGCAGGGCATTGAAAACGCCAACCGGCAGGATTTGAGCTGGATCGAGCGGGCGCTTTTTGCGCGCCGCATGGACGAAGCGGGCATCAAGCCGCGTGATATTTACGCGGCGCTTTCCATTGACGATGCCGAATTGGCGCGCATGCGGGCAGTTTACCGGAACGTGCCAGGCGATGTCATCGAAGCGATCGGCAGGGCGCCCAAGGTTGGCCGTCCGAGATGGGCCGATCTTGCCAAGGCTGTTTCCGAAAAGCCTGATGCGGTGGACAGTCTCAGAAACCTGCTGGCCGATGCTGATAAACGCCTGGCGAGTTCGGATCAGCGGTTTTTGGCAGTCTTGGCAGCGCTAAGGCCGACGGCAATTGCAAAAAAATCCGGTAAGACGATTAAGGGCTTCAAGGGTGATGTCATCGGCAGCTATGTGCGCTCTTCAAAAGATTTGCGCATTAGCGTGGAGGATCAATCCGGGACGGAATTCTTGAAGTTTATCGAGCAGGAACTTCCCGCGCTTGCGGAGCAGTTCGCGCGCGCGAAAACGAAAAACTGACCTGAAGCTGCAAGCAGTTTCGAACGAAAACGAAGGACGTAAACGAGCAAAAGAAAAAGGCCCCCTAAACGTTGCCGTCATGGAAGCCTCTCTCGATGTGTGAGAACTTGAGAATCGCATTTCCATGAATCCTAGTCAAGAGTTTTTGGCACCGACTTCGGTGGGCGCTCTTCTTTTGCCTTTTTGAAAGAAGGCGGGACAATGGAACGTGGACAGGTGACGACGCCCTTCGGGCGGCGGCCGGTTACGCTTGCGCTTGTGAAGCGGCAGATTGCTACTGGCGAGATCAAGCAAGGGGCTTCGGCTGACAAGTGGAAGGTGTTTCGAGATGCCTCCGAGGCGCGGGAACGCTTGGGGCTTCAGGATCGGAGCCTTGCCGTTCTTGATGCCCTGTTGAGCTTTTATCCCGAAAATGAGCTGCGTCAGGACGCTCAGCTCGTGGTCTTCCCTTCCAATATCCAACTTTCGATCCGCGCGCATGGAATTGCGGGGGCGACGCTGCGCCGTCACCTGGCAATTCTGGTTGAGGCTGGCCTGATAATTCGAAGAGATAGCGCTAATGGCAAGCGATATGCGCGCAAGGACGACGCGGGTTCTATCGAAGACGCTTTCGGGTTTGATATCTCGCCACTTTTAATGCGGGCACAGGAACTGGCCTGCCTTGCCCAGCAGGTAGCGGCGGATCGTCTGGCCTATCGGCGTGCGAAAGAACACCTCACCATTTGCCGGCGAGACATCCGCAAGCTGTTGACGGCTGCGATGGAAGAGGGCGCTCCAGGCGATTGGGGTCAGATTGAGGATCGATATATTGCCCTTGTCGCCCGTATTCCGCGTTCGCCAAGCTTGGAAGAGCTGGGCAGCTTGGGTGAAGAGATGGCGAAACTTCGTGACGATGTCGTCAAGATGCTGAGTTCCGAGGATATTTCTACAAATATGACTGGCAATGATGCTCATATTGAGCGTCACTTACAGAATTCAAATACCAACCCCCCTTATGAATCTGAACCAAGCTCTGACGAAGAGCAGGGAGCGAAGCCGAGCCAGAACAGGCAACAAATGCATGTGCCGATGAAGGCATTCCCATTAGGGCTTGTCTTGCGTGCGTGCCCAGACATTGCCAATTACGGACCGGAGGGCCAGATCAGAAACTGGCGCGAAATGATGACGGCTGCGGTCGTCGTGCGGTCGATGCTGGGGGTCAGCCCGTCCGCCTATGAGGAGGCGTGTGACGCGATGGGGCCTGAAAATGCGGCGGTGACGATTGCCTGCATTCTTGAAAAAGGCGGCCACATCAATTCGCCGGGCGGATATTTGCGAGATTTGACGAACAAAGCGAGACGCGGCGAATTTTCTCTCGGCCCGGTTTTGATGGCCTTGCTGCGCGCGGCGGGACATCCGGTTTCAGCAACAGGGTAACGAGCAGATATAATTTGATAAGGATGTTGCCGTCTGCGTCGCACCCCTGCCCTATTCTGGAGCGAACTAGCCGGTCTTGTTGCAGTGGCGGGTTGGAATGTGGCATTCAGACATTCCGAGTTCCGCAGTTTGAAAAGCGTCTAAGATGAAAAGCCTGATCAGTCGTATTGTGTTGTCCTCCCTGGCGCTCGCACCAACTCAGTTGCATGCGACGCCGGTTCTGGTTCTTGATGCGGATAGTCGGCAGGTTCTCGCTCAGGAAGATGCCGGCGTTTTGTGGTATCCGGCCTCGACAACAAAGCTGATGACAGCCTTCGTAACGTTCGAAGCGCTGCGGGCCGGGGAGATTTCACTGTCGACGCCGGTCACCATGACGAAGAAGTCAGTCGGTCAAGCATTTCTGGAATCCGGCCTCGTTCTCGGGCAGACGATGACGCTTGAAGATGCGCTTTACGCGATGATTGCAGCATCGGCCAATGATGTCGCCATGGCGGTGGCCGAAACGGTCGGGCACGGAGACGCGTCGTTCGTTCAGAAGATGAATGATGCGGCGAAGCGCCTCGGGATGACTGGGACGCATTTTTCCAATCCGAACGGCCTTTTCGATAGAAACAACTATACGACCGCCCGCGATCTGGCATTGCTCGGCCTTGCGGTTGAGCAGCAGTTTCCGGAATTCGAACGCTTCTTCCAGGCATCGTCCGTTTCGATCAACGGCAAGGAGATCAAGTCGAACAATTTACTCTTGACCCGATATCGCGGAACGACTGGGCTGAAGACCGGTTTCCTCTGCGCATCCGGCCGTAACTATGTCGGCACTGCCACGCGAAACAACAGGAAGGTCATGGTTGTCATTCTCGGAGCAACGACCGAACGGGAGCGCAACGAGAGGTCCGCGCAGTTTCTCGATCAGGCATTCGACGGATCGCTTGCCGCCAATGCAGGATCGTTGGAATCTGTGGTGAACCGCCCGGATGTGAAACCGGAAGACATGCGAATTCGCCTCTGCACAAAGGAAAGTGCGAAATACGAGGCTGAGCGTGAGGCGATGTACCCTATGGGACTGGCAGGTCAGAAGAGCTATCTCGATCCTGAAATTCCCGGTATCGTCCGCACCGTAAACACCTGGCAAAGCGAGGCGTCTGCCGAAGTGCCGCTCCCCTCCCCTCGCCCGACAACGAGCCAAGGCGAGTTGAACTAATCTGTTCATGTGGCGGCTTACAACAGAAAAGTCGACAGAAAAAACCCCGCTTGCGCGGGGTCTGTTCATGGTTGCTTATGCTGGTCTCTCGGCGGTATTCGGTCGCCATTTGATCAGATGCTTTTCTACGAAATCGAGGAGCAGATCGATCAGGAGAACGAAGATCGCGAGGATGAAAATACCTGCGAAGACGCCGACAGCATCGAAGTTTCCTTCTGCCTGAGCAATGAGATAGCCAAGGCCCGCGGATGATCCGAGATACTCGCCGATAATCGCGCCGACGACCGCAAAGCCGACGGATGTTCTAAGGGACGAGAGAATCCAGCTTGCCGCTGCGGGGAAATAGACATGGCGTAGCAGGTCGGAACGCTTGGCGCCCAGAATTCTGGCGTTGGACAGAACGACAGGATTGACTTCGCGAACGCCCTACATGGCATTGAAGAAGGTGACGAAGAAAACCAGCGTCACGGCCAGCGCAACCTTGGACCACAAGCCGAGACCCAGCCAAAGAACGAAAATCGGCGCGAGAACGACGCGCGGAATGGCGTTCAGACCCTTGATGAAAGGATCAAGAATGCGCGCAGCCGATCTGGAAAGTCCGAGCCATACACCCGCTGCAACACCAAGTCCCGTACCGATGATATAGCCAAGCACAGTTTCGGTGAGCGTGATGGAGACGTGACGGTAAAATCCCGTATCCGTTACCCAGGTGATGACCTGTTTTACGATATCGACCGGGGCCGGAAAGAAGAAAACGTCGATAATTCCGGCATTGACGCCCAGCTGCCAGCCGCCGACGATGACGACCAAAAGAGCCAGTTGGATCATGCGTTCAGTCATGGCGTTCATAGCTTTTCTCCACTTCGCCGCGCAGGGACGCCCAGATGTTTCGATAGAGTTCGGTAAATCGCGGATCGAGTTTGATTTCGGCGACATCCCTTGGACGTTCGAGATCGACCGGGAAGCTGTCGATGACCCGGGATTTTGGACCGGCGGCCAGAACCACGACGCGGTCTCCGAGTGCGATCGCTTCTTCGAGATCATGTGTGATGAGGACGACCGCCCGGCGCTCCTCCTGCCATAGCCGCAAAAGCTCGTTCTGCATCAGGTGGCGGGTGTGAATATCGAGTGCCGAAAATGGCTCATCCATCAGAATGACTTTCGGGCCGGTAATCAAAGCCTGCGCCATCTGAACACGTTTTCTCTGACCGCCGGAAAGCTGGTGGGGATAGCGATGCTCGAAGCCCTTCAGTCCGACTTTGGCCAGCCATTGCAAGGAACGTTCGCGTCGCTCAGCCGCCGAAACGCCTTGGAACATCGGGCCGAGCTCGACATTTTCGATTGCCGTCTTCCAAGGCAGAAGCGCATCCTGCTGAAAGAGATAACCGATATCATTGTGCACGCCATTGACGGGCTTTCCGTCGATTGAGACCGTGCCATGCGCGGGTTTCAGCAAACCGGCTATGGCGTTCAAAATGGTGCTCTTGCCGCAACCGGTCGGTCCGACGATTGCGACGAACTCGCCATCCTTGACATCGAGATTGACATCCTGAACCGCGACGAATGAGCCGAAGGCCATGGTTACAGCATTGATGGACACCATGGATTTGGCGGGAGCGGGCTGCTCCAGATTATGAGTCTGTTTTACAACGGCGACAGACATTGCGGCCTCCCTCAGTTAGATGCCGCTTTGGGCACTTTGTTTACGAAATCATTCGTGTAGGTCTTCGACAGGTCGATATCTGTTGCCGCGACTTTCTCGTTGAAGGTCTTCAGAACATCGAGCGGCGTCTTGACGTCGGTCTCGTTCATCACACCGTCGGCAGAAAAGATCGGACGCGCATTTTCGACGGACTTGATGTAGGTTTCGCGGTCTCCGGAGATGAATTCCGGCGGAAGTTTCTCGACGATTTCCTCTGCCGAATGGTCTTTCATCCACTGAAGCGCCTTCACCGTCGCATTCGCGACCTTCTGAACGGTTTCAGGATTTGCCGAAATATAATCCTGCGTGGCGTAGAGAACGGATGTGGGGTAGATGCCGCCGTAGATCTCCTTGGCGCCATCATCATTGCGGGCATCGATAATGATTTTGCCCACGCCCTTCTCCACCACGAAGGTCGCAGCCGGATCGTAATTCACCAGAAGATCGATCTTGCCCTGCTGAAGTGCGGCGACAGCGGAGGAGCCGGAGCCAACGCCGATCAGCGAGACATCGCTGGGCGAGAGATTATGCCGCTGAAGATAGTAGCGGACGAATAAATCCGATGACGAGCCCGGCGCGGTGATGCCGACTTTTGCACCCTTCATCGTTTCCGGTTTTGCCGGATCGAACTTGCTATCGGGGGTGCCTGCCAGCACGAGGCCGGAATTTCGTGCAAGCGTCACGAAGGCAACCACATGCTTGTTCTGAGACTGCATCTGAATGGTGTGATCGTAGAAGCCGACCGCGATATCGGTCGATCCGGCAACAAGTGCCTGCAGGGTTTTGGAGCCGCCTGAGGCGAAGTTTTCTACTGTAACTTCAAGACCTTCCATCTCATATAGGCCGAGACCTTTGGCAACCGGAAAAGGAAGGTTGTTGAGATTGTAGGATCCCACGCTGATGCGGACGGGCTCTGCCAATGCGCTTCCCGCCATCGCTACGGATGCTGCAAGAACCAAAAGAAACTTTTTCATGATAACTCCTCCTGATGACACTCTCCCGGTGTCTGTTTGAAATGAATTTCAGGCCGCTCTAATAAGGCGGTGGCTGGGTTTTGCGAAGACATGTCCTTCGAATAGCCGGCGGGCGGTTCGCAAAATGCCAGCGACGACCTTCCCTTCCCTCTCCGCCAACTTCACATCGAGATGGCCGCTCGGGTGTTCGATAGAGAGAATTGTCGGCGGCTGGCGCCGTCCAATCAATCTTGAAGCAACGGTGTCGTCATTGATGCAGGCCGTTGCAATTCCCACCGCGCCGGTCGTTGCCAAAGATGGGTGGCATTGAGCGGGCATGAAATATCGTACACTGAGATCGAAGCCGTGGCGCGGTTTAGAAATGAGTACGGGCTTCGGGGTAACCTGATTGGTCACATCACCCATGCCCATGCGTTGGCCGGCGGCGAGCCTCAGTTTTTCAAGTCTGGAGAGCAGCTCTTTGTTGCTGTTCAATGCATCTGCGGTCTCATAGCCCGAGACGCCGAGCGCTTCCGCTTCGATGAGAACCATGGGCATGGCGCAGTCGATGCAGGTGACCGCAATATCCTCTACGAACTCGATGGACCTTCCGGTTGGGAACAGACTTCCGGTCCTTGCCCCTGCCGCATCCATGAAAGTCAGAGCGATGGGAGCCGCCTGCCCCGGAACACCATCGATGGAGGCATTACCCAGATAAGCAACGGTTCCGCCGGGTGTTGGAACCTCGGCCTCGATCAGTTTGCCCGTGTTGACATTGTGAATTCGCACCAGCGTCGTGTCGCCCCTCACCGGCGTAAGGCCAGCCTCGATTGCGAAAGGTCCGACGGCTGCGAGCATATTTCCGCAGTTTGGAGAGGTATCGACAAGTTGCTGATCGACCCGGACCTGCGCGAACAGATAATCGACGTCCACATCGGGTCTTGAAGCCGGGCCGACGATTGCAACCTTGCTTGTGACCGGGTTTCCACCCCCGATACCATCGATCTGTAACGGGTGCCCCGAACCCATTACGGACAGAAGCATGTCATCACGCGCCTTGATATCCGACGGCAGGTCAGATGCGAGAAAGAATGGTCCTTTGGAGGTCCCTCCCCTCATGAGTACACATGGAACAGCAGTCAAATCATTCATCACCGGCCTCCAATGATGCATTTACTGTAATAATCAGCGTAGTTATTGCTATTATCGGAAGGAGCATTAATTTGTGAAATGCTAAGAACGGCAGGATTGATGTGAAATGAACATTAATTGTGAGATTTTGGACCTCCGCGCTTTTCTTGCAGTGGTGGACTTGGAAAGCTTTCACAGGGCAGCGGAACTGCTGAATATCTCACAGCCAGCGCTCAGTCGTCGCATACAGAAGCTGGAGCAGGTAATCGGCTCTCCGCTTCTGGAACGGACGACAAGACATGTTGCGCCTACGGCTGTAGGGTCGGAACTGATCCCTCTCGTTCAACGGATGATCGAGGAATTTGACAGCTCGCTATTCTCGCTTCGTGACCTTGGTCCCAATCGTAGTGGTCTGGTGACGATTGCCTGCATTCCCACGGCAGCCTTTTACTTTCTGCCGACCGTCATCAGGCAGTTCAATGTCGAGTATCCAAATATCCGCTTTCGCATTCTCGACTTGACCGCAACGGAAGGCCTTCAGGCGGTCTCTCGCGGCGAGGTGGAATTCGGTATCAACATTATGGGGAATTCGGACCCGGATCTGGCTTTTGACAAATTGGCTGAAGACCCGTTCGTGCTGGCGGCCAGAAGCGACCACCCGCTGGCAGAGAAAGCGGAAGTGGAATGGCCAGACCTCGAGCCCTACCCTCTTATCACCGTCCACCGCTCAAGTGGAAACCGCACGCTCTTAGATGCAGCACTTGCACGCTCAAACATCAAACTGAGATGGTTCTATGAGGTAACGCACCTCTCCACCTCACTTGGTCTTGTCGAAGCGGGTCTGGGTATTTCTGTGCTTCCCAAGATGGCGACGCCTCACGGCGACCATCCCTACATTGTCACCCGACCAATTCGAAACCCGGAAATATCGAGAGCAATCGGAACTGTGAGGCGGCGAAGCGGCTCACTCTCCCCTGCTGCGGAGAAATTTATGAGTATGCTTCTGGGGACTTGGAGGAGCGATTGATGTGTTTTACTGGGAGCGTGGGAGTCAGACTTTGATAGAGCCTATGAAAGCCTGTCAGCTGACAGGCGTGCACGGCGTAAATCGGTCGCTCTTGAGAGGTTCCGGCTTTCGCTGAAAAGCGCAACTGACGGCTCTGTCTCGTGCGTGTGTCGCGTAACGAAATCATTCATGTGCGCGTTACCTGTCAGCTGACAGGGTTTTATTTAATCGCCTTTCTGCACTCGCACTAACTGGAAAGCGCCTTACGCCTTTCTGACTGGAGATGCTCACGAAGCCTGTCAATTGACAGGATTCAGTCGTTGAAACGGGCCGCGTTGTGTACGCGCCCCTAGATATCGACTGTAACTGGGATTGTCGTAGCAGAATTCTAGAAAGCCTCGACGAGCGTGCCGACGGTTACATGAGGGTAGCTCAGGCCGCCAAAGTCTAGGAGGCTCAATTGTGAATATTGGAGCTTCAGAATTCGCGTCCTTCCCCATTTGCCACGATTTCGATAGCGAAGACTGAGTCTTGCGAAACGGCCACCGCGCTTTTGGTGATGAGGGGAATATTCTCGATACCGCCAATATCTGTGTCGAGGTAAGCAGTTGTGTGATTGACTTCAATGTCTTGCCTTCCGTCAAAATTTGGCTGTTCAGCGTATCGCGGAGTACTTGGTTGGGATCGGACACGATCAGTTGTGAGATTTCAGATGGGAGCGGGGCGCTTCTAGACGGCTAGGGAATCGTGAGATCATATTGCTCAAAAAAATTGGCGGTTCCCGCCGCAGGGGGCTGTTCACCGATCTTGAATGGGATTGTGAGGGATGGTCGCCAGGCGCGCGATACTGGCTTCGGCTTTTGGATCCGTCGTTGCGGGAATGTTAAGCCACATGCCTGGCTCAATATGCAGTGCGCCGCCCGTCAGCGCATCCGTTACACGGTGGAGGTAGGTCACACCGTAGATCGCGATATCATCCTGAACACTTCCGCGATTGAAGACAGGCGCGCCGATGCTCGTAAATTCTACCGTCTCGCGCAGTTGAAGAAAGAAGCCGATGGGCTTTTTCTACCGGGGGGGGATCAGGCTGAAGCCTGCTCCTTCCCTGAAGCCGGGCAAGTCTTTCAAGGCGCCCAACCTGTCGGCCAATAAGTCCTGCGGTGCTATGGCACGTAGGGGCGTGGCTTTCAAATCAAATCCATTTACAGTAATCCAATTTGGCTCCGATTGAGAAAATGGAGCGGTGAATGTTGTGGGGTCGGAAGGTCGACCTCAGGCGCAATTCGCCAAAGCGCTCTGTAGGGTAGACAAACCCTTCTGTGCCACCTGATAGGCGCTCTTCACGCCCACCGCTTCATGTTCGCCCGGTATACAGAAATTACGTCTTGTGATGCGCAGCCCTTGCAAAAACGGAGGTGCCGCGTTGAACTTCGATAGGGTGTGGGCCTTTATATTGGGCCTTCACGGGGGCAGAAAGCTGGCCCAAGGTCTCCAGCTATCTTGAACTTCACCACGATCCGGCGCTGAGATATGGATATAGTGAAGTCTGTCTTGCTTAAGCAAATCCTTGATATTCCGATCAAATGCATCGGGCTATCGCTACCGAGAAAAACATGCGCGCTATCCACAGTTAGTCCTGCGAAGGGATTGCCAATGTTCGCCAGAAACTCCAGCACGTCCGAGACCATGTTCGGTGTTGGCGTCTCCCAGTGATCGACGGGCTCGATTGCGATTTTGACGCCTTTCTTGTCCGCCTAGTCGGCCAACTCGCTGATCACCGGTTTGGCGAGGATGTAACGTTCGCTCAGCCAGTCCTGCAGGGCATCCGACCTGAGAGCGGTCCCGTCATCAAGGGTTGGAAATATGTCATAATGGAAGATGATCGGACCGGCCATGACGGTCTTGCCACCCAGTATCGCCGTTATATCGACGCGTCATTTCAGGTAGGCGAGGGCGGATTCTCGCTGTTCCCTATAGGGCGAGGTCGGATCGAAACTCCGCGTCGTTCCGACATTCGTGGTATAGGTCAGATTGCCTAGAGCTGCTGTTCCAAGCCTCTCCCGAAAGCGCTTGTAAAGATCAATCTCGGCCACCTGATCGGCTGTCTGTTGAGGTGCAATCGAGATATCGAAGCCTATGTAGCCCATCTCGGCGATGTGGCGCATATGCTTGAACAGGCGATCACCATACGCTTCATCCTACGGCTGAACATTGGCGGTAAACATGAAGAGGCTGAGAAGGATATCCTGCTGCATGATTACCATCCTAGAATCTCGCGAGGTTAGCGCGGCCCATCTTGGTACATTGAAGTGGGTTGGCTTTCGCCGGGTCCTGCTCGGCCTTCACGCAAATCCAGCCAGCGAAATTGGCGTCTGCCAGGGTCGATAGAATCTCAGGAAATGTCTTGATGTCTCCATCACCCGGAAGGGTAAAAATGCCGGCTTCGATACCCTGCTGGAAGGAGAGCCCTTCGGAATGGATGCGATCCACCACATTCCGGCGTATGTCTTTGAGGTGGATGTGTTTGATACGGCAGGCGTATTTCCGGGTGAGCGCCAAAGCATCCACGCCCGCAGCGGTTTGATGTGCGGCGTCGAGGAGCATGTGGACGAAGTGGGGCTCGGTCGTATCCATTAGGTGATGGATTGCTTCCGTTTTCATTACGCCAGTTCCGAGATGCGGATGGTAGCAGAGCTTGCGGTTGCGCGCCTGCGTCTTCCGACCGGCTTCTTTCAAACCTTCCATCAGCCGCTTCCATTGGTCATCATTGGAGTCGGGGCAGTTGGGAAACAGTGCCAAAAGCAGCGGGTTGACTGCGCCACCGAACTCGGAAACCACGAGATCGGCGCGGCGAGGGTTGTCGCTTTCCTGCTCCATCTGTTCCAGAAAGTCGAGCTGAGCATCGACATCGGCGAGTGTGTGCTCCATCATGGCTTCGATGGTGAAATAGGTACTGGCCCATGGCACCGAGATTTGGAGCCCACGCAAATCCAGGGCAGGGCGCAGCACGTTCGGATCGGTCGGATATTTTTGGCCCCCGCCACAGCCGACATACGCAATCGCCATTTCGACGCGCCTGCGCATAGGGAATGCCGATATCGATATTGTTGAAGTCATCTTTCCACAAACGCGTCGGGGTAAGCCCAATCAAACCTTGTCTATGGACAACTTATGGGAGCTCTTGGTCATAGGGAAACTTCGCTTCTCAGTACGTTTAAAGGGTTATTTGTGCTCTCGGTAGCCGGCGAAGGACGGACTTATCGGTGCAGACGCCTTTGAGTCGTATGCCGGCGCCCTCGCACCGGCGGGATGCGCGCCTATCGCCTCTCACAGGAGGCCCTCGGTATAGGCTTCCGGGGAAACGAAGAAGCTCGTGTTATCGGGTTTTGGGCCGAAGCGGTCGGACCAGCGATGGAGAAGTTCGGACCATGTTCGGAATACCAGAGCTTCGTCAGCGTCCGGGCCACATCTCCCGGCATCTCAACGCCAAGGATTTTTGCGCGGAGAACTCTTCTACGTTCGTGCTCGTCACCGTCTAGAATGTCGTCGAAGGCTTCCAGTAGCCTGTCGGTAATGTCCTCTCCGACGACGTGATCGAGAGCCGCCAGATAGGCTTTGACTATGCCCGTTCCAAGAAGGTGAAATTCCGTAAAAGCGGTCAAGGTCGATGAGAGGCTGACAAAGGCGTCAGTGCGACTGCTCATGCAACCTCCTCCGCGTTTGGCGATCAACCGGTACCTCGACACCCGGGATTTCGAGAGTGGGGCATTTTGCGTCTCCACCTCACGGTCGCATGCGAGACCTCGGCCCCGTTGCGACCCGGAAGGTGAACGCAAGGCAGCGTGAAACTTTAGTTTCGCCGCCAGATCATGGCGTTGATCACTTTTTTCGGATCATCCGAACTGGGCTATGTCTTAAGAACCACCGTGTCTCCGTTGATCTCGAAGGCGCGCCGCTGGACGTGCCAGACAAGTTCACACAAGCGCTCCCGATTAAATGGACGACATTGTCCCCATCGACATCGTCAGTGCCGCAATAAGCCGTCGCTCTCTCAGTCTCTGAAGCCCTGTTGCATCACCGCTTCTCATGTGCTTCCTTTCAGCGGCTATCATCTGGGCAGACATTTGCTTGGTTGCCATAAATACGAGAAGTCCGTCCGGGTTTGGCCGAAGGGGTTGCGGGGGGGGGGAATCGTTTGCTCCGCGTAGCCTCTACACCATTCGGTTCCTTTTGTGCGAGTGGTGCGCTTCTACGCAGGATTTCTCGTCAGGGGCAACGTTCAAATTGCCCAGAAACGCTACAGTGAATCTCGTCAGATTTTGTCTATCCGCAAGTGAACAAGATCATGATCTGATCAGCCAGCTTATGGACGCCCATGCAGGCGCACCAATTTCAGATATTCTCTTTGAATCTCCGTGCGCGTGGAACCTGGATTGTTTTCTCTTGTTTTTGCTACGAAAGCAGGAGCTTAATTATGCCCAGATACTTCTTTCATGTCCGTTCGCATGAAGGTTTCAGCGAGGATCACGAAGGCACCGAGTTCAACACGGATGCCCTTGCGCGCATCGAAGCCGTACAATCGGCGCGGGAAATGATGGCGGAAAAGATCTTGAAGGGCGAGGTCATCGATGGTGAAGTGTTCGAGATCGTGAGAGAAGACGGTTCGCTCGTAGAAGTTCTTCCTTTTCGATCTGTCGTTCGCCTCGATTGAAGCTCAATCCTTCATTTCTTTGTTAAAGAGAAGATCGTATTCCTTCTCTGCACCGCCATAGGAAGAGCCTGCATATTCCTCAAGTCCCTTGCGATCCCGAACCGTAATCACGCCCCGTTCCGACCTGATGAGGTGGTAGCCTTCCAGAACATGCAGTGACGTCGTGACACTCGGACGTCTTATCCCCAGCATGAGTGCCAGATATTCGTGCGTTAAATTGATCGTTCCGGTTTGTACCCGGTCGTGACACATCAATATCCATCGCGCCAGCCGCTTGTCGATCTTGTCAAGAGCATTGGAATGGGCGGTGTATGAGGCCTGAAGTGCAAAAACATAGATATAGCGCATCAGCGTATCGCAGAGCGAGTTATCGGTTTTCATCAAAGTCCGAAATACGTTTGCGGCGATCCGGTGACCAGAGCCTTCAGCCTGAACGATGATATCGTAGGAGCTTCTCACGCCCCCAACAGCGACTGCGGTGGGAGAGAAACCTTCGCTTCCGAACATACCCGCTTCCGTAGACACGCCTTTGTCGCTTCGAAGCGCGACCGAGCCGATGCCGGAACTCATGAAATACACATATTCCATGACCTCGTCCGTCGTTCCCATCTTGAAGTTTTTCGGCAGATCGACCGGTTCGAGTACGGAGAGAATGCGCTCGCGGGAGGCTTCAGGCAGGAAATTCAATAACCGATTCCGTGTTTGTCCGATCACGTACAAAACCCTTCCGATGGTCTCTTGTATGTCAATAAAAGATAGCATTATCAGTGATATGCAGCAAGACTTCGGTTTACACTCCTTCTCCTTGAAACGTTCTATACGGCAGCTGGCCCGCGATCACGGCAGTTTTCAGTTTCAAACTCCCGAATGTTGGATAAGGATGCATTTATCGTCACCACGATTTGTAGGCAGTGACGGCTGAGAGACACTATATGCTCTTGCCTGCTTGTTCAGGAAGGGTCATGTCATGGACGACCTTAAGCAAACCAGTTCGTTGTCTTCGATAACTGTTCGCGACATCGTCGAAAACCTTGCAGCGCGCTTTTCCTCATCCGAAGCCGCAAGGCATATGATCACGGAGCGTGCTATGAACGTCATTCTCCAAAACCCCGAACTCGACCTCAACGAGCCTCACCTGGAATTGCTTCCAATCGTCAGGGCTGTTGCGGCGGATTATCTGCGTAAATCCGCTGAAAGCCCGAGAGAAAAGAACGCTTAATCTAGGTCAGGGGCACGTAGCGAATCACGGTGCCATTGCGCGCCCGTCAAAGCTAGGCAGATAAGGTGTTGGCTTCTTCTCCGCCGTATAGGAGAGAGGGGAGTTTGTCGGAGAAATCGCTATCGGCGCCGTGCTCGACAAGAACGCGGTATTCGTGTTCAGCCGCGCCGTATGAGCTGCCTACGAAATTTTCCAAGGCTTCGCGATTGCGGATGGTAATCACCCCTCTAGTGGCGCGGACGAAACCCTCTCCTTCCAGCACATGAAGCGACGTTGTTACGCTGGGCCGGCGGACGGCAAGCATCAGGGCCAGATAGTCGTGCGTCAGCTCGATCCTGTTGCTTGGCACGCGGTCATGGCACATGAGCAGCCAACGACCCAAACGCACATCAACATTGTCCAATGCATTGGAATGGGCCGTATAGGCCGCTTGCAGGGCAAACACGTGCACATAACGGAGAATGATCTTTTCGACAGTGCGATCTTCGGCAAGAATGTTTTGAAACGCGCTGGCTTGCATTCGATAAGCATCGCCCTCCACCTGAACCACGACATCGAAGGGGCTTCTGGAACCGCCGACAGCGAGAGAGGAGGGCGAAAAACCCTCATTCCCGAACACTCCCGCCTCGGACGATTTTCCGTTACTGGATGTCAGCAGCACCGAACCGATGCCGGAATTAAGAAAATACACATAAGAAATCGGCTCTCCCATCGTTGCAAGGCGCTGATGCTTTTCGAGCCGAACAAAATCCACCTGCGCAAATGCACGCCTGCGCGACGAACCCGGTAGCATGGACAATATACGGTTTTGACTGTAAAGGTTGTGAGCCATAATTCGCTCTCCTCCCTTTGGGGCAAGAGCGGATCGACTCTCATCCGTCCGCGCCCTGTTCAGTCTGCGAACGATGTATCATCGTAACACTTATTCTGAATTATGTCTAACCGATCCGCGCACGGCGGAAATTGCCTAAGCATGGTGGTCGGGGAGGTGATATGTTGGTCTCCGCGTGTACCAACCTCGCATATCGACCAATATACAGAGAACCAAATCAGAAATACTACTTAGCCATCAAGATGGCATATGCCATCTTGATGGCTTCCGCAATTTCATTTAGATTGGATTCGGACGAAGGAGTATTTCCATGGTAACACCGCAACTATCTGTTCGCAGTTCCAAAGCGCGTGACCTTGCCCACAAGCTTGCCCGCCGAGAAAATCGTACGATCGCTGATATTGTTGAGCGCGCGCTCGAAACCTATGAGGCACGTGAGGCGGGACATGAACCGGCTGCGAAATTCTACAGTCGTCTTGCATCGCAGTCGGGTAAGGATATCGATTTCGACAGTATCATCGATGAAAACAGACGCGCTCACAAAGGCGTCGAGCTTTGATTTTTCTCGATACGAATGTCATCTCTGAAACTTTAAAAAAAGCTCCCGATTCTGCAGTCATAGCATGGTTGGTTCGCCACGATGCCGAGTTGGCACTGCCGACTGTCGCAGTTGCTGAGATCGCTTTTGGTATTCAAAAGATCAGGCCAGATCAACGTGCAGATCGATTGGAAGAGGGGCTTGTGAGCTGGCGTCGACGGTTCTCCGATAAGATGTTTGCCTTTACGGAAGAAGCTGCATTGGCTTATGGAGATATTATGGGGGACGCTGAGCGGCAGGGGAGAGGGATGTCGGTTCCGGACGGAATGATCGCGGCGATAGCGCGCATCAATGGTGGCCGGTTGGCGACTCGAAACCTCAAGGATTTCGAGACAACTGGGCTCGAATTGATCTCGCCTTGGCATTTCTGACACTGAGACCCTACAACAATCGGGCCGCTCGCCCGCTTCTGCGTGTAGCGCTGTTGTAATAGTTGGATGCTTGCTGGACGGAGCGGTGGCGCGACTGCTCCATCGCTTCGGGCAGGGGGATGCCTCGATTGGCCGCTTCGGTTAGATACCCTGACCGCAAACCATGCGCAGAAAACTCCCCACTGTCCAACCCCGCCATCTCCGCTCGCTGCTTCAGAATAGCATTGATGGACTGCGGATCGAGAGCGCGTTTCGAAACCGTGCTCCATTTCCCGATCCCGCGAAACACGCTGCCCTTGTCGATCTTGGCCGCAGTGATCCAGGCCTTTAAAGCCTCGACGGGTCGGCCGGTGAGATAAACCACTTCGTCCTCTTCGCCTGAAGTCGTTTTGGTCCGCCCGAGATGAATAGCAAGCGAGGGGAGGGGAGGGCCGTCTTCGATCTCAATCGGAGCTTCCACGGTAAGCTGCTCCAGGCGAAGGCCTGCGATTTCGCTGCGGCGACGGCCACCGGAGGCGAAGGCGACCATCAGGATTGCCCGGTCACGTAGATCGCGCAGGCTGTCGCTGGCGCAGGTTGCCAGCAGCTTTGCCAGGACATCGCCGGTCACCGCTTTAGCGCTCTTGCGACGACGCTGTCTCGGGACGGCTCGTACGGCGAGGCGAATGGCGGATTTGAGGGCAGGGGAGGGGAAGGCGCCGTCAAGGCCACGCCATTTGGTCAGGGTCGACCAGCTTGCCAGACGCCGTCGCACCGTGTCAGGTGCATGCGGTCCTGTCGATTTCAGAAAGCCCTGATCTCGTAACAACTGATCGATGTTAGCGGGCATTCCGTGATCCGGATCATTTTGGCGTCACGACACGAAAGTGTTGAATTTGTCCGACATATGAGAACGCACAAGGAACGAATTTCTCTTGAATAGGTGGGAGATCGCGAACGGCCACCTGTCGATAAACGGCAAGATTACTCGGTCAGTCTCTGGAAGAGGAGCACCGTATTGTTTCTATAAGTGGTATCCGCGAACGGATTGAACCCAAAATGCGCGGCAATTCGTAGTGATGCCGTGTTGTGTGGGTCGATCATGCAGACTGTACGTTTGGCAATTAGTTTTTGATCAAACCACTCGATGGCTGCCAGGACGGCCTCTGATGCGATTCCTTTTCCTTGGGAACGGTGGTCTATTTTCCACATCGCTTCTGGAGATCCGTCGAAGTCAGCACCATGCCCACGATGGAAGTGCGCGAAACCAACTTCACCCACGGCAGAATTGGTAGCCTTATCTACGACAATAAACGGCCCAAACCCGAAGACGGACCAATGCCCCACAAATCGTAAGAGTCGCGCCCAAGCTTCCTCGTGACTGAGCGGGGGAATGCTAGGCACGCCAGCAACCTCAGAACCTGTGGAAGACCAAAGTTTTGCATACCTTGCAAATTCATCTATAGAATGCTGTTGCAGCCAAAGGCGATCGGTTTCAATAGCTATCACAGTAATCTCGTCATCATCTAAGCTTGAGCGCTTGGTAAAGAGCGGTTTTTCCGATTTTCACACGGGCAGCAGCCTCTCGCACGTTAAGGCCAGCGGCCAGATGCTGGCGGGCCTTCGCGAGCTTTTCGGGCGTCACTACCGCTTGACGGCCGCCGCGCCGGCCACGCTCTTCGGCGGCTTGCAGCCCGGCGCGCGTTCTCTCTCGAATCAGGTCGCGCTCGAACTGCGCGAGTGCCCCGAACAGGTGGAAGACAAGTCGCCCGCCCGATGTCGTGGTGTCGATATTTTCGGTGATAGAGCGAAAGCCAACACCTTTCGCTTCCAGCTCGGTAACGATCTCGATCAGGTGTTTCATCGATCGGCCGAGACGGTCCAGCTTCCAGACCGTCAGCGTATCGCCGTCACGCGCATAGCGGATAGCGTCCGTCAGACCGGGCCGATCGGTCTTCACACCCGATGCCTTGTCCTCGAACAGCTTCTGGCAGCCCGCTTTCTTCAAGGCGTCGAGCTGCAACGCGGTGTCCTGGTCTCCGGTCGAGACCCTTGCGTAGCCGATTGCGGTCATAAGGTGCAATTTGTCCGTTTTCTAGTTCGATGCGGACAATGTCCGATTTGCCGTTAAATAGCAATGTTCGCGGACAAAACTTGTGGATACCGTCAAACGTCCGTTTGTCGGACAGGCATTTTCCAGTTCGCTGCATCTTCGTAACGAAACCGGAAGATAACAGAATGGCACGAAGAGCATTATTGAGCGAGGCATGGTGGCAACAGGCGACAACCATCGCAAATGACGACAGGGAGATCGCCAAGCACTACACACTGGACCGGCCCGACCTCGACCTCATCATGCGGCAGAACAAGGCATCGAACCGGTTGGGCCTTGCCTGTGTTCTGGCCACGTTGCGTTATCCAGGGCGACCGCTTGCGGATGGCGAGATCCTGCCGTTGGGCGTCCTGCGGTTTCTGGCACAGCAGATCGGCGTCGATCACCGTGAGATCGATCGCTACTTCGAGCGGCCCCAGACTCGGCGGGAACATCTCGTTCTGCTTTTCGACCGAATGCAGATTCGGCCATTCGCCCCTTCTGATGTTCGGTCACTGACCGGCTGGCTGACGCCAGCTGCCCAAACACTGCGCCAGGCCGACAAGCTGGCGGACATGGTGGTGGAAGAATTGCGGCGTCGAAGAATTCTCCTGCCGTCGCGATCGGCGTTTGAAGCCATTATTCATGTGGCAATCCGGCGCGGCATCCGTATCGCTCACCGGGCTTTGGCTGGTGGGCTGTCAGAAGGTCAGAGGCTCGATCTAGACAAGCTTCTCGATCCGCGTGACGGAACGAGCCTGACTGTTCTGGCGTGGGCGAGAACACCGGCATTGTCACCAGCCGCCGCCAACCTGGACCGGATTGCCGAGCGAATTCGCTTTCTGCGGTCGCTGAATCTGTCAGGAGCTTTGATGGACCGCATTCCGGGCAAGGTCTTTGACGAATTCGCGGCCGAGGGCATGCGGATGAGTGCGCAGCATTTACGCGACCTCAACCCCGAACGCCGGCACGCCGTCCTAGCCGCGACGGCGTTACATCTTTCCCGCCACCTGACCGACTGCGCCATCGACATGTTCAAGAAAATCATGGGCATTCTGACCAGGCGAGCCGACAATCGGGCAGCCGCTCGCGTGACCCGGTCGGTTCGGGAGGTGCAGAAGCCGCTGAAGGATGTTTCGAGAGTCTGCCACGCGATCATCGAAGCCAGAGAGAAAGGCGAGGACATCGCAAAAGCCATCGAACGCGCCATCCAGTGGCCGGCCTTTACGCTCAGTGTCGAGGCGGTCGATACGCTGATTTCCCCGGATGTCATCGACGGCAAAATCGAGATGCTCCAGCGTTATCCGACGATCCGGAAACTTGCGCCGCAGTTTCTTTCCACCCTCGTCTTCCGTGGTCATGCCGTTGCGGCAAATCTGTTGCGAGCACTATCTGTGGTCGCCGATCTCTATTGCTCGGGCAAAAGGGCGATACCCGACAGAGCTCCGATCTCGTTCGCTCCAAAGGGCTGGATGCCGCTCATCCTGCAGGACGGTAAGATCGATCGAATGGCCTATGAACTTTGCTTGTTCAGTGAATTAAAGCGTCGGCTCGATGCGGGGGATGTCTGGGTGGAGGGAGCTAAACGCTTCCAGTCTTTTGAGAGCTTTCTCATTCCCACGCCAACATTCGAGCTGATGCGTGAGGAAGGCCCGCTCCCGATCGCCGTCGATCCCGATGTCGAGACGTACCTTCGCCAACAGCGCCAGGTCCTGAATGAAGGGCTGGCTGATCTTTCTCGGCTGGCTGCCGCCGGCGAACTCGACGATGTCGAATTGACCGGAACGGGATTCAGCGTCACGCCGCATAAGGCATTGTTTCCAGATATCGCGAAGTCGCTGAAGGCGAAGGTTGAAGGTCGCCTGCCAGCGATCCACATCACCGATCTTTTGCTGGAGGTGGACGCCCGGACAGGCTTCTCCAATGCCTTCACCCATCTGCGTAGCGGTCGAGTGGCCGACAACAGGCTTGCGCTTCTCACCGCGGTTCTGGCCGACGGCATAAATCTCGGCCTTACTAGAATGGCGGATGTTTCTCCCGGCATCACAATGCGCCAGTTGGCATGGGTGCATGATTGGCACATTAGGGAGGACGGCTATACCGCCGCGCACGCCATTCTCGTCAATGCCCAAAGGCAACTGCCCCTCGCCAGACTCTGGGGCGATGGGACCACTTCATCGTCGGACGGCCAATATTTCCCAGCGGGTGGTCACGCCGAGGCGATTGGCGACCTCAACGCTCGCTATGGTCCCAATCCCGGCGCCAAATTTTATCGGTTCACATCCGACCAGTACGGTGCTTTCTACATCGTCGCCATGAACGCCAACGCCAGCGAGGCTATCTATGTCCTTGACGGACTGCTCTATCATGGCAGCGATCTCGCCATTGAGACCCACTATGTCGATACGGGTGGGGTCAGCGATATGAGTTCTGCCCTTTGCCATGTCGTCGGGTTCCAGCTCGTGCCCCGGCTGCGCGGTCTTAAGGATCGCAAGCTCTATCTATTTCCCGGCGACACACCGCCTGAGAACCTGGCGTCACTCGTCGGCGAACCCGTTAACATCGAGCGGATCAAGGCAAACTGGAATGACATTCTTCGCCTGGTCACGACAATCCGTTCCGGCCAGGTCCGACCTTCGACCCTGCTCGCCAAACTATCGGCGTTCCCACGCCAGAACGGGCTGGCGCTTGCTCTGCGCGATCTCGGCCGCATCAACCGGTCAATTTTCCTGCCGTAATGGTGGCGAAATCCGGAGATGCGCAGAAATGCGACCGCAGGCCTCAACAAGAGCGAAGCTCAGAACACCTTGGCGCGAGCGCTGTTCTTCAACCGCCTCGGAGAGTTGCGCGACCGGACCTTCGAGAGTCAGTTCTACAGGGCATCCGGCTTGAACCTACTGATCAACGCCATCGTCTACTGGAACACGCTGTATCTTGAACCAGCGTTCGCCGAGCTCAACCGGGAGGGTATAACTACACCGCATGACGTCATGAAGCACATTACCCCACTCGGCTGGCAGCACATCAGTCTCACCGGCGATTATATCTGGACGCCAACCAACGGCGCTGATCTCAGGCCGTTGCGACAGCAAACATCCATCCTCGCAGCGTGATCACCCTATGTTCTCAAAAGCCGGACAGATCATGCACTTTCGTGTCGTGACGCCATTAAGAGCGTTTGGCAGAAGCAGGTATCGAGCCTTCTGTCGGAAGCGTTGGTGACAGCTATGACAACGCACTCGCAGAAACTCTCAACGGTCTCTATAAGGCCGAGGTCATACATCGGAGAGGACCGTGGCGCAACTTCGAGGCCGACGAGTTCGCTACGCTGGAGTGGGTCGACTGGTTCAACCACCGACGGCTTATGGAGCCCATCGGGAATATACCGCCAGCCGAAGCCGAGGAACGATATTACGCCATCATGTGCGCACCGGCCATGGCAGCATAACTTAAACGAAATGGCCTCCGGCAAACCCGGTGCGGTTCAAAGCTCTGCCGCCAGTGCTTCCATCTTCTCGGCTGCAAGCCTCTCCACCAAGGCAATATCGGTGGCATAGCCTTGGGCGCGCTCATCGAACAGATCGCGTTTCACCGCACCACCCGCCTGCTCGTAAGCCTCCAATCCACCGATCAGGCGCAAACGCCTGTCGGTCGCGGCAATCGCATCCCCGCGCAAGGCTCCCTTGATGGTATAGGTGTTGCGGTTCCACGATGGCAGGCTTTCCCAGACGCGAAGCTGCAAGTCGTGGTCATCGCTGACGGTAAAGGCCGTCAGGTGCTCGAAGGTCATTTCCTCGTCACGGTAGAGCTGGAGGAGGGCAGGGGAGAGACGGGCAAGGGCAAGGCGGCGCTTGACGATGGTGTCAGAGGTTCCGAAGCGGGCGGCGATATCGGCAATCGTCACACCTTCCTCGTTCAGAACTTTGAACGCCTCGTATTGATCGACCGGATGCATATCCTCGCGCATGACGTTTTCGGCAAGGCTGATGCTGGTGGCGTCGGCTGCATCGCGGAGTTTTGCTTCGACGGCGAAATCCCTGGCGATCTCGCCTGCCTCGGCCAGTAGGTTGAGGGCAAGGCGGCGACGTTCGCCTGCGATGACGAAGAAGCGACCGCGCTTGTCGGCCTTTCGCACGATGATGTTCTGAAGGATGCGGTAGCCATCGGCGCGAATGTTCGCGGCCAGCTCCTCGATGCCGTCCTTGCGGTAGGTCTTGCGAACGTTTTTCGGGTCGCGGTCGAGCTTGTCGAGTGCGACGGTGATGGTTTCGGACTGCGTATTGGCACTGGTCATTGCAAAATCTCCACGGTTTGCGATCTCTTAAGAGGCAAAGCCCCGCAAGTGGGCGGTGCCTTCACCCACCGTTCCGGTGGATGTGTCTCTCACACTCACCGGAACGAAGGGGGGAGGGCGCAGCCCGCTCCCCGTTGGTGTGGCGGGCTAGTCATGGGTCCGACCGGCTGAAAAACGGAAGGTTCGGCGCGTCAGCGGTGAAAGCCGTTTTTCTGACGGGCGGACAGGCGTGAGCCTGCTTGCCCATTGGCGAGGCCGACAGACCATCGTAGAGCGATAGGAGGGACAGGAAGAATGGCGGCAAGCGCAGCGGTCGCACCGTGCGGAAGAGATCGCCGGTTGGCGATCACCTCATGAGCGTAGCGTCAGGACAAGGGATCGTGACCGGAATCGGCGCAGACGGCCGAAGGCTGGCTGCGTGCCGAAGGCATAGAGCGCGGTCGCTGAAGGCGATGGCCTATGACCTGAGCCCCTGAACTTCCTCCAGATTTTGGTAGAGTCCGTCGTATCAAGGAGACGGATGGAATGAAGCATTCACGGTTCACGGACGAGCATATCATCGGGATATTGAGGGAGCAGGATACCCGAACGGCGATGTGAATCGGAGAACGGCGTGACACGCGGCGGCGCCACCTAAAGGCGACTGGACACTCCGCAAAATTCTGTCACCCGCGTTCACGCGACTTGTCAGCCGTTTTTCACCAAATTACCATTTTGAGACAGTAGGTTACCGGCTTTGAACGGTCATCCATACCGGCGAAGCTAAGCCAACTCCCCTCGGATGGAGATGGCGACCTCTCAGCGGATAACGCATCGGCGTGCTTTGGTTGGGCGAAAACAGCGAAATCGTTGGGTTTGACGATCTTTCTGACTGCGGGCGGATAATAGTTGCCTCCGCCGATATAATCTTTGTGTGTTTCGCGTGCCGGTGGATTCGTCAGCATAAAAATCGGCAGGGTCCCGATGCCGATACGCACGATGACGCCTTGTTAATTCCCACTTTCGTAGAGTCATTTCAGTACGCTTAATCACAGATTGAATTTGAAACGAGGTCGGATTACCTTAACTAAGTTTTCCGAACCGGCAGCAGGCCAATCTGCTGGGTTATGGAGTAAAGAATGGGTCAGAGTATCATCGACAGAGCAAAGGGCTGCTTTCTCGGCCAACTCGCCGGAGACGCTCTGGGCTCGCTTGTAGAATTTCAATCGAAGGCTCAAATAAAAGAAACATATCCATCTGGTGTCCGGGACATGCATGATGGTGGAACGTGGAATACCCTTGCAGGGCAACCAACCGACGATTCCGAAATGGCGATTGCTTTGGCAAGATCAATTACAGAGGCCGACGGTTATAACGAGAAAAACGCGCTCCGGGCTTACCGGGAATGGATGAATTCGGAACCGTTCGACATCGGGGCAACAGTTTCGTCGGGACTACGGGGCCTGAAAAATATCGCGAGCGAGGCGAATGGTGCATTGATGCGTGTATCGCCTATCGGGATTTTGGGTTCAAACTTCACACTTGAACAAGTGGGAAGGTGGGCGGAGCTTGACGCGATGATTACTCATCCGTCTTTTGTGTGTCGTCAAGCTAACATACTGTTTGCAAAAGCGTTGGCGTACGCGATCACTAATAACCCGACGCCGTCTGAAATATACCGTGCAGTTCTAGCTTGGTCCCAAGATATTAACGCCGAGACAAAACTAGTTAACGCGATACAGAAAGCACAATCGTATCCTCCGGAAAATTTCGAAAGGAATCAGGGATGGGTTCTAATAGCTTTTCAGAATGCTTTCTACCAGCTTCTTAATTGTGGCTCATTAGAACATGGTGTGGTTGATACGATCTCGTACGGGGGAGATACAGATACAAATGGTGCAATCGTAGGGGCTCTTTTGGGTGCAGTATATGGAACGTCAGCGATCCCATTGCGATGGCGCGAATCCTTAATGAACTGCAAGCCCGACCGTAATCGGATCGATGTCTATCGACCTAGACCAGAAAAATACTGGCCTATATATGCCGACAACATTGTCGACTCATTATTGAATATCACTCCCCGAAGATGATTTTTCTGTGAGCGTCCGGCGAAAGCATTTTTCGGGTGTCGCGAGATAGAATCTAAAGGCCGCGCTTCATCTCATCGGCCATGATGCGGTCGATTATTTCAGGATCGCACTGTGTGTCGATGAGGAACTCGCGGATACCGCCGTCCCACGTCCTGATGTCGGCAAGTAGGCTTTGAAGTTCTTTGATGCCGTTCTCGGTCAGACCCTTCGTGCCATCTTCAGTGCCATCGCTGACGTAAACCAGTTCGCCTTCGGAGATGTTGTCCGAGTTGGCCGTCACTTCTTCGATCAGTTCGAGGTTCTCGCCGATCATGCCGGCGACTTGGTTGAGTGTGTAAATGAACCTTGAGCGTGCCATCAGGCAGCCTCGCACCGAGCGTTTGCCGGCGTCCAGTTCCAAGGCAGCAGATTTTCAAGTCGGTCTTTGGGATGATCCTGGATCCGGGCCAGCACATCGGTCAGATAGGCTTCCGGATTGTGGCCATGAAGCTTTGCGGTTTCGATGATGCTCAAGATATTTGCGATGCGCTCACCACCCTTGTCGGAGCCCGCAAATAACCAGTTCTTTCGGCCAATTCCCAGTGGTCGCATGGCACGCTCAGCTATGTTGTTGTCGATTTCAACCCGGCCGTCATCAAGATAGACGCTCAATGCTGCCCATCGTGACAGCGCATACCGCATCGCTTCCGCCAGCTTCTGTTTCTGTGGCAGTGTTGTCTGGACATCCTCAATCCACTCTTTCAGCTCGTCCAGGATGGGTTTGGCATGCTGCTGGCGCAAATCCCGCCTCTCGTCAGGCAACATGCCACGGATACGATCCTCGATATCGTAGAGAGCACCAATGCGCGACAGCGCTTCCTGCGCGATCGTTGATGGCTTGAGTTTGATCACGTCATGGAATTTGCGGCGTACATGCGCCATGCAGGCAGCCTCTATGATCTGATTGCCGTACAGCTTGTTGTAGCCAGCATAGCCGTCCGCGTGCATCACGCCACTGAAGTTGGAAAGATGTTCGGCTGGGTGAACCCCCTTGCGGTCAGGGCTGTAATAATAAGCGATCGCTCCGGGCCTGGGATCTTGATAGCCACGCCCATCGAAGACGTAGACCCAGACCCTCCCGGTCCTGGTCTTTCCTCGTCCAGGGTCGAGAACATCGACCGGAGTGTCGTCGGTATGGATCCGATCGACGGCCGCGATATGCGCTCTGATCAGCAAAATCAGGGGGCCGAGCAAAGCCGATGCACGCCCCATCCAGTCGGCCATCACGGAACGGGAGATATCGATCCCAAGCCGATCGTACATCTCCGACAGTCGGTAAAGTGGGATGTGATCGTCGAACTTGGAGACCATGATATGGGCAAGCAATCCGGGACCGGGTTTGCCGCGCTCGATCGGCAGGGTCGGCATCTTGCCAGCCAACGAAGTGTCGCAGTCCTTGCAAACGAAGCGCTTTTCGACATGGCGAACAATCTTCACGGATGCCGGCACATGCTCCATGACCTGGACCACCTTATCAGGTGCTTTCAGGAACGATGTCCCGCCGCAGGTCGGGCAATTGCACGGCGCCGGATAGATCCGCTCTTCTGTCGGCAGCCCATCCGGCAAAGGTCTGCGTTTTGGCTTTTCGCAGGCATCTTCCAGCTCCGGCAGTGGTGTCCTTCCAGAGCGAACCTCAGCCTCGGCGCGGGACGCTTCAATCTCCTCGAGCATCAGTTCGAATTGTTCGATCTTGCGGTCTATTTTCTCGGACGAGGCCCCATGCTGTCGATGGCGCAGCAACTCCAACTGCGCGCGCAAAATGTCGATTATGGTATCGCGCTTGGTAACTTCCGCGTCTTGTCGCTCGAGTTTCGCCGCCTGTTCAGCAACCAATGCACGCAGTGCAGATAGCTCGTCCTGACCCTGTGGCGGCGTTGTTTCCATACCCAAAAATGTAACTGATTTGGCCCTTTAGCGCCAGCATTTTACCCCTGACACCCTTGCAAATTAACGCTTTCAGCCCGTGCGATGAGGCGCTGACGTCCATGTCGGTCGTCGCCAGTCGATCCCCTCGACGAGCATCGACAACTGAGCCTGCGTCAGATGCACAACGCCATCTTTGGCCGCCGGCCATGGGAAGTATCCGCGTTCCAAAACCTTGTAAAACAGGCAAAAGCCTTGGCCGTCCCACCATAAAAGCTTGATTCGGTCCGCGCGCCTGCCGCGGAACCCGAAGATCGCGCCAGAACCAGGCGCTTGTCTGATCACCCCCTCGACCAGCGCTGACAAACCGTCGATACCGCGACGCATGTCAGTCACTCCGCAGGCCAGATAAACCTGTACATTCCCTGACGGCCCGATCATGCCGCCTCCACGCAAGCGACGAGCGGGCCGAGCAGTTTCAACTCAACGTCAACAGGAACCTTCAAACTCCGACCGTTTCGAAGCAAGATCTCGACGATCGCCAGCCTCGTTGCCGTCGTAGACGCCTGACTTACGCCAAACTCCTCCACGATTTCCACTGGAAGGAACACCGTCGGTCGATCAACATAGTTGAACGACTTTCGCCACAAGCGGATCTGGCCAGGATGAACGTCATGCCGGCGCGCCACGTCACCAATGCGAGCACCCGGCTCATCAGCTTCCGCCAGTATCCTCAGCTTCGCCTCGTCCGACCAGCGCCGTCTGCGCTCGGTACCGGACATGATCTCCATGCGGGCCATGAAACCTCTTTGCTCTGGTATTTATGTCAGCACTAATGCTGGTTCTAATGCCAGAACATCGCCTGATTTGCCCGATCAGCAAAAACAGCTCACCGGACGCTCACATTTTTCTAGCTGAGTGAACGAAACCATTCATCTTTAAAGATGTTCTGATCCTCGACGGAGACAACAAATTCAGGGCTGCAGTAGTCAAAAATGAAAGCCGTCTCGTCTGGGTTGGATCGCTCTCCTCGTTTCACCAAGTAACCGTAAAATCCGCCGCTTTGCTGCATCATTCCAGATTGTACGAAATTTCGTCGCGCTCCGTTGCAACAAAATATTACCTCGTGGAAGAACTTTTGCCTAAGAAGTTGGAAGGCCGAAAAACAATCAAGGTCAAGTGTTGAGTGTGTAACATCGTTCAATGAGATTTCCAAGAAAAGGTCACGGTTGTTGCGCCATTCAACGACAGCAATTGCCTTTCCTCGTGAACCTTTTGTGTTCGTTTCTATAGTGTACTTATCCATTTTCATCCTCACGGAACGTAATTTGGATTGGGCACCATTGGCCCCAATCGATTACCTGGCAGCACTGGTTGAACGCCAATAATATCACTGGGCCTTACCGCACCGGGCACAGCAATTTCTAATTCGGCCTCGTGGAAGTTAGTTTTACCAGATAGATTGTGATACTTGTTCACATCAATTCCCTGGACCCTCTTGTCGATGTGGTAGACATATTTGCCTTGAGAAAAATGCGGTTTAGATGCGACCGCAATGTCAGACGAAGTCGAAACGAAGTAGCTTGGTGGTTCCTTTGCATGAATCGCATGCGCAATAATATCTTTACTGTCACCCCAAGGCTTAAAACCCTCTGCAAATATTTCAGACGGGGCGCGAGCGTCTCCTCGGTACAACTGTTTTCCAGAACTTAACGAATCTCTATGAGTTGCCGTCATCCAAGCGCTTAATCCAAGAGGATCAACTACTACACTTGGATTCACTACGTATCCCTGCGGTCTATCACCACCAGCCAGTCCTATCGGGTCTGGACTCGCATATTGCCCTGTGAGCGGATCGTAATGGCGATGGCGGTTATAATAGAGGCCGGTCTCGGCATCCTCATACTGGCCGGGGAAGCGCCAGGGGCATTGAAGTTCGCTCGGCTCTCGATCGTGTGTTCTTGCAACAGCCAGCGCACCAAAAGTCCGCGCCGCCCGCACCGCGCCCCAGACGTGATGATCGGCAGCCCAGACGAGCGTGCCTTTCGCGTCGAACATCTCCTTCGGTGTGCCGAGATGATCGCAGACGACAGCCAGCATTTCGCCATTCGACTGTCGCTTTGCAAGAAGCCGATGGGTCCCGTCCTCGAAATGCCAGTGCGTTGCTTCATCCCATGCGATGTGACCATCGAGCCGTAGCGGCGCTTCCGCCACCATAAGGTCACCGTCCCAAAGATAGGCTGTGCCGACCTCAGGAGGGTTGTCGACGTCGAGCGGGGGGGGGCCTTCGGTTCCTCGGAGCTTCGTCGGGCGTCCATCTGCACTAACAAGCTTCGGCCACAGCCTGCGAACACGATCTTTCTCTTCCCCTGTAAAGCGTCGGACCTTGGACATCCTTCGCCCGAACGGATCGTAACGAAAATACCATTCCTCGCCATCCAGGGTGCTGACGCTCACCAACCGGTCATGGACATCCCAGCCGTAGCGCCAGCGTTGCGGTCTGAACCCGTCGCGCTCGACCCGCCGCTCGATCACGCGCCCGCAATCGTCATGGAGGAGCTGAACACGTTCGCCTTTTGGACCACGCGCCATCTGCACGACACCACTGGGAGAACGCTGCCAGTTGCTGGGAGCGGCAGCCGGGATGACGGAGCCGAATGTCTGGTCGAACGCTTTCCCATAGGGGGTCGGGTCATAGGATGTTTGGATGGAGGATGATGCGCCTGCTATGTTACGCGCGCTGTCGTAGGCAAAGCGTTCCGAGCCTGTCGAGGCTTCAGCGCTCGTCAATTGCCCGTTATCATCATAGGTAAACTGACGCTTGCCCCAAAGACCGTCATCTACGCTGACAGGCGCGAAGGCACGATCATACTCGTAAATGCGATGGACATGCTCAGCTATGCTTCTTGCCTGTCTTGGTGCATTGCCACGATCAAACTGCCAGCCGAGACGCGAGGCATCGAGCCCATGGGCTGCGGCGGGACCCGCGACCTGTGCGACGAGTTGGCCAGCCGGATCAAAACGCTGCAAAAGATTGAAGCCGTCCATGCGTCGGGCTTTCTCATGCCCGAAACTGTCACGCTCGAATGTGATTTCGGTATCATCTGCAACGAGCTTTTCGACTGCGCCCAGCGGATCGCGGACATAATCCGTTATCGACGCGCCGAGGCCCAGTATTTCTCGACGGATACGGTGCCCCATGGCGTCATGCCGGGAGCGTACACGCTTGCCGTTCAGAGTTTCGCGGGCAATGCGACCGTTGCGATCACGGCTGAATTCAACGAGAGCGGCCTTGTTCTCCGCACGAATGAGAAGACCACGTCCATCATACCAGAAACGTGTGACGTCTTCGGGCTCATCTTTGGCCGTGAAGGTCTCAATGCGCTTGATCAGACCAGATTTGTCGTACGAATAGCATAGTCTTGCGCCATCCGGTTTGATTGTCTCCGTGATCTGACCGGCTGGATCACGCGCATAGCGCCATGCCCTTCCGTCAAAGTCTTCTTCCAGAATAACTCGGCCTGCAATATCGCGCTCATAGCTGTAGGTCAGGCCCTCTGCATTGGTGACGGAGATCAGTCGTCCCTCAATGTCTGTTGCGAGGCTCAGTTCACCGCCTTTCGGATCGACAATGGCCTCCAAAACGCCGAAGGCGCCATAGCGATAGGTCCACAGTCGCCCTTCGCCATCTGTAACCGATGCCAGTTGACCGCTCCCATCGAAGCTGCGGCTCACAGCGATGCCATCCGGCCTTATGATCCTGCTCACCGTGTCGAAACCGCCTGCACCGGCGGTATAGTCGCGAACGATACGCGATCCATCTGGGCTCGCCGTTGCTATAAGGCGGTTGAACTCATCATATTCGAACCGAGTCGTATTGCCTTTGGCATCCGTGACGCTTTCCAAGCGATTGTTTGTATCCCAGGTACGGCGCTCTATCGCACTGTTGGGAAACTGCGTCTCGACCACATGGCCAAGATCGTCGCGGCGCAGATGAGTGACATTACCTTCAGCATCCGTCTCGGAAATGACATTCGATTTGTGGTCATGCTTGAATGTCTTGCGGTTTCCGGCGCCATCGATGACGATCATTAGCTCGCCATTGTCACCCCAGCCATAAATGGTGGAGCGGCCTTCCGCATCCACAACTTCCTTTACATTGCCATGAATGTCGTAGGAGGTGCGGTGAGCATTGCCGTTCTGATCGGTCGTCGAAGTGCGGAATCCGTACCTGTTGTAACCGTGGGAAACGACGCCACCAAGAGGATCGATCTCCTCGGTGACGTTTTCATGGTCATCATAGCGGAAGGTTTGCGCGGCGTTTTCGTTTCCACCGGGGGAGTAGCGTGTTTCTCCCTCACGATAGTCGAACCTATCTCCGTTCCAGATGCCGTTGGTCGCGGTATGAACAACGCGCCCGTCGCTGTCATAGGTAAAATGCGTTTCCGATTGGCGCGTCAGATTATTCCAGGATGCCAATAGATCGGAATCACGGAGCCAAACGTAGCGCACCGACATGCCGAAAGCGCATTGTGCATCAGTCATTCGACCGCGAGCATCGTAGGTGTAGCGCGCGAGTTCAAGTTCGCTACCTTCAGAGCCGACGAGGACGATGCCGATACGGCGTCCCTTGTCATCATTCTCAAATTGCAACTGCAGGCCATCCGGGCCGTCGACTGTTTCAAGCCACCCTTCTTCGTTGCGATGGAAAATCAGCCTATGTCCATTGAGGTCTTCGACTTGCTCTAGCCGGTAGATACCGTCATCGTACTGGCGAAACTCTTTGATGAGCCCGTAATCTTTCAAACGAAGCTGCTTGAGCCAAGGTGCCTTCAGCTCAAGATGTGGATATCCTGCATTCAGTGACGGCAGAAAATTGAAGGGTCGATCGAAGCCGATAGCCTTCCCAGCAGAATTATGGAACAGAAGCTTTCCGCGTTCTGGGTTCGAGAACGCCTCATCGAACATCGAAATCTGGCAAGGACCCAAAGGAGAAACATATTCTCTCGGCAGTGCGAGCTTGAGCCCCATGTAGCGGGCGCCATCGAACGGCAGCGTTCCTGGAATGAAGAAATCACGCCATGTTTCCAGATACTCACCGTTGGCAACGGAGACAGGTTCACCCACAGGCAAAGGCTTCGCTGGAGGTTTGGCTTCAGGTCGTGGTTCTGGCCTAGGATCAGGTTTAGGTGCAGTCTCGCCGGGCTTCTCGCCCTTGCCCATCAATCGGGAGAAAAATATCCCCGGGCCGATCTCGCCGAGAAATCTTAGAAATGGATGTTCATTCGTTGAGGCCTGTTGATGTAGATCTGCTCTACTTCCTTTCTCATGTTCCTCAGATGCAATGCCTGTGCCGTTGATTAAGCCCGTTCCCAGTGCATGCGCCGCACCTCCTGCATTGCCCGCGATAATTCCCTGCGCTCTATTATAGGCCGAGGCTTCCGAAGGAGATAGAAAGTCTTGCTGATCGCGATTGAAGGATTTTGCTTCAGCCTCTTTCTGAATCATATCCTCATCGCCTGTTAAAAGGCTTTTCGCAATGTAGGCCAGTTTGTTATTTCTGTAATACTCAGTGCTATCAGCAAGAGCTTGATCATATGCCTGCTGCTGTCTTTGTTTTGCTAACGTAGTCAGTCTTGCATAATCATCGTAAGCCTGATCGAGCTCCGGCTTTGCAGTAGCGCCTGCAACGAGCTGAGCACCCCCGTTGTCTCGATCTATGCTCTCGTTCGTATGCGGAATGGCACGTTCATTGGTATGCACGCCGTTCTCATCAACATAATCGCGGGTGTTCGGAACATAGTTAGTTTCACCGGCATCAGCCACGGCACACTCCAATCCTCAAATACCGCATACGTTCTGCATTTCGGACCTAAAGCGTATTTTTAGAGAGTTCAGCTTCCCGACGAAGAAAGTCTCTACCCCAAGGATAATCCTCCGGATTGATCATCATCTCAAATTCGACCCCAATGGCGTCGCCACTGGTTGGAAAGATCGTAATGTTGTCCCGATCGTCTTTCGGTAGTCTCTGCCACTCTTCGCTGTTTCTCTGAATGCCCGCATAATGAAATTCCTGAGATTGGACGGTCCAGAAAAGGACTAACTTGGCTTCACCAAAATCTAACGTCAGGCGGTCGGGATGTTTGGTAATGGACTGGAGCTGATATGGTGCCAGTAGCGCGAGATTTTCACTGGTGGAGATTTCGTAGTCGTAAAAAGCTAGACGTTCACCCACCGTGATGATCCACCTACACCTATCGATCATAATGGATGGCCTGTTGCCCTCGTGCTCATAGTCGACGAGGAGACAACTGCCATACCCCCGCTTGATGAAAACATGACCAGGCAAATATCCGTCCCAGGCTTTATCGAGGGCTCTCATTTTCCAAACATGTCCTTTGCGCATTCCATTATCTCTTGGAAGCCATAATTTTGGCCGCCAATTTCTCTGTGAAGCATTTGTCTTTGGTCTTTTGTCAGTTTCAGTATCCTGCAAACTGCATCAACTTGCGCATTTTGAGCTCGGTTATTCCCAGGCGTTCCGTCATTTGCCGCTAATATGATTGGTGCCTGCACCTGCGACTTCTGCGGCTCCACAGGCCCCGGATCGGGCCGATTGATCCAGGCCGGATCTCTGTGGCTACAGGTTGCCCATCCTTCCGAAAACACGAAATATGAGGCTACTTCTACGTGCGCAGGGCCAAGATAGCCGGGAACGACGACGCCTCTCTTCGTGCCCGGTTCATGGCCCGTCGATTTAGAGCAGCGAGAATTCAGCTGAAAATCGAATTTACCGTTATTTCGAACTGTCGTCGAATGGCGGATCGCCGTATCCAGAAAAGCAATCGAGGAATAGCCCACTTTCACGACATCCGATCCAACCGGCGTCCAGCAGACATCGGGTGTTGTCGAGACAATCACGTTGGACGCACATTTTCTGGCGGAGATTTTCGCTATGCTCATAAGGCCATCTCCTTGCTCGATTGCGACGGCAGATCAACTCCAGCTTGTGAATGCTTTTTGCGATGTATAATTGCTTGCTCGAAGTGATCCGGCTCGAAATTCACTCGCCAAGACAAATAAACGCGCCAATCTCGTCGCCTTGCTGAGTTAATGTCGAGAAAGACAGTATCCATAACCATGTTTTTCCGCTCAGTCGTATTATCTGCACGCACGAAATCCACCATGACCTGCTCGGCAGGAAGGGAAAAAACACATGTTTCTATACCCTCTGACATACCCGTCAGAGTAATCTGCTCATTTCCCCAAAGGTACGGGTCGATCACCAAGTCCGGATGAGCGGAGTTATGGTAGGCAAACGAATAATCCGTAGGCCAGGCTGGCCATACATTATCCTGCCAATGCTCATCATAAGTGCCGCCCAGAGGACGACGCGGTAGCCAAGCAGGCGGAATAGGACCAAAGTTTTGGGGACGATAATTCTTGAAAGGCTCTTTGATAGGATCGTCCGGCGACTCGATCTGTGGTGCTGCGACAGACTTGGTATGATCGCTGTATTCACGATCAATCTTTCCGATCCCGAGCGGATTATGGTGATCGGTGTCAAACGTTGGATTACCGTCCTCATCGACGCCAGTCTCGATCTCTCCACCGAATGCGTACTCATAACGCAAAGGCAATTCTTGAATCGGGTCTGGCTCTGAGAGCTCCCAGCGATCAAAAAGTTTTCGGACACCTTTCCAGTCAGCACGCTCCTCCTCGCGCAACTTCCTTTTCCAGATCGGGCGCCACCATTTTGGGCCAGTGACACGTACCTTTTTGTCCAAGAGAATCTGGTCGTTCCGCTCAACACGCAACCCGCACGTCCAGGACGGCGACGGCCGACCCTCTGGCGCACGAGCGACAGCGTTGACAATAATATCTGTTGCGGGTTTGTAAGGAACGAGATCCGAAGGATGCCAGAGCGAAGATACGTTGACTTCTCCGTGACATGTGTCGGTAAAGAGCATCGGGGCCTGCTCTTCAGCAGCAACCAGTGTTCCGTCCCCGGCAATCTCGTAGGTTGCCTTGACAATCGCGATGCCGAACTCGCGATTTTCGTTGTCACGACTATAATAACGGAAATTCGGGAACGGGGTCAAATTCTTGAGTTCAGGCATCTCGACCTCAATTATGGTCGATCATGGCAGAGGTGACCTGCACGTGGCTCTCTCCTTCGATGTAAATCTTCACGCCCTTCAATAGGATCGTGCCGTCGTCCTTCATGATCAGGATGGATTTTGGAGGAATGTCATTGCCATCGGCATCCTTGCCGCCGCCCACGCCGATGAAGAGCTCCTTGCCGATCGAGATATTTTTCGTGTGGCCGACGGTCTGATTGTAAACCTGCCCCACTGTCACGACCTTCGCAACGCCGACCTGCTCTGTTTGCGCCATGCCCACGCTTGTATTCTGCATGCGGCTGACGAGCGTGTTGAAGATACCTTGTCCAATCATCGAGGCGACTTGCGATCCAAGGCCTGCACCCGACGAGCGCATGGCATCGCCCGCATCCGTTCGAAGTTCGCTGACAGCCGCATCGTTCACGCCCGCCCGAACCGTATCGATAGACGACGCAACTGTACCCAAAGCGCCTGAAGCCATTGCACCCATATAGCCGGCAGCCTGTGAGAGGAGGCTAGCTGCTTCGCTATCCGACCCTGCGGTAGCGTCACCGCCTGCTGCCTGCGCCGCAGTAAGGCTCTTGTTTTCAGACGATGGGCTGTCTTCAGCAACTGCAGAAGCTAGCGACATGGCATGTTGCAGCATTCCCGCGCTGGTGCCTGACAGTCCAGCGAGCAAACCACCAGCGATCGTATTCACCGCTCCGCCGACGCCGCCCACAACCATATTGAGACCACCTCCTACCTGGTGGCTCATGTTCGCACCAACCTCAAGCGATTGGTTGGCGCCGATGGAATGTAAGGCATTCGCATCGACACGACTGGTCTGATTGTTCAGGACTTTGACCGTCTGATCCTTTTGAGCGTGAAGGAAGAGATTTTCCTGTCCTTTTTCGTCTTCAAAGGTAAGTTCGTTATGTCCCTGTCCCTTGTGGGTGTTGGAGCGGATCGCCATACGCGTCTTGTTGGCAGGCAGATCGTAAGGAACCGAGTTTGCTGGGTTCGGTACAACCCCTATAACGAGCGGCTTGTCGGGATCACCGTCGACGAATGCAACCATCACCTCCATGCCGATACGTGGGATCACCTGCGCACCCCATGTACCTCCGCCCCATGCCTGACTGACCCGCACCCAGCAAGTATCGGTACCATCCTTCTTGGCCTTGCGATCCCATGGGAACCACAGCTTGACGCGGCCATATTGATCCGGGTGGATTTCTTCGCCTTCCGGCCCTGCAACGATGGCAACCTGAGTGCCTTCGATGCGTGGACGCTTGGTGGTTCGATGCGGGGTCAGCGGCACACGTGAGGGGACCGCCTCGAACTGATTGCGGTATTCCGGTTCGTTGCTGTTGGTCTCGTAGGAGCGATCAACGATAGTATGGCTTGCCCTGATGATCACATGCTCTTCATATTCATGCTCTGGATGCGCCACCTCGTATGGGGTGAAGCGGCGACCGGCTTCGAGAATGCGTGACGTCGATGCGCCGAAGACGCGGTCATGATCGGCTTCGGTGGCTTGTGTTCTGAGCTTTTGCGCCCGTTCTGCTTCGGCCACGGTCTTGATGCGGGAGGGATATTCGTAAAGCTCGCGCTTGGTCGCATCCGGCATCTGTACCAGTGATGGCGTCATTGAGCCCGGCACCATGGAGGGCGTCTCGAAGTTCCAGTCGGCACCAGCGCGCTGGCCCGGCACGTAGGAGAAGCGACGTGCCCAGTCATTGATGTGGTTGCGATCCGATGAGCCCTGCGCCAGTCTCACCCTGCTTTCGCCTTCCGCAGCGGGCATTGGTCCAAGCCAGCCATTGGCGGTATCAGCGATGTGCAGCTTGTGAGAGCCATCCTCATGGCTGAACCAGTAGAACAACCCATCCTCTTCCAGCCGACGCAGAAGATAATCGAGGTCCGGCTCATTAAACTGAACGCTGTAGTGTTGAGCAGGCGGAGGGGTGATGATGCCCGACGTATCGGGGGCTGGAATGCCGTGTTCGGAAAACAGCGTCTCGGCGATATCGACCGTCGTCTTGTCCATCCAGATGCGGCAGTCGGAGCGACGCGATAGCAGCCACATCTGCGGGCGGATGGTTATGGCGTAGGAGCGCAGGCCGCGAGTGATTGGTGGCCCCTCATGCAGTTCCGTGACCAGGCCGTTGAATGGACGGCGCACGCCACTGCCCTCTTCGCCATCGCCCTGACTGACTTCCACCGAAACATCGACCAGTCGCCCGATAAGCTCTTCCGGCTTGACCGCTTCCTTCTTGGCGCGGACGCTGAGGCGGATTTCGAAGAGTTGTGAGACGCCCTCATTGAAGACCATGCGTTCCGGCAGAAGCTGGTCTTCGCCCAAAGGCGACTTGACCTTGAGAACGCGGCTCGCCTGGATGAAGTCAGACGATGAGGGCTGGTCGGTCATGAAGAACCTCTGATGTCGATCGGATAAAGTATCAATCAGCTGTCAAAATCTGAACGTAATGCAATCAAACATTGTGGCGAAAACATGGAATCGTTGGCATTTGTACAACCGAGTGCGGAGGAAAGCGTTCCACCACCCCAAACTCGCCGCAATCTGCCGACTAATTCACGATGAAGGCAGTTCAGATAAGGTAAGAGCCATGGCGTTAATGGATGGGGACATTGCTGTGGAAAAGACCTACGTGAAGGCTCACAGCCCCAACACCAAGCATGACGCCGAGGGCTATGGTCTCACTCGCGAAGAGGCCAATGAGCGCCGAGGTGCTGGATGGTGGGTTAGTCTGAGACGGCGCGGTCACAAGATCGTCCGGTTGTTCAAGGACAGCGTCTACGGATCAAATGAATCTGCCTACGCTCAAGCTTACGCCTACCGCGATGCGATCATTGAAGCCATCCCACCTGCGACAAATCATGAGCAGGCCGTCCTTCTTCGTAAGAACAACAAGAGCGGCATTTCCGGGGTGCGTCGGGTCGAGACGCGTGACGGCGATGCCTGGCAGGCAACCTTGATGACCAATGAAGGCCAGAAGCGCGAAAACTTCTCAGTCTTCAAGTTGGGTGAGGCGGCAGCCAAATCCATGGCAATTGCCCAACGGCGCAGATGGCTTGCCACTCTTCCCGTGATGCATTTGGCCTATGCTCATCATGCAGCGGAGGTTGCGCAGGAGCGGTTCGCGGACGATTTGATACCGGTGCGCGATGTTATGCCGGAGACCCATCTCACAGACGACGAGATCAAAGCGCGTATCAAGACGATCAACGATGAGTTCGACAGAACCCGCCCGAAGCGCCTGAGGGTCAGGGTCAAAAGCTACGAAGCCAGCAGATTATCGGTATTCGTATCCGATGCAGGCAAGCCAGCAAAACGCAGGCTCGTCCAGATCAACACGCGAAAAATGGGGCGGTGTGAAATTTTGAGGGATGTCAGATCGAAGGTAGAGGCTTCGATCGCTGAGTTCTATGATGCAGAAACAGCCCGCTGGTTCATGATGGCACATGGTCGGCATCTACTGTCTGAAGACCAGTTCAATATCCGTGACGGCTTCAATGTTCTGGTGATCGCTGAGACGGGCAAAGCGTAATCTCCACAATTCTCTGAACGCTTTCATTATTCCATGGCCGCGATCAAAGCATTCTGGCCGCTCTTCCGCTTCTTCGTGTCGCATTGTTGTAATAGCTGGATGCCTGCTGAACAGACCGATGCTTTGACTGCTCCATCGCTTCGGGCAGGGGGATGCCTCGATTGGCCGCTTCGGTTAGATACCCTGACCGCAAACCATGCGCAGAAAACTCCCCACTGTCCAACCCCGCCATCTCCGCCCGCAGCTTGAGGATCGCATTGATCGACTGCGGATCTATCGCCCGTTTGGAGACGGTACCCCATCGTCCGATCCCCCTGAAGACACAACCCTTGTCGATCTTTGCCGCTGCCAGCCAGGCGTTGAGCGCTTCCACAGGTCGCCCGGCGAGATAGACGACGTCGTCTTGCTCGCCTGATGTCGTCTTGGTCCGGCCAAGATGAATAGCGAGAGAGGGGAGGGGAGGGCCATCGGGCATCTCGATCGGGGCTTCCACGGTTAACTGTTCCACGCGAAGGCCTGCGATCTCGCTGCGTCGGCGGCCGCCCGACGCAAAGGCGACCATCAATATCGCCGTATCTCTGACATCGCGAAGCTTGTCGCTGGTACACGTAGCAAGAAGCTTTGCCAGGATATCACCGGTGACCGCTTTCGCGCTCTTGCGACGACGCTGTCTCGGGACGGCCCGCACGGCGAGGCGAATAGCGGATTTCAGGGCAGGGGAAGCAAAAGCGCCGTCAAGGCCACGCCATTTCGTGAGGGTCGACCAGCTGGCCAGTCGGCGGCGCACCGTGTCGGGTGCATGTGGGCCGGTGGATTTCAGAAAGCCTTGGCCCCGAAGGTTGTCGTCGACCTCATCAGGCATGCCGTGATCCGGATCGGCCGCACGTTTCTCGGGGTCCCACAGGTGATGCGCCACGAATTTCAGCAGCAGCGCTTCGGGCGCTGGCCACGGGAGAGATTTGCCGGTTGCTGCCAGCCCCCATGCTTCGAGATAGGCGAGGTCCGACGTCAGCGCTCGCAGCGTGTTGGCCCCCATACCGGCGTTGACCAGATGGCGTAGCGTTTCGATGTCCTGATCGGTGAGTAGCTCGGCAAGCTCGTCGCGACGCTCAAGTGGCAGAACGGACGCAATGGTGTCGAGTTCTTCTGCGCGGCGCTCGATGGCAGTCAGAGATGTCTTCACTTTGGCCACGAGCGCTCCAAGTCGCAGTTTTCGGCGGCCTCAAGGACCGTAATTCGCACCGACTCTTTCTGATTTGCGGCTTGAGATCAACAGCCATCGATAACGGGTACTTATCGATGGTTAAAACCCGAACTCGCAATCATACCATGTGAGGAACACAAACTATCCACTAGAGTTCCTGTAAGAAATCATTTACCATGATTTCAATGGCTTACGATCTCGCGAAAATCAGCATGAGTGACCTGATGCGGCCGGCTTTCGACGCCAGCGTCGCTCTCACGCGTCTGGATGAGCGCATTGCCCGTTCACCGGTCGGCGCGGGCTGGATCGAACGCCAAAATTTTGCTGACGCCTGTGCCTCGCTGTGGATCGACGGCGAGCTCGTCCATCTCGAAGACCTCGTTCTGCATGATGCCACCCGCGACATCCGCACGCCCACGCACGAACTCACCATCGCCAGCGACGTACTGCGCACTCGCCGGCGTATTGCCGGGCAACTGCCTGGCTGGGCTCTGTCGGCCGACGGTTTGCGGGCACTGTGCCAGACGTCGGAGGTCCCGGCGGTCGGCGCGGACGAGGTGGGGACACCTGCCATCCGGCGCGAGGCCTTGTTTGATCCGAAAGGGGAGGGGGATGATGGTGACGACGTGGAAAATCTCCCCGGCGTCGACGATGCCGCGATCGACGCGCTGCTGGCGCGATCGGAGGCAGCAATCGAACGAGCCAGGAAGCCTGGCCGGGCTACGGCCGATCCGATGGTCTACGACCTCGACTGGGATGAGGACGCCCGGCTCGACGAATGGCGCGACGTGTTGCGACAGGCACAGGAACTGCCAGCGGTGCTGCAGGCGATCGTCGCCCTCGATGCCTGGAACGAGGTTTCGGTGCTGCAGCACGCGCCCTGGCTCGGCCGGCTGTTGTGCGCCTCCATCCTGCGGCAGGCCGGCATCACGTCAGGCGCCCATCTGGCCGCCATCAATCTCGGCCTCAAAACCATCTCCGTCGAGCGGCGCCGGCATCGCGATCGCGAAACCCGGCTTCTCGCCATCGCCCAGGGTTTTCAGGCGGCGGCCGAGATCGGCATGAAGGAGCATGACCGACTGACGCTCGCTCGGCAGATGATGGAACGCAAATTGTCGGGAAGACGAACGTCTTCGAAATTGCCGGAGCTGGTTGAGCTCGTCATGGCGAAACCGCTGGTGTCGGCCGGGATGGTGGCGAAAACACTGGAAATGACGCCGCAGGCGGCGCGGCGGATTGTTTTGGAGCTCGGTCTCAGAGAGATGACGGGGAGGGGGAGGTTTCGGGCGTGGGGGGTGATGTAATCGTAAGCGATCGGCGTGCCCTTCGCGGGAAACGAGAGCACCTAGAGTGCAGCATCTAATCGTTGCGGTGCATCGGTACAAGATAGATGCATCTGCGCGTCGCTACCGCTGCCTTCGAACGACAACTTCACTGTGCCGCACAGGATGATTTGTTAGGATTCTGGCAGAGCTCTGATGATGTTGTTCATGACAAACTGCGGTAAATTATTCGTTATTATTCACTAAGCAAAGTGCTGCGTCTACAATCTTGAAGAACTTCGGGGAACTGCGCGCCGCCTCGCCTACCTTTTCAAGCCACTGAGTGGAGACCTCTTTTGATGCGGCAAGCGCTTCGATCCGACACCTGAGGTTTGGCCGCGGCCTACTAATTCCCTGAGTTATCTTCGATATTGTAGATTGACTGGTATGAAGTGCCAGAGCTAGCTCGGCCTGGGTGATGCGATCCCTGGCGGCGATGCCTTTAAGCATCCCGCCCCAGTCGCTCGTTGTCGCATCATCTGATTTCGCTTGCATAAAACGAATATAAACGAATATTCTGCGGAAACGTCAATGGGCGCTTCGACGCTCTAATACCGGAAAGCCACGAATGTACCAGCCGCACTCAGAAATTCTTCCAGGGGTGAAGTGGGGCAAACCCGAATGGGTCCCAAGCCCCGCCTACTGGGCCGCCATTGCGAACCAGGTAACGGAGGCGTCACACGGTTTCGTAAGTCCATCGGCCACGCTCCACGAGGAGCTCGGCTTTTGTCTGTTGGGCGGTTATGGCGTGACGGCCGAGATGAACCACGCGTTCTTCGAGGTTCTTTGTGACGCCGGCGTTTTCGTGCCGGGCGCGAGGGTGCCCGCGTCGGTGATCGAAGGTCTGCTGCGATCGGACGCGATCGTGGACGGCAGACCAAGGCGATATAGGTTTCCGAAGCAGAAGGCCGTTAGGATCGAAGCGGCACTGCAAAAGATCGAAAACGACCCCCCTCCGGTGGACGATCCGGTGGCGTTTCGGAATGCGCTTCTCTCGGTCCCGGGGATCGGCCCCAAGACCGCATCATGGATTGCGCGGAATTTGCTCGGTACAGACGAGGTGGCAATACTCGATATCCACGTAATTAGAGCCGGAAAACTAATGGGGCTCTTCCACGGCGAAACCAAACTTCCGCGAGACTACTTCGACATGGAACGTCGTTTCCTCGACCTCTGTAAAATCATGGAAATCAAGGCGTCGTTGCTCGATGCGATAATTTGGGGGGAAATGCGCAAACTCGGCCGCGCCGACGTTTGACTTCGACCACCGCTAGAGTTTTTATTTTCGAGTTTTACGACTCGAAGGGGAAAAAATGTCGGGCAGTGGCAGACGGAAATCACGGGGTTCCTCCCAACCTCAACAGGCAGTGACTCAGTCGGGCAAAAAGGGCGCTTCGACAGGGGCAGGCGGCGCTTTCGAGTCTTCTGATCCTTGTGCGATTGCGTTCGACGTCAATCTCAGCGGCGTCAATGTTATAGTAGCGGCCGGCGTTTCGGTGGGGACAGCGCTTCAGGTCGTCCTCACGGTCAGCAATGGTTTCGATGTCGTGGTTTGCCAGACCGCCGCCGGCCTAGTCGTCGGCTCATTGGCGGCTTTCCCGGGCCTGGCGACTTTAGTCGGCTGCCTGCGCAGCGGTCGACGTTACATCGCGCAGGTTACGGTCCTCAATGGTACGATCGTCACTGTCCACGTGGAGCTAGCGCCGTGATAGTGGCGGGTGGTACGTATCGGGAGATTTGCGACAACCCACGCTGGGACCGCTTCTTCGGGTCGGGTCTTCGAGCAGCCGCGGCGATCACAGAGCTTTCCAAGGATGTGACGCTTGCAACATACGCGCCGCCGGAATGGGCGGAAGACATCGCCATGTCTGCAGCCGCGTTCGGCGTGAAGGCGCTAATCACCGAATGCCGGATGCCGGCGACCTTTCGATACTTCCATCAGCTATCCACGGCGGAGCTCGAATACGACGGCGAGTTGGACATCGAGCCCTTACGCGTAGAAGGCGATGCCGTGCTGCGTTTCGGAATGGTCGCGGGAAGTGCGATCGTAAGAGCTAAGTATGCCGTTTTTGACCCGCAGACAGGAGCTGACCCCGAGTCCTTCCATTCCAACGGCTCTGTTGCCGAGCACTTGGCCATCGTTTTGAATGGCTGGGAAGCAAGCCAGACGACAGGCGTTCCTCTGGAGGGGGCTGGCTCTATCATCCTCGCCCGCGAGAATGCCGATGTAGTCATCATTAAACTCGGACCTCGGGGAGCGATCGTTCACTCGAGGGGCCGCAGCTCCGTGCTCGTTCCTCCTTATCGATCTGACAGCGTTTTCAAGATCGGGTCAGGTGATGTCTTCAGCGCGGCTTTTGCCTACTACTGGGGCGAGGCGGGGCTGCCACCCGATGAGGCGGCCGACGCAGCATCTCGCTCGGTCGCGCATTTCGTGGACGGGCACCGGTTGCCACTTTCGGGTATCGAGGCACTCTGCCATGGCGACGCCTATTCGCCGCGGGAATTGCCGAGGCAGCTCTATCTCGCTGGACCGTTCTTCGCCTTGCCTCAGCGTTGGCTCATCGAGGAAACGCGCGACATCCTGACGTCGATGGGCGTACCAGTCTTCTCTCCGCTTCACGATGTCGGTACCGCCAAGTCGGCCCACGACCTGGCGTCCGGAGATCTCGCTGGTCTGGATGAGAGTGCGGTGGTCCTCGCACTCCTCGACGGTGCCGACCCAGGGACGATTTTCGAAGTCGGTTACGCTCGGAAGGCCGGAATTCCCGTGGTCGGATATTCCGAACAACTCGACCCGCTTCACCTCACGATGTTCGAGGGGACAGGCTGCGTAATGGAAAGCGATTACACCACGGCCGTCTATAAGGCCGCCATGAAGGCATGGTCAGCATGAGACTACTACTCTTCTCGGGTGGTCTGGACTCAACGGCGTTGGCATGGTCGCAGCGACCTGACTTATGTCTTACAGTCGATTACGGGCAAAGGCCGGCGCAGGGAGAAATCCGGGCGGCTTCCGGGCTTTCGGGGTTAATGGGGCTTCGCCATGAGGTCGTGACAGTTGATCTGGCTCACCTCGGGTCTGGATCGCTGGCAGGCTCGGAAACCGCGACCGTTGGATCAGCTCCCGAGTGGTGGCCATACAGAAATCAAATGCTGATCACGCTGGCCGCGATGAAATTTGTAGGGCAGGGCCTCAAGGAAATCATGTTTGGTGCCGTCGCGACTGACGTTCACGCAGACGGTAAAAAACCGTTCGTCGATGCTATCAGCTCGCTGGTCTCGCTACAGGAAGGCGCTGTGCGTGTCACTGCGCCTGCCATCGACAGCGACCCTGTCGATCTCATCAGAGGCTCTGGCCTTCCCGCGTCGTTACTGGGGGCGACTTTCTCCTGCCATGTTGCCGAATACCCTTGCGGGCGTTGCCGGGGATGCGAGAAGCATAGCGATACTATGCGCGAACTTGCTGGGGCTGCTCATCCATGAGTTCAGTTGTCCCATGGCGACAATACCAAAGGGATGTTGCCGACCACTTCCAGCAGCTCGGATTCTCAGTCGCCGTTGAAGAAAAAGTCGAAGGAGCCCGCGGAAGCCATGTCGTCGATGTCGTCGCTAGGATTGAGATGTTTGGCGTTTCAGTCTGCTGGATCGTCGAATGCAAGCTCTGGAACCGACCTGTCGAAAAGGAGAACGTGCTCACCTTGTATCAGATCGCTCAGGACGTGGGTGCGGACAGAGCGTTCCTGATGTCGGAGAGCGGTTTCCAGGCTGGGGCTGTCCGGTCCATTGCCAACACCAACGTCACACTGGCTAGCGTGGAGGAGTTGAGCGAGCTTAGCCAGCTAGCTCTGGCGAAATTGATCATCGCGAGCTTGAGAAAAGACATTTTCGCGGCTCGCCACCGGCTTTATCCGATCCTCTGGGCGATACAGGACAACCCCTCCGATGATATGAGAATTACCTACACCATAGTCGTGGATCTGCTTGGTGCTTGCATGGCGATGGAGATGGCTTTGAATCGGGCAGCCGGCAATGTCTATCCCTTCCGATATAACGCTGATTTCACCAGAAGCCCGCTGGTGATCGTAAACAGCGAGATCGAACTTGTAAGGCAGATATCAATTGACATGGCCGAGGTCACAGACCGGGTAGTGAGGGTTGAAGGGGATTACCAAGGTCTGGTCGAAGCCTGCACCGACACTTAATGAAGGCTGGGTGTGTTTCGGCATGGAATATTGACCCCTCTGGTGGGGTGAGGGGATGCGGATAAAAAGTTGGACTGATTTATGGGTTAAGGCCAAGGCTTCTTCGATACTCGATTGGGCTGAGTGATCCCAGCGATATCTTGATCCGCTTCTCATTGTACCAGCGGATATAAGCGTCTACTTCGGCAACGAACTGTTCGATTGTAATAGTCTTCCAGTCTCGGGGATAGAAGAGCTCGGTTTTCATCCGGCCGAAGAAGCCTTCGCATGCGGCGTTGTCTTGCGAGCAACCCTTTCGGGACATTGAACGAACCAGTTTCGCTTCGCTGATCCGTGTTAGCCAGCCGGGCCAGCGATAATGAGCTCCGCGATCGGAATGGACGATTGGCCGTTTCTCTGCTTCGGTCACGGTCTCGATCGCTGCATCTAGCATAGTATTGACCAGCTCCGCATCTGGTTGCGTTCCAATCGACCAACTGATGACCATGCCGTCGAAGCAATCGATGATTGGCGAAAGGTAGACTTTCCCGGCTGGGATCTGGAACTCGGTGATGTCTGTCAGCCACTTCACATTCGGCGCTTTTGCATGGAAGTCGCGATTGATCAGGTTCTCGGGTGCTGGAGTTATTTCTCCCAGGTATGATCCGAAACGCCGTCGGCGCGGTCTGGGTACGACCAAGCACTCCTGCTTCATCAATCGCTGGACAACCTTTTCCGAGATGATCACACTTTTCCTGGCCAGTGACGCCTGCAGCCTACGATAACCGTAACAACGACGGTTTGCTTCAAAGATTTCCACAAGGCTGTGCCGGACGGCAGCATACTTGTCTGCCAGACACATGCGCATGCGATGGTAAAAGTATGAGCTTCGAGCAATTCGCAACTGGACGAGTAGTTCTGGCAGGCGATAGGTATCCTTAAGGGCGTCAATCAGCTGTGTTTTCTCCCGATTACTCAGGGTCAGCAGATCGACGCCCAGGCCTTTTTTTAGAAGTTCGTTGGCTTTCTTCAAGAGATCATGTTCGAGTTGTAACTGGCGGACATCACGCTGGAGGGCTTCAAGCTGTCGTTCGAGCTCCTCGCGTTCTGGTATCTTGGATTTGGTGTTGCGGCGTTTCATGGATGAAGAAGCCTCATGACCGAGTAGCTGATCTTTCCAGTTGTACAACGTCGGCCTGCATACGCCCAGTCGGTGCGCTACTCGTTGGGCACTTTCCTCTCCACTGCATAGCTCGATGACACCGACCTGTTTCAAACTCTCAGGATAGGCCGGACGCCACGATCGACCGACTATGGATGTCTTCGTTTCCGGAAATGCTTCTCGAACCCAAGCCGTCAAGGTTCCACGACCGGGGTAACCCACGGCTCGCATCGTCGCAGAGATACAGCGATCGTGAGTGCGGTAGTGCTCAAGCGCTGCCTGCTTCTGTTCACTGGAATATTTTGGCGTTCGAGCCGGATAGCGAACACACAGATCACGACGCTGCTCGTACTCGCGGTACCAGCTTTTTAGAGCATTCTTGGTGGGATAACCCAACTGGCGAATGGTCGCCTTAGCCCGCTTGCCAAGCCTGATGTAAAGCTCAACGGCTCGAAGTCTGTCTGCGTAGGAATACATGAACTACCTCCTGGTGGTCCAAGTTTTCGTCCGCATCCCCACGGGGTCAACATTCCAAGCCGATTGACACCGTCGGGGTTTGAAGCGCGATACTCTTCCCATAGGATTTGGAGCGTAACACCAGGCTTCTTGAGCTCGACGGCAAGTTCGGCCCATATCGGTTCCGTTCGCCGTCGGGTGCCTTGCTTGACACCATTGCGGGCGAAAAGCTTGTTCTCGATAGCATCATCGGTCAGGTCACCTGGCAACGGCCAGGTCAAGCCGATCTCGGCTGCTCGCCGTAAATTATCCTGCACCGTGCTGCGCGCTATTCCCAACACGACCGCAATCTCACGGGAGCTGGTCCCGCTTCCGGCAAGCCGCAGCATCTGTCGTAACTGTCTCATGGTCAGCCTTCTCTTTGCTGGCATCAAAATCTCCACGTTGCACGTGGTCCATTTGATGCCAAAGTTGCTGACCCAGGGGGTATTCTTCAGTGCCGAAAATCGGCCGGTCTTTGATTGGAATCGTGGCCGGCTTCAAATCGGAATGGTGGCCGGTCTTTGATCGGAATGCCGGCCGGCTTCACGTCGGAATCCGCAGCTATCGATAGCAAGATGCTCATGGATGGTGTTGCTTGCCGGGTAATAGAAGTCGGGATGCACATGTCTGATCGTCCCGTCTTCGTCCTCCGTGGCAACTTGGCGCTCGTATTGAAACTCGACTGTATTGAGCCACAGCCAGTTCGCTATCGTCTGCTCTTGCAAAGACCTGACGTAAACCCCACCAAATGCGCCGATAGACGCTTCGCTACCACGCCGACGCGCCGAGATGTAGCGGTCATAGTCCGCATCGCTGTCAAACACGGAGGCAGGAATATCGGCTTTCGGATAGAGTACCAGAAGCTCAATCCAGACCTTGGCAAAGCTCGCGTCCGATTGCATCAAGTCTTCGATGATCTTGGAAATGACCCGTGCCTCGCCAGCAGGATGTTCCACCCAGTTCGCCAATTGCGGTGGCTTGCCCTCTACCAGTTTGATGATATCCCGACCGAGAGCGTGAAAAGTCGTGACCTTGCATTGCAGATCCGCCGGCTGGACGCCAAGCTGATGCGTTATTCGTTCCTTCAGCTCTTCAGCCGCGGTCCTATTGTAGGCGAGAACAAGGATTTCCTCTGGTTGATATAGTCCCTTGTCCAGTACGTAGGCAACCTTGCCGACCATCGTCGCCGACTTGCCGGACCCTGCGGACGCGATCAAGAGATTGCTGTCTTCCAACCGAATACAGGATTCCCTCTGTTGGTCCGACAACGATCGGCCATCGAGATTGTCGAAGAATGCGGCGTATCTGGTGAGCTCAGTCGCAACGAATTCGTTGTTGTACCGATGGCGTCGGTCGGGATCGGTCAGGAAGGACAGGGACCGTGGAAGGTTGGCCTCCATTGCCTCTGTTATGCCGTCTGCTTCAAACAATGGGTGGGAAAGTGCTGCGGCGGCTGGGCCAGAAACACTTGCGATGGCTTGCGCCATCCGCCTGTGCCAGGTATTGCCTCCTTCTCTCGATCAAGGGCTCAAGTTTCGCATCTACCTCTTTCAAAGCCTCCTGATCCGACCCGATGAGTTCGACCAGGTAGCGATTGATGAACCTGTGGAGGTCGTTGGCGAGCCGGCTCGCGGCCTCTTCGCCGAGGCACGACAGAGTTTCGACATGACTGCGCGTGCGGATTTCAACCGTATGCCAAAGCAGGGCCTTTTTAATCCTGATGTCGGTAATGTCCAGACATTGCAGCTTGGCCCGCGTAACGTTATGCAGTTCGACGCAGCCCGCCGTCGCCTTCGGTAACCGGAGCTTCCATCTGCCGGAAGGAAGTAGACGAGCGAAAAGGCCGGGCCGATAGGTGGTGTAACGATTGAAAATCACGGGTCGGCCATTGCGTGAATTGTCATCTCATTTGGCTTCCCGCGATCATGGACGCTTTTCTCAGCCGCCAGCATTGGCCTTGTCTTGGATTTTGGCGCATCGGGCGAGGAGTTCGTCGAAGGTCTCCGCCTCATCGAGCAGAAGGCCGTCTTCCAGCATCCGGGCGTAATCCTGTTCGAGAACCGCCCTCCCTTCGCCGGAAGGTGTCAGCTGCAGTCCTCCACCCACGGCGGCGTCGTAGTCGATCGGCGTTCTGTCAGCCGCCTTCTCAGCGAAAAACATCGATTTGTGCTGTGCCACCGACTTGGCCAACACGCGATCAGCGATTGCGCTATCGGCGACGCCTATATCGTCGAGACGAACGATATCGTGCCAGTGGCGTGAAAAGCGCTCTCCGCGGAGCCGTTCCTGCAGGCAGAAGACGTGGATTGCCGTCGCCTTTTCCCAGAATGTGCGTTCGGCATGCATGACCCGCGGTTTCGCGGTGGGAAACTCGATGCCATCCACAAGGCCCGCAGCGTCTCACGAAATGTCCCGAACGCTTGCCGGCTCTCCGGTCGATCGAGCTCCAAACTCCAGCATCACGCTTGGAGCGACATAGCCGGATCCTCCACCAATTGCTTCGTAGTCGATGAATAGCTTGTCGGCTTCGACCCGGACGGTGGCTGGAAGTGACTGGGCGCTGATTACGTCGACAATGAGCGGGCTCACGGTCTCGGATACCCAGACCGGCAAACGCTTGCGGACTTCGCTCGACCAGCGCTTTTCCTCGCTTCTGGTTTTCGGCAACGCCTCCTCGTTCTCCCCCAAGAGATCATGAGCGAGCGTACGGATATCGTAGGTTAGGTCAACATCTTCCGAAAACCTGCGGATGGCGTTGTAGGCTTTAGTGAGGGACGTGCCGCCTTTGAAGACGAGGTGGTCACCGAGCGCCGTTCCATAGAGGGTTTGAAGCGCCCAGACGACCCAGGCGTCCTTTTCCAGAAGATGGATCGGCCGCCTAGCCTTCTCTGCGGCGATCGCAAGAACATCTCTCCGATCGTCCGGGGACAGCTGCAAAAACTGTTCAGCCATAAGCGGCCTTTCCTACACTGCGGGCAAGCCAGCTGGGAAACTGAGGGGCGGCGGCTACGAGTTCACCGAACGCCTCGGCGGAAAGCTTCCGCTTGATGCTCGGAAGTGCCTCTTCGGCCCTTTCCGGGCCAAGCCACGCCAACGCCCGGACCGCTAGACCGGCAGGCTTGTTTGCCAAGGCGAGCTGCCAGCGCGGCACGTGTTTCAACTCGACCGTCTGGCTACCGACAATCATGGTTCGGCTGCGTCCGGATGTGAAGTATACGGACCGGACCGGTACCTGAGTGGACAGGCCCAGCGAGTTTGCAGCCGCAGCGCCATTAGAGACGATTACCTCGCCACGCTGGTGTGCAACGGCTTCAACGGCCTGCTCGACCGTCGGCGGGCGGCTTCCGAACCGGCTCTTGATCGCCTTGAGATAGATCCCGCGACCGGCCCGAACGAGTTCGCCGCGTTCATGCAGACGCGACAATGCCTGGTCCACCGCCGCTCGCTTTCCCAAATGCAGGAAGGCCTTCGCGGACAGCGCCGTTCCTTCGGGCAGCTGTTCGGCATGGGCCATGATCTGTGTTGTCAGTCGTTGCATGGCAGTCCTCCTGTCAGAAATATATGAGGTTTTCTGACAGATTGCAATGTGCATCCCTCAATCATGAGGAGAAGCGCACAATGAGACACTGATCAGGGTAGCGGGCCCAGCCGTAGTCACTGATCGATGTTACGTGAACGCCTGTCGACAGGCCCAGAGTTCAGCCATAGCGTGTAGGCATACATTTTTGTCCAACAGGAATCACTTAATGCCTTTTTCCAAGTCTCAGGACCTTATACGCCTTGCACGGATGGCCACTACGAGGCGGGCCGGCGTTAGCCTCAATGATATCCGCGAAGAATTTAGTATCTCGCATCGAATAGCACAGCGCATGACTGAAGCGCTTGAGGCAGTGTTTCTCAATGTGGAAGCGTTCGCTGGCCCTGATCGTAGGCGGCGGTGGCGGATCGCCGATCCGGTAATAGAAAAACTTCAATTGCGGCAAGAGACAGCGGTCGAAGCGTTGGAGATCGCAAGCAGAACAGCCCAAAGCGATGGCCGTTTGCGCCACGCTACTGCGCTAGATGACGTTCGCAGAGGATTGCTCGCTCGCCTTACGTCAAAAGATGCTACTCGAACGGAGGCAGATGTCGAAGCAGTCCTGCTTGGAATGGGATCGGTCGCACGCCCTGGACCGCGCGTCAATTTGGTCCCAACTGTTGTTGACGCTGTTATCGAGTCTCTGCGTGGTCCATTCAGGCTGCGGATGCGGTACGGAGATATCGATGCACCAGAAAGGATCGTCGAGCCTCATGGTTTTTTACTTGGGCATCGAAACTACCTCGTAGCGCGCCAGCCAGAACGAGGTGACGAAATGAGAAATTTCCGTATGGATAGGATACGGAGCGCCCAGTGCTTAGACGAGAGCTTCAACATCGCGTCCGGTTTTTCGCTTGAAGACTATACCGCAAGATCGTTCGGTGTTTACCAGAATCCGAAGCAATACGACGAAGTCATCTGGCGTTTCGCTTCACATGCCGCAGCGCGGGCGGCTGAATTCTCCTTTCACCCAAAGCAAATCGTCGAGCCGCAAGAAGATGGAAGCTTGATAGTTCGTTTTCATGCAGCAGGCTGGCTTGAAATGGCATGGTACCTCTATTCATGGGGCGATGCAGTCGAGGTAGTCGCGCCCAAAGGGCTGCGTAACTTCATTGAAAACCACCGCAGAACTGACTTCGATTCATTGCCTTAAGCCATGTGGACGCCCGCTTTAATGCTGTTGCTATCTCGTGATTTCACAGGGTGACAGTTTTTGACACCCACGATCCTTTATAGTCCGAATGTACCGGCTCCCACCGCAATTAAAGGAGATGAAAGATGGCAAAAGGAAAAGGAAGTAACTTCCGCAGCGCAATCACTGGACAATTTGTTACGGCCCGGAGTGGACGTTCGAATCCGAGAACGACCGTGCGAGAAGCGAAAGACGGAGGGAGCACAGGTGGCGTTTACAGGAGTGCTATTTCTGGCAGGTTTGTGACCACAAAATATGGCAAGTCGCACCCGCGTACGACGATCAAAGATAGCTGATCACCACGTCTGAGAGGATTTTTCAATGGCAAGATGTACAGCGCCGAGTGAAGGGCACCGTTCAGCGAATGCGGCCGCCAACTGCCCAGCATGCCGTGGTAGCAGCCGCTATGGTGGCTATCGCAGCTACAGCAGCGGTTACGGATCGTATCCCTCCTATTCACCTGCAACCAGTTCTTCGTCGGTAGGTAGCAGCGGAGGATCAGGTCGTGTCAGAGCAAAATGGTCGAAGGTTGGTTCGACGATCTTGTATACACCTACAGAGGTACGCGCGCTTACGCCAATCCGAGAAACGGCCGAGAACCGCGCGGGATTACCTGATCTGCTCGAAGCACGTGGCGTATCGGTCTGGTTTAGCGAGAAGGATGTTGCTCTTGGCACGTCGCTGCTTCGCGAGATCGACAGAGGCTTGGTAAAGTCGCGGGTCGGTATCATTTTGGTAACACCGGCATTGCTCCGCCGTCTTCCAACAGCCGGTGTTGCTGACAAGGAGCTTTCAGCGCTCTTGGCAACCGAACAGCTCGTGCCCATCGTCCATAATACGACCTATGAAGCCCTCCGCAACGTCAGCCCCCTTTTGGCTTCACGCAGCGGGTTGAGCACCGGGGAAAATTCGATGGCAATGGTAGCAGATAAACTCGCCGAGCTCGTTGCGACCTAGCGTTATAGGAACACGTCAGTGCTGAAAACTGATACCCGTCAGGCCAACTGGCGTCGAGCCAATCCAGCCAAGTATGATGCTCACCTTGCCGTCCAGAGGGCGGTGAAGGCTGGTGATCTGGAGAAACAATCATGTGAAGTCTGCGGAAACCAAGTGGTAGACGCTCATCATGACAGATATGATGAGCCCCTCAAAGTGCGCTGGCTGTGCAGACTACATCATACCCGCCTACACCACCGCGGCGAGGATATGTTCCCAATCCGTTTTCGAGATAGCTCGTAACAAATTCTCGAATGTTCTCAAGCTGGTAGATCTCCAAATGCGGGTTCTTGGTTCATATCCCTTCAAGGCGGTGGCTACGGCAGCGTTGCTGCCAATAGCAGTCGTCGCCACCCTTTCAAACATCGCGTTTGGCACGGTGGCGACGCAGGGTGGTTACGCCGTAACTTGATCATTCCGGGTTTTGTGTGTTTTACGTCTGCTGGATACGATGAGGATGATGGACCCCGCGACACCCGATACCAGCGACCCCATGAGTATCCCGATCCCGATGCTCGCTTACCGGACGGGTAAAGACACAGACCGTGTCAGGTCGATTGGCCGGTCCAACATTCACTTGTAGACTTTCCGTCTTTCCGTGTTGACGTCGATTGGAGAGCTTCATCACATGGCTCAATCAACCCACGCCCGATGGCCAAACGCCGCCTTGACCTTAGAGACGAGGGCTGCCGTTGAAAGTTTTACTCTGAAAACATTCGTCCATTTGAGTATGGCGATGGCCGAATTTGGCGCGTGCTCGCTTCCACAACACGTATTGGTGCGATGACGCTTGCGGGCAAACGTTGGCATACCCGGTACTAGCCGTCATCGCAGACATAAATTGCTGCTCGTTTAATAGACTTCGGCAATGTTATCAGCTGGGCGAGCGCCTGTTATCTGCCGCTCAGGAGCTTTGAGGGACAGCTCCGGACGGTCCGAGTTTGCCGAAAGCCAGCTCGGCCATCTCAACGATCGCGCTACCAGCGCAAGAGGCGCGTGCCGAGCGCCATGCCGATCAGGCCGCATATAACAATACCGAGCGAGTACCACAGCGCCACGAATGGAAGGCCGTTTTCGATACATGCCCAGGAATAGGTCCACCCCCCTACGGCCCCTGCCATCATGCCAGCGGTAAATCCGGCGAGCCGATATCGCGTCGGTGCGCAACGTCGCAAGAACCAGATATTGGCGGCGAAGACGGGAGCGGCGGATGCGACAATGATCAGTGGGCAGAACCAGTAGGAGACGCCGAAAATCAACTTTGGATAGTCCATAGCTGGCGATGCATGCAACTGCCAGAGTCCCAGCATTGCCAGTAGCATATAGATGCCGATTGAGGCCAAGCCTGCCGATTTCGGCAGCCCACCGGGGCGCGCGACAATCAACACCGCGTAGATACCATTGATCGCCAGCGCCAGCGGGTAGAATGATTTCACCCAGAAGGCGGGAAGAGACATTGCCGAGATTATGTCTGGACGCAAACCGTGCAGGAACAGGATAAATGCACCAGACAGCAAGACACCAGGCAGCAGCGCCTTTGTTAGTAAGCGGAGAAGAGCATGCGGCCGTACAGGCTGCAGTTCTCTCGCCAGGCCGTCGATCAGATCATCCGTTTTCGCCACGTTCGCCTCTCAATCTCGCAGCCAGCGCTTTGATGCCGCGATGAACGCTGACCTTGACCATTGCCTCCGTCTTGCCACTGGCAACTGCCGCCTCGGCGACCGAACGACCCTCCAACCTGACGCGCCGGATCAATTCGCTTTGCCACGCCGGAATGCCAGAGAGCAATCGCTCCACATCCATGCTCGCGAGGATCGCGTCTTCGGAGTAGCCGTCCGCAATGCCCTCCACCAATTCCAGGCTGACAACCGATCGCCCGCCTCGTCGCCGGTGGTGATCGACCAGCTTGTGACGTGCGATGGTAAAGAACCAGGCCGTGAACGGTCTCTCGCGATCGTAGGTGATCCGGCGCTGATGCAGCGCCAGAAGCGTATCCTGGACCAGATCGTCCGTGTCCTGCGCGTTCGACGCCAGCCGTCGCTTGAAATAGGTCTCCAGCAGATGCCGCAAAATACCGAGCAGGCAGCGATAGGCATTCTCGTCCCCGTCAAGGGACAGAAGCATCAACGCCTTTAGCTCGAATTCGCTCATCGCTATCATGTCTTCCAGCTTCATACGGCCCTATGGCGAAACGGTTACACAGCATTGGTGGTAAAATCGAGAAAAGTTCAGCCCCACCGAGTTCATGATCACAACGGCGTGATGACTGTTACCAATTCCCGCCTTCCGCGAATGAGCCTGGTGTGAACCTTCGGCGCAAACACGCGGCGAGCACATCAAACGGGAGACGCATCATGACTATTCGTTCCTTCACTGTCGCCATCGGCGCCGTCATTCTTGGTCTTTCCTTTGCGGCAGGCACCGCCGAGGCTCAGTCCTCCGACGCAATGAAAAAGACCGATACCATGAAGATGGATACGATGAAGAAGGACAACATGAAGACCGATAGCATGAAGATGGCTGGCAACAAGACCGACTGTATGCACAAGGCCGGCATGGAAAAGGACTCGATGAAAAAGTCCAACATGATGAAGAAATGCGACGCGATGAAATGATCCTGTCCGCCCCCGCGAAACGTAACTTTTGCGGGGGCGGTTTCGTATCGACGATAACGCTGGCGCTCGAGGGAAATTATGGATGCGACCGCACAACCCGTCACTGGAAAACGAATTCTTATCAAGCGACACAGTCTGACCGTACGCCTATCGCACTGGTTAACCGTTCTGTGCATGACCGTGCTGCTGTTTAGCGGACTGCAAATCTTCAACGCGCATCCGGCTCTCTATTGGGGTCAATATGGCGCCGATGACGACCCGGCTTTCATTGCCATGGACGCGGTGCAGGACGGCGACTGGGTAAAGGGCATGACCCGCATCGGCGACGTCTCTTTTGAGACCACCGGCTTCCTTGGCGTGTCCAATGTCGATGGGGAGCTCACGGCCCGCGGCTTTCCCGCCTGGCTGACGCTGCCGAGCTATCAGGATCTCGCCACCGGTCGGCGCTGGCACTTTTTCTTTGCCTGGCTCTTCGTCATCAACGGACTGATTTACATTGCCTATGGTTTCATTGCCCGTCATTTCCATCGGGACCTTTTGCCTAGGCGCGGTGAACTAGCGGCATCGCACCTCGTTCGAGAGGTGGCTGATCATGCTTGTCTGCGCTTTCCGAAAGGCGAAAAAGCGCGTCACTACAATGCTCTGCAGAAGCTCACCTATCTTCTGGTTATCTTTTTTCTGCTTCCCTTGATGATTGCAACCGGGCTGACAATGTCACCGGGTTTCAATGCCTTCGCGCCTTGGCTTCTGGATCTGTTTGGCGGTCGACAGTCGGCCCGGACACTGCATTTCATCACAGCCAGCGGGCTGATCGCCTTTGTCGTCATTCACATCGTGATGGTTCTGGTCTCCGGCGTATTGAATAATATGCGCTCGATGATCACCGGACGTTATGTCATCATCGAAGAGCAGGAAGGGGAGTTCAAGCCATGAGCCGTCTCATTACCCGTCGCCGTTTCCTGATCGGATCAACGCTCACTGCATCCGCACTCGGCCTGAGTGGCTGCGACGCGCTCGTTCAGAACGATAAGGTTCAGACAACCCTGAAACTCGCCGAGGGCCTGACGAAGCGTGCGCAGCGCTTGCTGATCGGCGACAACACCTTGGCGCGCGAGTATACGCTCGCGGACATCTCGCCAGGTTTTCGCGCCAACGGCACAAGCATGCCCGACGGCGCGCAATATCATCAATTGTTGTCGACGCAATTTTTGCAGTGGCAGTTGGAGGTCGGTGGCCTCGTCGAGCGCCCAATCAAATTCTCCCTTGCAACCCTGAAGGCAATGCCGGCACGCAGCCAGATCACACGCCACGACTGCGTCGAAGGCTGGAGCGCGATCGGTCAGTGGACAGGTGTGCCGCTCGCTGCCGTTCTGGACAAGGTCAGCCTCAAGCCGGAAGCGCGTTATATCGTCTTTTACTGTGCCGACGAGTACGAAAAGACCCTGGATGGCAGCGGCTGGTATTACGAGAGCATCGATCTCGTTGATGCTTTTCATCCTCAAACCATTCTCGCCCATTCCATGAACGGGCGAGATCTCGAAGTCGCGCATGGCGCGCCGCTACGGCTGAGGGTCGAGCGGCAGCTTGGTTACAAGCAGGCTAAATATCTGATGCGCATCGAGGCCGTCGCGGATTTCTCCAATCTCTACGGCGGAAATGGCGGCTTCTGGGAGGATCGCGGCTACGAGTGGTACGCCGGAATATAGGTCGAATTCAGATTTCCATAGCCAGCGGATTTTTCAGCCCGCCTCCGCCGGTCCTTCAGCAGACAGGGTTTGAAACACAAAGGAAGCACAATGTTCTCAATCTCGAAAACAGGTTTTACCATTTTCGCCGGCGCGCTGGTCGCGTTGACGCTCGGCGGTGGCGCCAAGGCCGCCGATCAGGTTCGTGTCCGTGGCACCGTCGAAAGCCTTCAGGGCAACATGTTGTCCGTCAAAACGCGTGAAGGCAGCAGCGCAAAGATCATGCTGAAGGACGGCTGGAAGCTCTCCGGCGTCGCCAAGGCATCGGTTGATGATATCAAGCCAGGTGACTTCGTCGGTATTGCATCACTGCCAACAGCGAGCGGGGGCGATGGCGCTTTGGAAGTGCTGATCTTTCCTTCAGCGATGAAAGGCACAGGCGAGGGGAGCTACGCCTGGGACCTGAAGCCAAACAGCTCGATGACCAATGCGACTGTTGCCGACGCCGTAAAGTCTGTTGACGGTCATGCGGTGACCGTTAGCTACAAGGGTAAGGAGAAGAAGATCACCATTCCGGATGGCACGCCGGTTGTCACTTTTGCCAATGCTGCGGAAACCGACATCAAGCCTGGCGCAACCGTTTTCGTGCCCTCCGAAAAGGCAGACGACGGTTCGATGTCGAGCGGTCGTGTGGTTGTCGGCACGAATGGTGTCGTTCCGCCGATGTGAGCGGAGGTGACCGCCTCAGGTAGACAGAGACCGTCGGACGATAAAGGCCGGCGGTCGAAACATGCCAACAGGCGGAGCGCTTGGCTCGATACTCAAGCAAGGTTGGCAAGTATTGCCGTCCAGAGAGTGATTAAGGCTGACGTGACTGGTCCTCGCCGAACCGCCGTCGGCGAAGCGCTCAGAAGCGACCGCCTGACCCGACCATAAGCGGCCGTATATCGCCTCGCTTCGGCCATGCGAAATACCGTCTATCGGCGAGTCCGGCGTGGGCCGTGGAAGAATTTACAGAAACCAAGGGGAAAATTGAGGAAGGCAGGAGGATTGCTGAAACTAATGGTTCGCCGCGTTCGTAACTCGTCGGAAAGCAAGGCCTGAACGTGGGAGCGAAAGGTCGCGCAAGGCGCTCAGGATCAAAGCGCGCTGCTGAACTCGCGGGATTGCTCTGCTTCGGAATCGAATAGACCAGTATCGGCTGGAGGCCATGGCAATGTCGGAGTTGACCACATGAGGACCTGTCCCATTGCCCATCCTGCCACGCTCATAGTGTTCGTCGCGATCAGCTTCTGCCGGTTAAGCATCATGGAGAGCCGCTTTCGCTCCTTGCCATTGGATCGATCGGGCAACACTCAGAAGCCATTCGACGGTGCTGACGCCCGGGGGCTGATCGGGAGAACTCTTCTATCGACAGTTACGGCAGGATCCGGTTTCTGGCTCATTCGACGCCAGTTGAAAACCTTTGATGCGTCGCGATGAACAATATTCGGGCCAATCGCCGATCATGGACTGACAGAAGTAGCGTCTTTGTCGGGTCTACCGCCCGTCGCTCCTTGTTTTTTCCAGAAGCCACCTCCTATATGGTTGGAGTGGCAAGGTTTTCTTCAATGCAAAGCAACGACATCGAAGTTTTGATCAATCGTGTCGCGATGGGAGACCGCGCCGCCTTTGTCGCACTTTACCAGGCGACTAGCCCAAAATTGATGGGCGTATGTTTGCGCATCCTTAAAAATCGCAGCGATGCTGAAGAGGCGCTGCAAGAAATATACATCAAGATCTGGCAACGTGCGAAAACCTTCGCGACCGGACATAGCGGTCCGTTTGCGTGGCTTGCGACAATCGCGCGCAACCACGCGATCGATACGATCCGCGCCCGCAAACCAGTTTCCGATGATCTCGACGCAGCATATGATCTTGCGGATGACACAACCCCGAACCCAGAGCAGCGCATGGGCATCGTCGATGAGGGCCGCAGGATCGACAGATGCATGGCAGAGCTCGATCCGGCACATGCCAGCGCAGTTCGTCGCGCCTATGTCGAGGGCCTGAGCTACACCGAACTTGCAGACGACCTGCGGGTCCCGCTGAATACGGTGCGCACCTGGCTGCGCCGTAGTCTCCTCAAGCTTAAGGAGTGCATCCAGCGATGACGCGTGATCCTGGCTCAAGCGAGCACTCTAAAGATGAAATCCTGGCAGGCGAATATGTCTTGGGTGTTCTGTCCATCGAAGGAAGAAGGATGGTCGAGCGCCGCATGGCCGGCGATGAGGCGTTTTCGCAAATCGTTGCGCGCTGGCAGGCCGACATGGAGTCCTTCAATCAGGACTACGACGAAGTAACGCCTCGCGCCGCCGTGCTGGAACAGCTTGAACAGCGTCTCTTCGCAGCACCGCAGACGAATAAGGTGAACGTCAGCCTTTGGAATTCAATGGCTTTCTGGCGTTGGCTTTCACTCGGCACCTCCGTAGCCGCTGCTGCCGCCCTGATCTACGCGTCGGGTATCGCGTCGCCACCTTCTCGGGATGGTAAGCTGGTTGCGGAACTCTCGGCACCCAGTAATTCCGTCAACATGCTGGCGTCCTACGATGCTGAAAGCGGGCGAATGCGCATCGTACCTGTCGCGGCAGGGCGCGCGCAGGAGAAATCGCTGGAGCTCTGGCTTGTCCCTGGGCAAGGGGATCCCTTCTCGCTCGGCATATTGCCGGCAGATACGGGCGGAGAACTGGTCATTCCATCGGACATGCGTGATCGTCTGAGCGGGGGCGCAACGCTTGCAGTATCGCTGGAACCGTTCGGCGGCTCGCCCACAGGCAAGCCGACCGGAGCGATCGTGGCGAGCGGCACGGCAAGAAGCCTCTGAGCTTTCGCTTTCCGGTGCGATGGGCTGCGCGATGGCACAAGGCACCTATTTGGAGGGGAGATGGGATACTCCGTGGCTGCCTATCTGAGGACGGAAGCTTGCCGGCGCAAATGCGCGACAGGGCTCGCCTGCCTGTATGGCTTCGTCGGCACGATGCACCTTCTGTGGCCGACGCCATTTCTGAAAATCACGCCGGATTGGGTTCCGTCGCCGCATTTGGTGATTTTGCTGACAGGTCTCTGCGAAGTCGCTGGTGCGGTGGGGATCGTAACCGCACGACTTCAGCGGGCCGCAGGCATTGGTCTGGCGCTTTATGCGGTCTGTGTTTTTCCGGCGAATATCAAACACGCGATCGATGCGCTTTCTGGTGACCCGTCGGTGTGGGAGTGGATCTACCACCTTTTGCGCCTACCCCTCCAGCCCGTCCTGATATGGTTGCCTTTGTTTGCTGGCCGCGTGGTGAGGTGGCCACAGCAAGCGAGATGATCGTGTAAAATAATTTGACGGCTCTGAAACTTCTTCTCAAGCCGTTCCGTAACCTTCTTGTCCCGGAAGAGGGAAGCCGACCCTTAGGAGATGCAGCCTTGCATCTGGGTGATCGGCCAGGAGGAATCACCATGTTCAAGCTCGCAATCCGTTTCGCAGCCTGCGCCACCGCAATCGCGATCGCTGCTGGCAGCGCGTACGCAGCCAATCCAAAGGTCGGCGGCGCCGCGATGTACGAAGACAAGAACATCGTGGAAAACGCGATGAACTCGAAGGACCACACGACGCTTGTGGCCGCCGTCAAGGCAGCCGGCCTGGTCGAGACGCTGCAAGGAAAGGGGCCATTTACCGTGTTCGCCCCGACGAATGAAGCGTTCGCAGCTCTTCCCAAGGGAACCGTCGACACACTCCTGAAGCCTGAGAACAAGGCACAGTTGACCAAGGTCCTGACCTGCCACGTCGTCGCAGCCAATGCCATGTCAACGGCGATCGAGAAGATGATCAAGGACGACAAGGGCACTCATGACGTCAAGACCGTCGGTGGCTGCGTTTTGAAGGCCAAGGAAAGCATGGGCAAGATTACGCTGACCGATGAAAACGGCAATGTCGCGCATGTCACGATCGCCGACGTGAAGCAGTCGAACGGCGTCATTCACGTCATCGACAAGGTGCTTCTGCCAAAGATGTAATTTGCGTCCTTGAATTGAGATAAAGCCGGATCGCAAACCGGCTTTATTTTCATTGAGCCAAGGCCCGCAGCAGGCTTGCTTTAATTAGCTGAACAGCAAACCGTCCAGCAATGCGTCAAGTTTTCCTCGGCACGATCGACCTGTCCGATTTCGCTTATTTATTGTCGACGGGGGCAACAAGAGGGTCGGTGGTTCGATTCGGTTCAAGAGCAATGGTACGACTCGATATTTCGACATGCCTGTAAGGTTCGACTTCTCTTGCTCTGGGGCAGGTCGGCAAGGCGCCACCCCCTTTCCCGCTCCTTTTAACCGTTTAGAGAGCAAGGTCGGCGAGACGTAGTAGATCTTCAAGTTCAGCTTGCTCACCGGAATCGATCGCAATTCCATGGATGCTCCGACGCATATTTCCACCCGAACGTTCAGTGGCGCTTGAAGATTACACAACTCTGCGTTTGCTATCGACGAGATAAGATCGAGTTCCGAACCGTCGCTTCTGAGACCAATCATAAACTCGTCTCCACCAAGTCTACCGACTAGGTTACAAGGCGCGCATCGGAAACGAACCGCACCAGCGACTTGCAGCGTTTAGACAACGTTAGCGAATTCTTTGCCGTGATCCATCAGGCTCTCCGATTGACCGATCGTAACGAAAGATGTCTGCCTCGCAAGACCATCAAAACAGCTCACACGTTTTGATCGGTATCCCTCCGGCGTGGACCGCCTTGCGAGTTTTTGGCGATAACGTGATTTTGCGCTCTTGAGAGTGGACTTAAGAGCGCAATGAGGAACTATGGCACAGGCCATTTTGCTGACGGGTCAAGAACGGCGTCGTCGTTGGTCACCGGACCGACGGCTGGAAATTCTGGAGGCAGCATTTGCTCCTGGGGCAAATGTCTCGGAGGTAGCGCGTCGTTTTGATGTTTCGACGGGGCTGCTCTACACGTGGCGGCGCCAAGCGCTGACTGTGAAAGATGGGCCTGCTTTTGTGCCGGCAACAGTTCTGGATGTTTCTAGCGGTGGCGATGGTGGTGCGGCAACCATAGTTGTGGACTTTGCGAACTGTATCAAGGTGAGGATTGCCTCCGGCGTGCCTTGTGATCTTGCCGCTGCAGTGATGCGAGCGCTCAAATGATCCCGATCAGTTCGAGCGTGCGGGTTTGGATTGCGAGCGGCCATTGCGATATGCGCAAGGGAATGCAGGGTCTTGCTCTGATCGTGCAGGAAGGTCTTGGTCGTGATCCGTTCAAGGGGGACGTTTTTGTTTTCCGCGGTAAAAGCGGCCGGCTGATCAAGGCTCTTTGGCATGACGGAATTGGGCTTTCGCTGTACGCAAAGCGGCTCGAGCGTGGCCGTTTTATTTGGCCGGTGACTGAGGGCGGAGCAATTGCGCTGACGGCTGGCCAGATGTCCTACTTGCTTGAGGGAATTGACTGGCGAAACCCGCAGCAGACATGGCGTCCGACGAGCGCTGGATAGCGAATTTTGGCGAGGATTTGCCGCCATTGCCATCAAGAAAAGCTGTGCAAATCAGGGGTTTTGTGATTCACTTCGAGCATGGAACCGGGCTTCGAAAATCACCGCGATCATGCTGCTGCTCTTGAAGCAGAATTGGCGACAGCGCGGGCGGAGCGTGCTGCTGCTTTGGCCGAATTGGCTGTTGCCAAGGCCAAGGAGGCCGACGATCAGGCCATCATTCTTCGCCAGAAAGTCTATATCGAAAAGCTGCAACGGGAGCTTCGCGGTCAGAAGTCGGAACGGACGGCGCGGCTGATTGCGCAGATGGAGCTGATGCTGGAGGACGCCGAAGCGACGGCGACCGAAGATGAGCTTGCCGCCGAAATGGCCGTTGCTGCAGCATCTGCGATTGCGGTCACCGGCTTTACGCGCAAGCGGCCGGTCAAGAAGCCATTCCCGGAACATCTGCCGCGTGAGCGTGTTGTGGTGCCAGGGCCGGTTGCCTGCAGTTGCTGTGGCGGTGAACGGCTTCGCAAGCTCGGCGAAGACATCACCGAAACGATGGAGAGCGTACCGCGGAGCTGGAAGGTCATTCAGACGGTGCGGGAAAAGTTCACCTGCCGTGACTGCGAGAAGATCAGCCAGGCACCTGCACCCTTCCATGTCATCCCGAGAGGATGGGCGGGGCCAAGCCTTTTGGCGATGATGCTCTGCGACAAGTTCGGCCAGCATATTCCCCTCAATCGCCAGGTCGAACGTTTTGCCTTGGAGGGTGTGCCGATCAGCCTGTCGACTGCAGCAGACGCGATTGGTGCGTGCTGCCAGGTCCTTGACCCGCTGGTGCGACGGATTGAAAGCCATACGTTCGCGTCTGAACGGATCCACGGTGATGACACGACCGTGCCGGTTCTAGCTCTCGGCAAGACCGCAACCGGCCGGATATGGAGCTATGTCAGGGACGATGCTCCGTTCGGCGGAACGGCTCCACCGTCGGTGATGTTCTATTATTCCCGGGACCGGGCCGGCGAACATCCACAGGCACATCTGGCCAATTATAGCGGTATCCTTCAGGCGGACGCCTATACCGGCTATGGCCAGCTCTATCTTCCTGATCGAAGTCCGGGCCCGATTTATGAAGCGGCGTGTTGGGCGCATGCCAGGCGGCCATTCTTTGCGCAAGCCGATCTGGAGGCCAATGCGCGCCGAAAAGGGCAGGGTAAAAGTGCCGCCGTTATCTCACCAATCGCCTTGAACATGGTGCAGCGGATCGACGCGCTGTTCGAGATCGAACGCCAGATCAATGGCCGCACTGCCGATGAGAGAAAAGCGATCCGCCAGCAATTATCAAAGCCGTTGATCGACGAGATGGAAATATGGATACGCGACCACCGCGCCAGGTTGCCGCGTGACAACGACCTGGCAAAGGCATTTGACTATATGCTGAACCGCTGGGAATCCTTCACCCGCTTCCTCGACGACGGCCGGATTTGCCTGTCGAACAATTGCGCGGAGCGATCTCTGCGTGGTGTGGCCCTTGGACGAAAAGCCTGGCTATTTGCCGGTTCCGACCGCGGAGGGCAAAGGGCGGCAGCCATGTACAGCCTGATCGTCACCGCGAAAATGAACCGCACTGATCCACAGACCTGGCTTGCAGATGTTCTCGCCCGCATCGCCGATCATCCTGCCAGCCTGATCGATGAACTTCTTCCCTGGAATTGGCGGAACCCCGCAACAAAATCTCTGCAGCAGGCGGCCTGATGGCAGGTCCTCTCGTTCGCTTGAAGATCACGCTCGATGACGTTGATCCCTTGGTGATGCGGCGCGTTGTCGTGCCGTTCCGCATTCGGCTCGACCGGCTTCATGATGTTCTCCAGCAGGCTTTCGGCTGGACCAACAGTCATCTCTATGAGTTCAGGATCCGTGACATCGGATTCGGCGTGCCTGATGGCGGCTTTGATGACCCCATTGATGCTCGCAAGGAAACGCTTCTTGCCGCCATCGAAGATATCGGCGCGAAGTCATTCAAGTATCTCTATGACTTCGGTGACGGCTGGACGCACACAGTGAAAATCGAAAAGACCTTTCCGGCTACCCCCGGCTTTGATGATCCTTTCCTTCTCGAGGCTGTCGGAAGGTGCCCGCCAGAGGATGTTGGCGGCCCTTGGGGCTATGAAGAGTTCCGTGAGGCTATTGCCGACGTCAACCATGAGCGACATCAAGAACTGCTCGAATGGTGGGGAAGTTCAGACTACGACCCCAGCCAGGCCGATGCAAGAAATCTCGGCAAAAACGTCGAGGCTCTGGCTGCGAAATGGAAGCGCAGATCGCGCAAAAAAACCTGACACTGCGGTCCTCGGCGAATGCTTACTTTGATCGCGACATCGGTATCAAAGCAGCAATCTTCGAAAAATGATTGGCAATAAAAACCAGAAATCCAAATATTGACGTTACGCCATGCGGCTTATTTTCATCTACTCAAGGCGATAAGGCGAGATAAAGCGCATCCTCCGAGTGCAAGTACATCGCACAAGGCTATCGAATGCACATCTTTGGATTGGCTTTTGACCAAGATTGCGGCAAGATTAGCATTAATGGGCTGCATATTGCCTATTTTTAAGGCGCCGTCATACCTAGTTCATTGCTAATTAATAATTATAGATGAATAGTAATATCCGAAATGCTCTCTGTCACAGATTAACCAGTCTTGGAAGGCACGATGCCGAGTGCCAGTAAAAGGATAGCTATGTCTATTCGCGTAAAAATACTTTCATGTATCTTAGTGCTAGTTTCAATACTCGCAGCAACCTTCGCATTCAGTCTCTACTCTCTCGAGGAGCAGGGCAATAGGACCCACAGCATTGTGGCTGACCGCGTTGTACCGATGGGTCAATTGAAGTCTATTTCTGATGATTACGCCGTCAAGATTGTTGATACTGTGCACAAGGTCAGTGCTGGCACAATGACCGGCGCGGAGGGCAGCCGCAATATTAGCGAAGCCATGGCGGATATCGACAAATCCTGGAACGCTTATACGGCGACCTATCTGACTGACGACGAAAAGAGGCTTGTCGCGGAATTCGAGGCAATTCGTAAAACCGCGGATGCGAAGATCAACGCGATTGGCCCACTTCTGTCCAGCGGAGACAACGCGGCCATCAACACCTTTGCCGATGGTCCGCTTTATAGCATTGTCGATCCATTGAGTGACTCGATTTCAAAGCTCATCGCCATCCAGCTTACCGCGGCGTTGGACGTGATGAGAACGGGCGATGAGGTCCAGTCGCTGACTTCTAATACGATGATCGTGCTTGGTATCATTGCAGCAGTCACCACAGTCATCTCGACTTTGATCGTGCAGCGCGGTGTCATCAAACCACTTAACGCCATGACCGGCACCATGTCGGCGCTCACATCCGGCAAGCTTGATCTTGAGATCGCCGGCGCAGAGCGTAGTGACGAAATTGGGCAAATGGCACGCAATGTCGTGATTTTCCGCGACAACGCTATCGAGCGTATCCGTCTCGAACAGGAAGCCGATGCCAATCGCAGCCTGTCGGAGAAAGAACGCATGGCGCGTGAGGAGCAGAAGGCTCGGGAAGCGGCTGATACGCAGTTCGCCGTCGATAATCTTGCCGATGCGCTTTCCCGCCTGTCGGATGGCGATGTGTCCTACCGCATCAGCCAGCCGTTTGCCCAGCATCTCGATGTCGTGCGCGGCAACTTCAATGCCTCTGCCGAGAAGCTCCAGTCAGCGCTTTCGCGTGTCGCCAACAACGCCCGCGGCATCGACGCCGGTGCCAATGAAATCCGCTCAGCGGCAGACGATCTGGCCAAGCGCACCGAGCAGCAGGCCGCATCGGTCGAAGAAACCGCAGCGGCTCTGGAAGAGATCACCACCACGGTGAAGGACTCGACCAAGCGTGCGCAGGAAGCCGGTCAGCTGGTCGCCCGCGCCCGGACCGGTGCCGAACAGTCCGGCAATGTGGTGCGCAAGGCCGTTATCGCCATGGAGCAGATCGAGAAGTCTTCGTCTGAAATCTCCAACATCATCAGCGTCATCGACGAGATCGCCTTCCAGACCAATCTGCTGGCGCTGAATGCAGGCGTGGAAGCGGCGCGTGCGGGTGAGGCGGGTAAGGGCTTTGCCGTGGTTGCGCAGGAAGTGCGTGAACTTGCTCAGCGCTCCGCCTCTGCGGCCAAGGACATCAAGGCGTTGATCACCACCTCCAACGCGCAGGTTCAGGAAGGCGTGGAACTCGTCGGTGAAACCGGCAAGGCGCTGGAAACCATCGTCGCGGAAGTGCAGGAAATCAACCGGCATGTGATGGCGATCGTGGAATCGGCGCAGGAGCAGTCTTCGGGCCTCCAGCAGATCAACACGGCTGTGAACCAGATGGACCAGGACACGCAGAAGAACGCGGCAATGGTGGAAGAATCTACCGCCGCCAGCCACGGTCTGGCTCGTGAAGCGGCCTCGCTCAACCAGTTGCTCGGCCAGTTCAAGCTTGCCGGTTCCTACGACGCCCCGGTTCGCACAGCAACACAGGCCGAACGCCCGGCCCCGTCACCAGCCCGCGCAATTGGCCGGAAAATCGCCTCCGCCTTCAATGGCAATGCGGCGGTGAAGCAGGATTGGGAAGAGTTTTGAGCCAAAGACTCAAGATCAACCATAGTGACGATAAGGCCGCCCACTCTCGTAATGGGCGGCTTAGTATTGTGTATGTCGCACGTCTCTGGCGCAGATCGTATGGTGAAGACCCTTCCGCAATGCGCCTCGTTCACAACCAAGTCACGACAGGTAACGAGCAGCGCTTCCTGACCATCCTGGTATGCACTTATGGTGCCGTCCTTGGGGTCGTTTGCGGGAGGGGGCGGGATTTTACGCTAAGGTTTCGGCCAACGATATTCTCCGGTGAGATTGATGTGTTCCCAACCGAGCGGCGAGACACGTGCCAGTAGATCGGTTGATAACGGCTTTCCGGCCCATTTCTGGTTGGCGACGACTTCGCCGAGTTTCATGGTGTTCCAGAAGATGATGATGACTGCGAGATGGTGCGCCGAGCCATCGGATGATCGCATGCAGCGCTGGTCAGAGCTGCTTTTTCGGCTCTGCCGTCAACTCGGCTTCGACCCACAGGCCTGACCGATCATCGTCCAGTCGATATAGCCATTCAAAAGTGGTGGTGATTTTCGGTCGACAATCAAACTGGCCAGATAAGGCCGTATATTCTCCAACGCTTGCCAGGATGCGATCGGAGCGATACGAAGCTCGCAGAACTCCGAAATTTTTCGCTGACAATGACGTGATGAAATGCCGTGTTTGGTCATGCTCATTCCGTTTCTCTCGGCATCAGTACCAAGGGCGAGCGGGAATATGAGGTGCCCGTTAACAAAATATGTTTAGGGCAAGAGGTTATCTGTTGATCGCTGCGTCTTGAATGGAGAGCCGCAGCTTGTGGCACTGAGCGATAGACGGACTTGCAATAGCTCATGTGTCGCAATAATTATGAGTTATAGAAAAGGCGGCTATAACTCATGAAATGGAACTGGCAAAACACTGATTGGCCAAACTTCAGGTACGACACCCCAAGCTTGTTACCGTTGGAGCAGAAATTCTTGCAGTCCGCCGGCGAGGTTATCGGTGCTGTCCGGCATTTCGACGAGGACGATAGCAACCAACTTCGCATTGAGCTGCTGAGCGATGAAGCGGTTAAGACCTCAGAGATTGAAGGGGAATATCTGGACCGCGTGAGTGTTCAGTCATCGCTCCGCCGGCAGTTCGGGCTAAGCACTGATGACAGGCAGATCCGTCCCCAAGAGCGGGGGATCGCCGAGATGATGGCGGATGTCTATCGAAGCTGGCATAGGCCGCTGCGTCACGAGGGACTGTTCCAGTGGCATTCAATGCTGATGGCCGGAAATCGATATATTGAAACGGTTGGTGCTTACCGCACGCATGAAGACGCCATGCAGATCGTGTCAGGTCGATTGGACAAGACCACAATCCACTTCGAGGCCCCCCCGTCTCGCCAGGTTACCGATGAGATGGAGACTTTCATTGCATGGTTCAATCAATCCGGGCCAGATGGTCAAACGTCGCTTCAAGCTTTGACGCGCGCAGCAGTAGGCCATCTTTATTTTGAAAGCATACATCCATTTGAGGATGGCAATGGCCGGCTCGGGCGCGCGCTCGCTGAGAAATCCCTGGCTCAGAACATAGGGCAGCCAAGCCTCATTTCACTCGCCTTTACGATCGAGAAGAGCCGGAAGGCCTACTACTCCGAACTTGAACGGCACCAACGCACGCTCGATATCACCGGCTGGATCATTTTCTTTGCAGAAACTATCCTGGATGCTCAACGGGCGACGCTTGAGCGCATAGATTTTTTCATTCAGAAAGCAAAGTTCTATGATCGTTTTCGAGGCCAGTTGAACGAGCGGCAGGAAAAGGTAGTCGCGCGCATCTTCAAGGAAGGCACGGCAGGCTTCAAGGGGGGGCTAAGTGCCGAAAACTACATTTCGATCACAGGCACATCCCGCGCTACAGCAACACGCGACCTTCAGCAGCTCGTGGAGATCGGTGCACTGACGCGTACGGGTGAACGTCGGCATACCCGCTACTCGCTGTCACTGGAGAAATAAATTTCGGCTAGGCAAAGCACTAGGTGAACGGCTGTTCGATTCCGCTAAAGGCGAAAAAAGCGCTCTATCGACGGGATCAGCGGCCACAGCAATGGCGCGACCACAACGTGCAACAGATAGCCTATCGAACGTCGACTGCAGCAGGCCGCCAGAATATCGGTCCGTTTCGACCTCGATCGCCGCCAAGGCGGGCAAGCGCAACTCCGACTATCTTCAACCGCCCACAGCGGAGTGAGGCGCTGCTCGTCCCTATCGCGCGACCGCCCCGTTACCGATCATCCAAGGGCGCTTCAGATCGCTACCGAAGCCATCCAGCAAAGACGACAGGCGCTCGTAGCGCTTCCTTGGTCGGCTCCCGAGCGTCAACGCCCTTCTTGGCCATATTATCTTCAACTGCCTGGTAAAGAAGGTCGCGGATCTCGCACAGATTGTGCTCGATGTTTTCGCTGGTTATGTCGTCTGACATCGTTTCCTCCAGAACGCTGGGCATGAAACTAGCTGAGCGCATGCTCGATGCGATGTACGTGATGCTCGGGCGGCAGGACGGCATCGCCTTCTTCAGCCGCTGCAATCTCCTGAACGGTCAACCCAGTCGCCATCGCAAGGTCTTCGAGACTGTAACCCTTAGCGAGCCGCGGCCCGGCGGCTTCCTGCAGCATTGATTACCGGTTTCATAAACTGATCCATTTCTTGATCCCCTTGAAAATTTTAGATGAATGCCTGAATGCCTCGCGGGTTTCGCCCTATTGCGAAACATCCCGGTCACCCTCCGGCCTGAGCCGGCGAAGGCGCTTTGTCTTTTCCGCGCGCAAACGGCGCTCCTCTTCAGCCGCATCGGCCGCAAACTTGTTGGTATGTTCAAAAATCGCCGTGCATTCTTGCACGGTCAGTTTGTTCCTGAGCCGGCTTGCCATGACAATCATCCATGAGGTTTTCTCATAGATGGGTGACACGGAGCACCCACACAATAGGTCGAAGCTTGCCGTCTGCTAGCGTACGGGGTCTATTCCAGGGCTTGTATCGCTGACACCGCAACGCCACATCCTGAGCGCCACCCCAAACAATCGTAAACCTGTACAGCGGCATCCGCCGACGTCTGCGTGACGGTATTCGCGGGGTGAGACGGCTGCTCCCTCTATGGTCGAGCGCCGTCGGCCTCCTTTTTACCGATAGGACCTCAATGCACTCTCGTGATCGCCTCATAGTTTTCCTTCACGGCATAGGCGCATCGGGCGCGCAGCTTATGCCTCTCTCCAACGCATGGAGGTCAAGCTTCCCGAACGCGCGTTTTGCAGCGCCGGACGCGCCACTCCATCACTGGAGGGGACACCAGTGGTTTTTGATCGAAGGCGACCCCCTTGATCCTGCTCGCATCCGAGCAGCACGCAAGACGTTCGACGATCTCATGACCGACGTCGTTCACCGTGAAGGCTTTAACGAGGCACATCATCGGGTTGCATTCGTCGGCGTCTCGCAAGGCGCGATCGTTGCGCTGGACGCAATTGCCTCAGGCAGGTGGCAGATCGGTGCACTTGTTTCATTCGCAGGCCTCTTGGCCCCTCAACAGGTTTCGCCGCTCAGCAAGACCACTCAGGTTCTTCTTGTTCACGGACAAGCGGACACGATTATCCCGGCCGCAGATTCGATGATGGCGGCTTCGCAGTTCCAGGCTGCCGGGTTCGAGGTCGAACTTGACGTGGAGCCCGGCGTCGGCCACACGATCTCTTCGAGCGGAGCCGATCGCGCACGTGCGTTCTTGCGTCGATCGTTAATTTCATGACAGCATCGGGGCCGGAAAGCTCACGGGTGAGCCTGGAGGCATGGCGAAACCGCGTGCGAGCCGGTTTCTTCATCTTTTACGCCATCGCGGGCGTTATGCATCTTGCCTATCCGAGACCATTCCTGACGATCACGCCACAGTGGGTTCCTCATGCATCGCTCGTCATCGCCCTGACAGGACTGTGCGAGATTGCTGGCGCGCTCGGCCTATGGCATTTTCGGCTCCGCAAACTCGCAGGTTTTGCGTTGGCAACATACGCCGTTTGTGTCTTTCCCGCGAACGTGAAACATGCCATCGACAGCATGAGGACCGCCGATCCGACGGTCTGGTCGTGGATGTACCATTGCATCCGCCTACCGCTCTAGCCTTTACTGGTATGGGGTGCACTGTTTGCCGGAGGAATAATCAACTGGCCTATCACAAAAAAGCATCGGTGATGCTCTACGTTCTGAACATTGCGCAGTTCGCACGGCGCACGCATCGCCTGAGAGACGCTGCGGCATGCGTAGGTCGTAATGTCGATGCTTCAGCGATAAAAGCTTGGTCAGCCCCATTTTTCGAGCAGCCCGCCTGAAGGGCCGTGGACCGGATCGGTCTCGGGTAAAGGAAGCGACGCAATCTTCTGCAGCATTTCCTCTGTGGCGGCTGATCGCTGGATATCGGCGTGCTCGTCCGCGGGATAAGCTCCAACGATCTGGAAATCTTCTGAGCTTCCGAGGTTCTGGTGACCTGTGCCAGCCGGCAGGAGGAGGCAGTCTCCTGACGAAACGTCTACCATTCGGCCGTCCGGGCCGCCGATTAGCAAGGTTGCAGTTCCACTTTTGACGCCCAGCACTTCATGGGCGCCGGCGTGATAGTGCTGGTAATCGAAGACGCCGTCTGTCCAGATCCCAGCCCAGGCGTTCAGGGCAAACAGCGTTTCAAAGTCATCGCCATCGTCGAGCTGAACCTGGTAATACAAAACGGGAAGCCGCTGATTGTTGGGTACCCAATCACTTGGCTCGAATACGATTGCCTCGACTTCCATGGCCGTTTCCTTCAAGACGAGGCCGGCTTGGTGCTCTCCCATCAATAGTCCTCATTCTTGCTTACCCGAAACAAGAACGATCGGGCGCAGCCATCGTTCCGAAGCCGACCGTTTGTGGAGCTTGGATGGGAGCCTCATCACGGGCTTGAAAGGCGTTTGAAGTCAGAAGGTGAGGGCTTTAGAATGCGTCAACGCGTTCCAAAGGCTGGAATTTCCATACTTATGATCCGGGATGATCTGGAGAGCAACAACGCCCAGCGGGCGGCAAGCCCGCCGCCGCCCAATCCCGTCCACCCGCATCGACCAATCGGGCACGGATCGGATCCAGCTTTTCTATTGCCATGTCCTTGTCGACGCCTTGTTTGCCCGAGACTCCAAAGTCATTCTCACTGTGGCAACGCTGATCTAGGTAGCAATCAGCGATGCCGAGTTGCCGTAAACCGTTGGTTCAGCCGTTCCTATCCGGAAAGGGAGTTCTTCGATTTACATTTCCCCGCAAACTCATTTGGTGCCTGTGATCTTGCACTCGAAGCGAGATTAGCGTTGCATATGGCGCGGATTTTCTTGATGAGGATATAACCTGAGAGACAGAAGCAGATCGAATTTGTGAGAATGATCGGCCACTCGGTTCTCAGGATGCCGAAAGTTGTCCACAGCGCGAAGCCAACGACCGTTAGTGCGTACATGCGTGCGGAGATCGCGTCTGTATCGCCAGTTTCGATTACCTTCCAAGTTCAGATTCTACAACGAAATATTCGCACTCCCTAATACTGAGACGACTTTATACCCACTACAAACAACAAAAACGGGTCACATGGACGCAAAAACAGATTGCTTTTAAGTCATCATATGAGCGCGCCAGTGCTTGCCTGCCCATATGGTCAGCCCATGCGTTGACTGGTCGCGTCGTCCCTCTTGGAAACTTCGGCCCTGATGTAATCGGGGTCAAGCCGAATTAAAAGTCGCGATATCATCGCATTTTTCGGCCGTTAAAGACATTGTCTGGGACACCCACGTCAACGGCGAAGCGTCACCAAAAAACACAGAACTTCGCGTTCCGAGTAAGGCTTGCCCACGAATCCAATCGGCTTGGACGCCTGCGCGAGCGCGCGGGTCCGCTCATCGAGGTTGGCGCTGACAAAGAGAGATGGCACGTCGAAGCGGTTGCGAAGCACCGCGGCCGTCTCCACACCGTTCGTTCCACGCGCAAGATTGACATCCATGATGGCAACGTCGACGGCTCCATCGACTTTCTCGGCAAGAGCAATTGCCTGTAGCATGTCCGATGCCTGCCCGACGACCGTGTGGCCGGCGTCGATCAGCATGTCCTCCAGGTCCAACGCCAGAAGCATCTCATCCTCGACGATCATCACGCGCAGCGGCATCAACGTGCCTCCGCCGGGAATGTGACCGCCCAGAACCCCTGGTCCTCGGGGTGTAAGATCGTGCCATCGATCTGGCTCGCCATGCTGGCGATCAGCCGTTGCGAAAGCTCGCTGGATGATGAGGCGACCTCATCGCCATGCACGCTCAAGACGCACTCGCTCGGCGAACGCCGTTTCAACGCCACTTGAACACGGCCGCCACCGGTGCGGTGGTTCCGCAGATCGTGGATCAGCTCACTGACTATCACCGAGACAGGAATCGCGCGCTCGGTGGTTAGAGAGATGTCGTCGATAGCAAGGTCGATCTCCGCTCCGCCGGCAACGGTGATGTCGCGACACAGCTTGTCCAGATGTTCTGCCATGTTGACGGCGAGCGAATTCTGGTCCCGGTAAAGACCCTCATGCACCGATATGATCGCCCGAACGCGAGAGATCGCCCGATCGAAAGCCTGGGCAAGAGCAGGATCTTCCAGGCGGCGTGCCTGAAGCCGCAAGGTGCTGACGACCAGTTGCAGGCTGTTCTTGACGCGGTGGTTCACCTCGGCCAGCAGAAGATCCTTCTGGGCGACCAGTTCGCTCTTCTCATCGAGAGCTGATGAAAGGGCAGCCTCGCGCTCGCGGTCGGGGGTCACGTCCATCAACACGCCAATCATCCTCACTTTGCCCGTCGATGTTCTGAGAACTTCGCCGCGCGAGGAAACGTGCCGTACAGTGCCGGAATCGACAATGCGATAGTCGAAGTTGATCACGGTATGGTCGGGGGATGCGATGGCGGAGGCAACGGTCTCACGAACTCGCCCCAGATCCTCTGGATGCATCTTTGCAAAGAATGGTGCCGCAACCGGTCCGCCTTCTCCCGGCTCGAAGCCGAACATCACGTCGACGGCGCCACTGCGACGCCAGAGGTCCGTCTCAGGCTCATATTCCCAAGACGCAAGGTCGGCCGCGTGAAGGGCAATGCGCAAACGCGCATCGGCCTCGCGCGCCTTCAGCACGCTTTCGGTTACGTCCATCGGGTTCTGGATGATGAATGCCGGCTTGCCACCGGCACCTGCGACGGGCGTATGAATAGGGGTCCAGAATTTCTGCACGAACCCACCACCGGGCTGCGGGATATCGTACTGAATGACCGCCATCTCATGCGGCTTTCCGGTTGCCAGCACGTGGCGAAGAGACACTTCCAAAGGTCCCTGCTCGACAGTGCCAGCGGCCTCGGGATTTTCCGGAAAAGCCTCAAGAATGGAACGGCCCACAATATCGTCCAACGTGCGGTCCGTAAGCGCCAGATAGGAATTGCTGGCACCCACGATGACCAGATCGGCATCGAGGATGAGATAAGGCTGCGGCATCCCTTGCACGATTGCGACGAGATCGGTGGCGGTCAAACTGTGCAAGAGGAATTGTTCTCCGGAGCGGCGGCACTCAGCTTATGACGATAGTCTTCCAGTTCTTGCCAGAAGAACCAACTCGCCCAACTCGCGGGCGCCGAAAAAGTTTCACCAGCATGCGCAAGAATTTCTCACCGGCCTATTCAAAGCTTGCGGTTCTGTGCGCTTTTCGCCTTTCAGCGATCAACGCGGACCTCGTCAACTCCCTGGTGCCGGCGCCGCGGAATTCAGCATGTCGCCGATACGCTTCGCCAGAACGGTCAGATCGAATGGTTTCGTTATGATTTCCATTCCCGGATCAAGGTGTCCATGATTGATAACGGCGTTTTCGGCGTAACCCGTAACGAACAGCACCTTGAGGCCCGGCCTCAGTTCGCGTGCCGCATCCGCGACCTGCCTGCCGTTCATCCCACCGGGTAATCCCACGTCAGTGATCAAAAGGTCGATCTGTTCTGTAGAACGGATAAGTTCCATTCCGGCCGGGCCATCGTCGGCTTCGATCGGCCGGTAGCCAAGCTCTTCGAGAACATCCACTATAAGCATTCGAACAAGCGGCTCGTCGTCGACTACGAGAACAGTCATCTGTTTGTCGGATTTATGGTCGGACAGAATGCCGCTCTCGACAGTTTCGTCTGCTGCCTTGACGCCGTCGTGACGTGGCAAGAATAGCGTGACCGTCGTTCCTTTGCCTACTTCGGACTGAACGCGGACCTGACCACCCGACTGCTTGGCGAACCCGAAGATCATGGACAGACCAAGTCCAGTTCCAACCCCTATCGGCTTCGTCGTGAAGAACGGTTCGAACACACGCTCGATGACATCGGCCGGTATCCCGACGCCGCTATCCGAGACGGACACCGAAACGTAGTCGCCTGGATCGAGATCGAGCGAGACAGCATCTTCGTCAAGCTTCCTGTTGTTGGCCTCGATGATGATTCTACCGCCGTCGGGCATGGCGTCGCGTGCGTTGATGCAAAGATTCAGGACAGCGTTTTCGAGCTGGTTCGGATCGACCAGGGTCGCCCAGAGATCGGCCCCAGCATGTGTCTCAATGTGTATTTGAGGACCAACCGTCCGTCGCACCAGTTCTTCCATGCCGTCTATCAACGCGACGACGTCGGTGGGCTTGGGTTCCAGTGTCTGACGCCGCGAGAACGCCAGCAATCTGTGGGTGAGCGCGGCGGCACGTTTGGTGGCGCCCTGCGCCGCGACCACGTACTTCTCCACCTCCATCAGTCTGCCCTGTTGGATGCGGGTCTCGATGAGTTCGAGGCTCCCAGAGATGCCGGCAAGAAGATTGTTGAAGTCGTGCGCCAAGCCACCTGTAAGCTGCCCTACGGCTTCCATTTTCTGCGATTGTCGAAGTGCTTCCTCGGCCCTCATCAGTTCAGACGTGCGTTCAAGCACCCGCTGCTCGAGATTGTCATTGAGGCTACGAAGCATGCCCGTTACGCGGTCTCGCTCTGCTTCCACCGCTCGTCTCGCGTCCACGTCAAGTAGAACGCCTGGGAAGTTCGCGGCCTTTCCGTCAGGCCCAAGATCCACTCTGCCATTGGCCTCGAGCCAGTAGTATTTGCCGTCCGCTCTGCGCGTTCGATATTGATGGGCGTAGGCGCCACCTCTCGCAATGGCCTCTTGGATGGCAGCCGCCAGTCCGGCTTGGTCATCTGGGTGAACTGTATCGACGATCTGAGCCAGTGGAATGCCGGTTCTCCCCAGTGAGGGATCTAGGCCAAATGCGGTTGCGAAGGCCTCGTCAACGGTGAACCGGTCATTCGGGATGTCCCAAACCCAGGTGCCTATAATTGCTCCAGCCGCAAGCGCGAGCTTCACGCGGTCCGCGTATTCTTTCACCCTTGTTTCGGATTCCCGCAACTCGAGCTCTCGCCTAGACCGCTCAGCCTCGGCTCTGACGCGTTCTGCCACGTCCCGGATAAATTCGATTTCACCGTCGCTCCAGTTTCGAGGCTCCGATTGGCCGACATAGAGCAGCGCTACGAGCTTCGATTGTTCGATGAGGGGAACGCTGACAAAGGATCTAATGCCTCTACCTTGGAGGGCTTCCGCAAATCCTTCTGTTCGCTGATTGCGCGCGACATCGCAGATGACAACAGGCTCGCCGCGCTTCAAGTCCTGATCGTAGAGGCCGTAGTCGCTTATAGAAATCGGCCCAGAAGGCAGTGACAACTCTTTGCTAGCCCAGTAGCTCTCGACAACGACGTCAGCTTCCGCACTCACATTCCCATAAGCAACGACGTTCGCATCCAATGCCACGCCCAGGATTTCCTGCGCTGCGCGTGCAATCTCTGTAGGATCAGAAAGGTCGCGAATTCTATCGCTCAACTGCTGGATGGAATTCCGGCGTGCTTCGTCTTCACGTCGAGCCGTCACATCATTGAAGAAGATAGCAATCTGGCGAGCGGCAGGATCGCCGACCCGCAACGCTCGGACATCGAACCATCTCGAAAAGGCTTTGGCGTAGCTTTCGAAATTCGCAGGTTCCCCCGTCCTGGCAACGTGTCCGTACGTCTCGAACCAGAACTTCTCCAAATCCGGTGCGAATTCCGTCACCCACTTTCCGCGCAGGTTGACGCCTGCCTGTTGCTCGAATGCAGGATTGGCCTGGAGAAAACGATAATCGATCGGATGATCGTTCTCGTCGAACTTCACCTCAACGATCGCAAAGGCCGTCTCGACCGCGTCGACGATCGTGCGGAGCCACTCCTCGTTCTGCTGAAGCTGATCGTAAGTGCGACGCTGCTCTGTTCTGTCTCGCAGCACCTTTACGAAGCCTTGCGCGCTGTCGTCCTCGTCCTTCAGGACGAACATTTCGCCCAATGCGAAGAAGCGTGTGCCGTCCTTACGAAGATGCCAGCGCTCGTCATTGGCCCGGCCATCCTTCAGCGCCAGGGCCATTTCCGTTTCCATACGGCCGACAGCCCGATCTTCCGACGTGAAGATGGCTTCGGCGGTGCCTCCAACCATCTCCTGCGCGGTCCACCCCATGATGGAGTGCGCAGCTTTATTCCAATCGGTGATCACGCCGTTGAGATCCGTCGCTATGATCGCGTAATCGATGGTGCTTTGAAAGATCGCATCCCGACGCGCTTTCCGCGCGCTAGACTGGCCTTGCGCGCGCAATGCCAGAACTTCGGCTTCCAAATCTTCCCGTGACAGTTTTTCGAGAGTTGAGGTCACTTAACACCTTCGGCGTTTCCGCACATTGCACCGCAGACATCGAGCAGCGATAAGAATGCCGCCCCATGCTTTTGTAAATTACCTTGAATTCGTTTCGGCTCATCATCAGTGGAGACCGCAGTCTCTGCAGCTTTCATTTTTTAGCGAACTATCATGAGGTAACATGGGACGCTACATAATTTGACATGCTGTGGCACAAATTGACACGATATTTACTCCGTGCCATACCGGAGAAATGGCACACCGTCTCACCCGCAATGTTTCGCTCACTTCCGAACTGGAAGGTTATATCAACGAACAACTGGCAAGTGGCGAATATGCCAATGCGAGCGAAGTCGTCCGCGCGGGTCTACGTGCTCTGCGCGGGGTCGCTCCAGCAGCGCTTGCTACCGCTTGGCCTATTGGCGGGGGAGAATGTGGTGCCTACATCAGGGACAAGGATTGGTCTCAAACGCCGTTGGGCGCCGTTGAACGCTGGAGCATCGAGCTTCGCACGACCGTTGCGAATATCGTCAATTCGCCGGTTGCGAAGGTGGTGATGTGGGGTCCCTCGCGCATCATGCTCTACAACGACGCCTACAGTAAGATTGCAGGTCCCAAGCATCCTCAGGCGCTTGGAAGCGATGTCGCCGACGTATGGCCGGAAATATGGGACTGGAACAGGGAGATGATACAGGCGGGGATGCGCGGCGAGCTGCGATCCTACCAGGACCAACCCCTGACGCTTGTACGTGATGGTCGCGAGCATCACTTCATCTTCGATCTTTTCTACACGCCGGTCTACGACGCAAGTGGATCAGTGGGCGGCGTGATGTGCACGGTCGTCGACAACACCGATCGCATCGACATGGAGAAGAGGCTCGCTGACAGCGAAGCAGAGCTGCGCGGCGTCACCGACGCTGTCCCAATGCTCATATCCTGCGTTGATCATGACCACGTCTACACCTTCGCCAATGGCACCTACAAGGAGTGGTTCGGCACTGATCCGCAAGAGATGGTCGGCCGTAAGGTCGCCGATATCATCGGCGAGAAAGCTTACCAGAACCGCCGCCCCGATATCGAGCGCGCGCTCCAAGGCGAGACTGTCGTCGCTGAAGCGGACATCGCCCATGCCGGCGGATCGCCGCGACGCATCGAGATCCGCTATGTACCAAGGTATGAGCGCAACGGCAGCATTTCCGGCGTCTTCATACTTGGGATAGATATCGAGGAGCGGGCGGTTCGCGAAGCGGAAGTTGCAATCAGCAACAATCGTTTCCGGACAGCCATGGATGCGGTTCACGGAGTGCTTTGGACCAATACTGCGGACGGCCAGATGATGGGCGAGCAGCCGGGCTGGTCGAATTTAACCGGACAGTCTTTTGACGAGTACCAGGGCTTCGGTTGGGCAAGTGCTGTTCATCCTGAAGACCAGGAGGCTAGCGTAGCCGCATGGAGCGAGGCCGTCGCCACCAAATCCATGTTCATTCACGAGCACCGCGTGCGACGCCACGATGGAGCGTGGCGTCAATTTGCGATCAGGGCGCTCCCAATCATCGGATCGAAAGGCGACATCGTCGAGTGGGTCGGCGTTCATACCGACATCTCACACCAGCGGGCGGCAGAAGCTTCCTTACGAGAGCAAGCGGAGATGCTGTCGCGTCAGGTTCGTCACCGTGAACGGGCGGAGGAACAGCTCAGACAACTAAACGAGAACCTCGAGGCTCGCGTTATTTCCGAAATCGCCGAAAGGCGGCAGACCGAGGTCAAGCTTGCCCAAGCCCAGAAGATGGAGACGGTGGGCAAGCTGACGGGCGGCGTTGCGCACGACTTCAACAACCTGCTTCAGGTCGTTTCTGGAAACCTCCAACTCCTTGGCAAGGATGTTGCTGGTAACGAGCGTGCGGAAAAGAAGATCGCAAACGCGATGGCGGGCGTGGCACGCGGTTCGAAATTGGCAAGCCAGCTCCTCGCGTTCGGCCGCAGGCAGGCACTGGAACCCAAGACGGTCAACGTAAGTCGTTTCGTCCAAGGCATGGACGACATGATCCGTCGTGCCATCGGAGAAGCCATCGAAGTCGAGACCGTAGTGGGTGGAGGACTGTGGAACACCTTCATCGATCCAACGCAGATCGAAAACGCTTTGCTCAACCTTGCCATCAATGCGCGCGACGCCATGGACGGTCGGGGCAAGCTGACGATCGAACTGTCCAACGCCCATCTGGATGACGATTACGCACGAACGCATGAAGAGGTTGTGCCTGGTCAATACGTGATGATGGCTGTGTCCGATACCGGCTCCGGCATGTCGGCCGAGATCATCGAAAAGGTTTTCGAGCCGTTCTTCTCGACCAAGGCTGAAGGGAAAGGGTCCGGACTGGGCCTTTCCATGGTCTACGGTTTCGTGAAGCAGTCCGGCGGCCACATCAAGATTTACTCCGAGGTAGGGCATGGTACGACGATCAAGCTCTATCTGCCTCGCGCACTCGACGCTGAAGACATTGAAGTCCTTGTCGACAACGGACCAATCGTGGGCGGTACGGAAACGGTTCTCGTCGTGGAGGATGACGCCGAGGTTCGCGAGACCGTAGTCGCCATGCTGACAGATCTCGGCTACCGCACGCTCAAGGCCGTGGATCCGGATTCGGCCCTTACCGTCATCGATAGCGGCATTCCAATCGACATCCTCTTCACCGACGTCGTCATGCCCGGAACAATGAAAAGCCCAGAGCTGGCTCGCAAGGCGAAGGAAAGGCTACCCCACATCGCGGTCCTGTTCACTTCCGGATATACGGAGAACTCAATCGTTCACGGGGGTCGACTTGATGCGGGCGTCGAACTTCTCTCGAAGCCCTATACGCGTGAGGCGTTGGCACGCAAGTTTCGGCATGTCCTCGCCAACCAAGCGCAGCGAAAAGCTCTGCCGAAAAAGTCCGAAAGAGGCACTCAGTCGATTAATCTTGGCATGCATCCTTCGGAAGGGGAGAAAGTTGGTCGCAAGACCGTCCTGCTTGTCGAAGACGATGGCTTGATCCGGATGAATACGGCAGAGATGCTGGAGGATGCAGGTCTTATCGTGGTCGAGGCGGAAAGTGCCGAAGAAGCCAGAGCTGCTCTTCAGACGATGGCAATCGATGTCCTTGTGACAGACGTCAACTTGCCGGGCGCGTCAGGAGTTCAGCTTGCGGAAGAAGCGAAAAACCGACATCCCTCTACCTTGATCGTGTTCGCGACGGGCGATCCCGCGTCGGTGAGAGATCAGAAGCATGCTGTGGTCATCGCCAAGCCATATGATGCGCGTAGCCTTGCGTCTACGATAACCGGGGGGAACGACCGTTTGGTGACTGCGAAGGACGAGTCTAGGTCGGTTGTAGACGCCATGGACAAGGAATAGAACTTCAGGTTCGCGCCTGACGCGGACCTTCTCCACAAAGGCCGACGCCGTCGACTGCCGTCACCCAAAATAATCCACTGATTCGACAGTGATTGTTATGCGTGTTAGCGTCGACTATCGTTTGCAGATTGATGAGGGCGCAGACGGCTGAGAGCCTATTCGCTCTGGCCCCAAGGGGAGAGAGCTATGACCAGCACTCCTTACTCCCATTCGCAGAACCAGCTACTCACGATGTTGCCCGCTCCATCACGGCGACGGCTTTTTTCGAAGCTAGAACTCGTGCCGCTGGTGCAAGGCTACCGCATCGCGTCCAAAGGCGAGATTATCAAATTCGTCTACTTCATGAATTCCGGGGTCGGATCGGTCATCGTCTCGTCAAGCAAAGGTCGCATGTCGGAAACCGGCATCATTGGCAATGACGGTTTTGCTCCCTTGGCGTTGAGCTTTGGAATTGATCGGAGCCCATTCGACATTATCGTCCAATGCGAAGGAGATGGGTTCCGGATGGGGCAGATGCGTTTCAAGAAATCATGTTATGCGATCCAATCGTCGCGCAAATGGCTCGTTGGTACGCTCATATTTTCTTGATCCAGGCAGCTTGTACGGCCCATTCCAACGCTCTTGACAAGGTCGAGGTCCGTTTGGCTCGTTGGTTATTGATGTGCCATGATCGGATTTGGGGGAACAAGATCGCACTTACCCATGAGTATCTTGCACTTATGCTCGCCGTTCGCCGTCCAAGCGTTACGACAGCGTTGCACGTGTTGGAGGGAGACGGCTACATTCGTTCAACGCGAGGCGAGATATTTATCCGGGATAGGAAAGCTTTAGAGCAGTTTGTTGGCAGCTCATACGGCCATCCCGAACAGGAATATGCCGATTTTGTTCATTGGATGGAAAGCGAGCGCCACACTTGGAACGTCGATTGTCACTCCAGATTTGCGCCGCAATAGCTCCCTCAAACAACGAGCGTCTATCAAACCACCATCCCATCTTCGGTCGCGTAGAAAATTCAGCGAAACTGGAAAATTCTAGACGTTCCGGAAATGCGGACCCAGACGTTTTGTTTTGTCGCTAGCTCCGCTTCCTTTCAACGACCTCCTACTTTAATGCATAAAAGAGCGGTTGTGTAATAACACCATCCTCCTTGGAGAAGTGGTAGCGAGATTGAAACAAGCACACATTGGTGAGAGTAAACGAGGCTGTTGTGGCGCGGTAGAATTGCTCAGTCAGGTCGATTGGGGTTCATCACCGCTAGGCGCGCGCAACAAATGGCCGCAAAGTCTTGTTACTGCAGTGGACATAATGATGGGTTCCGGACACGCCATGTGCATTGCATGGGGGCCTGAACGCACGTTTCTCTATAATGAAGCCTACGTACCCATGCTCGGTGCTCGCCATCCAAAGGCAATGGGCATGCCCATGCGCGAAGTATGGTCCGATGTTTGGCCAGACATTGAAGCACTTGTGGACGCAACCTTCGAAGGGGAAACGTCCAGCTTTACCGACATGCCGTTGACGATGACGCGCCATGGCTATCCCGAGGAGACCTGCTGGACGTTTTCCTATTCTCCGATCCGCGACGAACAAGGAGATGTGGCCGGCCTTCTCAACGTTACGCTTGAAACGACCGCGCGTGTCCTAGCGGAACAGCAGCGCGACAAGGCACTTGCAGACCTTGGGGCTAACGAAGCCAAGTGGCGTCAAGTCTTCGAGACGTTGGAAGAGGGCTTCATCCTTGGCGAAGTGGTGCGAAACTCCGAAGGTCAAATCGTTGACTGGCGATATGACGAGGTAAACGACGCTTGGTATGATCTCGTGGGGATAGAGCCTGGGCGTGCCTTGGGCCGGACGATTCGCGAGATATTTCCAGGCATTGAAGACGAGTGGGTACTGGAGTTCGCAAGGGTCGTCGAGACAGGGGAGCCAATTCGCTTCACCCGTCAGGTTGGCAGGCTCGAACGATGGTATGACGGCGTCTGTCAACCAGCGGGCGACGATCGGTTCACTGTGATCTTTCTTGAAGTTACCGACCGTATTCGCGCCGAGCAGAGACGCGAAGCACTTGTCGAACTCGCAAGAATATTATCCGCATCGACCAATCTCGATGAAATGACGAATGCCGCGACTGCCCTCATCGGCAAGTCCCTCAACGTCGGGCGAGTTGGTTATGGAACAGTCGGTACCGACGGAGAAACGTTTATCGTTCCCACCGACTGGACGGCGGAAGGCTATCCAAGTCTGGCCGGTACCTACAGAATGGACGATTATGGCGGTTATGCCGTCGACCTGAGACACGGGCGTACCGTCGTCATTTCCGATATTCGTCTCGATCCTCGCACATCGGCGGACACGGCTCCTTTGGAAAGCGTTTCCGTTCGAAGCCTGATCAATCTGCCCGTTGTTGAAAATGGTCGCACTGTTGCGGTTCTCTATGTGAATGACGACAAGCCACGCAACTGGACCCTTGACGAGATCGCCTTCATCGCTGACGCTGCCAACCGAACCAGAACAGCGTTAGAACGGCGTCGCGCCGAGCAGGAGGCTCATAGCAATGCAAGCTTTCTAAGAAGCGTTCTCGCGGCTTCGACCGATTGTATCAAGGTCCTCAATCTTGAAGGAGAGCTTACCTTCATGAGCGAGGGCGGCATGAAGGTCATGGAGATCAGCGACTTCAATTCCGTCAAAGGTTGCCCATGGCCGGATTTTCTTAAAGGTTCTGGTGGGGAGTTGGCGAAGAACGCGATTGCCGCGGCGAAGCAGGGAAAATCGACACACTTCGAAGCATTTGCAGATACCTATCTCGGTACGCCGAAATTCTGGTCGGTTTCGGTATCCCCAATCACGGACCCGGACGGAACCGTATCGAGCATCCTTTCCGTCTCTCGCGATCATAGCGCCTTGGAAGAAGCGCGCCAGCAACAGCGCCTTCTCAACGGCGAGCTCGATCACCGTTTGAAGAACGTTCTGACGATCGTTCAGTCGATTGCCAATCAGACGCTGCGGGACGCGACGACGTTGGAGGATGCATCCGCCGCCTTCTCGTCACGCCTGGCATCACTGGGGCGCGCCACCGACGTACTGACCGCTACCTCATGGGAGGTCGCTGATCTTAAAGCTGTTGTTGAGGCAGGACTGACCGCTGTCGATGGGAAGCGAGACCGGATCGATGTCGAAGGTCCACGTATCCGTCTGACACCTCAGGCAGCCCTTGCCCTGACTCTGGCTATCCATGAGCTGAGCACAAATGCTCTGAAATATGGAGCACTGAGCAACGATAGTGGTTCCGTGACGTTAGGATGGTCAGTAACGCCCGTCGAGGGCGATCAGCAATTATCCCTGCTGTGGCAAGAACGGGGAGGACCAGCGGTTTCTCCTCCGACTCGAAAAGGCTTCGGGTCTCGAATGATCGAGCGTTCCTTACGCTCTTACTTCAAAGGAATGACGTCGCTTAGCTACCCGGTCGAAGGCGTCGAGTTTAGAATAGATGCGCCTCTTTCAGGGGCGGGCGAATTGGAGACTGCATAATGGGCCAGGCAGACACGGCACGCACCATTCTCATCGTTGAGGACGAGGTGTTCATCCGTCACGACCTGATGGACTTCTTCGAAGATCGTGGCTTCGTGGTCTTTGAGGCAGAAGACGCCGACCACGCCATTGCGGTGCTGGAAGCAAATCCGATCATCCAGATCGTTTTGACCGACATCCAGATGCCCGGTTCTATGGATGGATTGCGGCTTGCTCATTATGTCCGTGATCGCTACCCACCAACCGTTCTGGTGATCGCATCGGGAGCCGTGAAAGTGACGGACAGCGATCTTCCGGATCGCGCGATGTTCGTCGCCAAGCCTTTCGATCCGAGATTCATTCTCCGTCAGATCGAGCGGTTGTCATCCTCTTAGCCGCCGCTTCCGAAGTTGATGCGGCACGAAAAGGGCGGAAATTTTGCCGGTTGCATCACATGTTATGTGGAACATTAAGGCTCTGGACATCGGTTGTGACTTAATCAAGTTCATCGCTTAGCGGTTGATACCGAAGACGTCAACTTACCCAAAGGTTTAGCTAAGCAAAATTATGTTGTCGGGGGTTCTGATCCTATCAAGGCGGTGGTTAAGGCGGCTTTGCGCCAATAGCAGTCGTCGCCTCCATTTCAAACATTGCGTTTGGCACGGTGGCGACGCAGGGTGGTTACGCCGTAACTTGATCATTCCGGGTTTTGTCTCTTTTTACGCCTGCTCGATACGGTCAGGATGATGGACCCAACGACACCTGATACCAGCGACCCCATGAGTATCCCGATCTTGACGTGATCCTGCACAGCCGGGTCGTTGAAGGCGAGCAGGCCGATGAACAGCGACATCGTGAAGCCAATACCGCACAGAAGCGCTGTACCGGTCACTTGGCCCCAGCTTGCCTGCGCTGGAAGTTGAGCCCATTTTAGCTTGACCAGCAATGTGACGACGCCAAGTACGCCGACCAGCTTGCCGATGACGAGGCCGCCTGCAACGCCCATTGTCAACGGCTCGCTGAAGACCGAAAGGCTTAGGCCAGAAAGCGAAACGCCTGCATTGGCGAAGCCGAAGATCGGCACAATGATGAATGCAACAGGCTTGTGCAGCGCATGCTCTAGGTGATGCAGTGGAGACTTGTCCGTCGTTGCTTCCGGGGTGCCAGGGGTGAGCTTCAATGGAATGGTCAATGCCAGCATCACGCCAGCAAGTGTGGCATGAACGCCAGAGGCAAAGACGAGCACCCAGAGCACGGCGCCGAGCACCAGATACGGCCACAGCACCTTTACATTCATCTTGTTGAAGATAAAGAGGTTACCCCAAACGAGGGCGGCGCCTATGAGAGCGATCAGATTCAGATCTGCTGTGTAGAACAGGGCGATGACGATGACAGCTCCCAGGTCATCGATGATGGCAAGCGCCGCAAGAAATATTTTCAGCGACGTCGGAACACGTGATCCGAACAGTGAGAGGACGCCGAGGGCAAAGGCGATGTCAGTCGCTGTCGGTATGGCCCATCCTTGCAAGGCGACTGGATTGTCGCGGTTCAGCAGAGCATAGAAGAGTGCGGGGAATAGCATACCGCCCGCAGCAGCCGCACCCGGCAAAACCCTGCGGCTCCAGGTGGAGAGTTGGCCATCCAGCATCTCGCGTTTGATTTCAAGACCAACCATCAGGAAAAACACCGCCATCAAGGCATCGTTGATCCAGTGCTGAAGGCTGAGAGGTCCGATGTAGACGTGCAGGATGTGAAAGTAGTTTTCCGCCAGCGGCGAGTTCGCCGTCATGATCGCCAGAAGGGCGACCGCCATAAGGACGAGGCCGCCGGAGGACTCGCTGTCGAGAAACTTGCGAAGTGTGGAATTGATGCGACCTGGATTTGATGTCGAAGACACAGGCTCACCCTCCCTAAGTTGGAAGTTGATCTTAGTCTCCGTGGATTTCGGGGGAACCCGCAGCGCACGCAGCACGCGCTGTAGGACAGCCTTATACTAAACCTCTGATTAGGTTTCCACAAAAACCGATATCGTTCTCAGATAAAAACGCATACTTCTGAGCGTTTTTGGCTCAATCATTATCGTTTGGAATGTTCAACAAATGCCCGCAAGCTTTGCAGTGAACGGCGTCGACCTCGTGCCTTTGCAGACCACATTTTTCGCATGCATAGGACACCTTGTAGGGTCGCACGATCGACTGCGCCAGCCTGACGAAGAGGGAGATGCCGACAATCATAGTGACGACGGACGTGAGCTTACCAAGCGGGCCAGGCAGCGTGATGTCGCCAAATCCCGTCGTGGTCATCGTCGCAACCGTGAAGTAGAGCGCGTCAACGAAGCCGACGAGACCGCTCTGGTGATAGAAGAACGTCGTGTAGACAAATCCTGTCACCATGAAGAGGAAGACGAGGAAGTTTAACGACGCACGGGCCACATCCTTGTAATGGTGACAACCGAGCTTGTTCAAAATGACGGCAAAGAGCGGACTTTCACCAACAGCCCAAAGCCGCATGGCTCGTAGGAACGCGAAATTGAACAGGGCGTTCGGAAACAGCAACGTAGCGAGAATGGCAAGATCGATCCATGTCATCGGCTTCCTTAGAAACACACCGAGTGAGCCGGTTGCAAATGCGCGCGCAAGCAACTCCGCCGTTATCCAGATCGCGATCATGTAATCGATGATCAGGTAAGACGGCCCGGTGCGCAGAAACGGGCCGAATATAAAGAACGAAATGATGCTGACATCGATGACGGCCAAAATGGCTTGCCAACGTAGCGCCCAAGCGTCGCGCCCACGTTCGATGCGCCGCAACTTCATTTGTAAAATCTCGAGGCGGGATGGGACCGATCTCTTACTGCGTGTCGTAGATGTCATTCACATTGGATACGGGCGAGCGCCAGCCTGGTCAACATGACGGCGTCAACATGCCTCCGGAACGAGCGGCCGGAAGACCGCGATGGAGCCAATTCCAAGCTAATGCATTTCCCCTACCGAAAGATGTCCAATCTGTGACGATCTTTTGTCGAAACTCTTACCTGACTCAAAGAGGATATTTGAAAATCGATTTGAGCAATATGCATGAGGGGGCACGTTCAAACGTATGAAATCGTTCGTCATTAATCCGCCCGTATTCTACGGATCAGTCATTATCATCGCCCTGTTCGTGGCAATTGGGATCGCACTCCCTGGCCAAGCAGAGGCTCTCTTCACTGCCATTCAAGGCTCGATACTTGGTGCCTTCGGATGGTTCTATCTGCTCTCTGTTGGCATATTTCTCGCCGCCATGCTGCTTTTGTGCTTCGGTAGGTTTGGTAATCTTAAACTAGGCCCGGACGATTCTGTTCCAGAGTTCAGGTTCTTGTCTTGGATCGCAATGCTATTTGCCGCTGGCATGGGCATTGGACTGATGTTCTACGCCGTCGGCGAGCCCATGACGCATTACCTAGCACCACCGACCGCCGAACCGAAGACCGTGGCGGCCATGCGCGAAGCCATGACCGTGACCTTCTTCCACTGGGGCATTCACGCCTGGGCCATTTATGCCGTCGTTGGTCTGTCTCTTGCCTATTTTGGTTATCGCTATAATCTTCCACTGACCGTTCGCTCTGGCCTCTACCCACTGCTCAAGAACAAGATCAACGGTCCGATTGGACACGCGGTCGATATTTTCGCCATCGTCGGCACTATGTTCGGTATCGCGACGTCGCTTGGACTTGGTGTCGCGCAGATCAACGCAGGCCTTAATCACCTTCTGGGCGTGCCAATCAGTACGACTGTCCAGCTTGTTCTGATCGTCCTCGTCACCGCGATGGCGACCGTCTCTGTGGTGACCGGCCTTGATAAGGGTGTGCGCATTCTGTCGGAGACCAACCTCGTCGTCGCCGTCCTTCTGATGCTTTTTGTCCTCGTGACAGGACCGACGACGCAGCTCTTCCGGGATTTCGTGCAGAACCTCGGCTTGTATTTCGACACTCTCGTTCTCAGGACGTTTAACATCTACGCCTATGAGCCGACGCCCTGGATCGATTCCTGGACGCTGTTCTACTGGGCCTGGTGGATATCCTGGTCACCGTTTGTCGGTATGTTCATTGCCCGCATCTCGCGCGGCAGAACGGTTCGTGAGTTCATCGCCGCCGTGCTATTCATCCCAGCAGGCTTCACCTTTTTCTGGATGACGGTGTTCGGTAATACTGCAATGTTCATTGACACTGGTGCGGCTTCAGGAGCGCTGGGTGCCGCGATTTCAGACGACGTATCGGTCGGTCTCTTCCGCTTTTTCGAGTATCTGCCTCTCTCGGGACTTACTTCGACACTGGCTGTTCTTTTGGTCTGCATCTTTTTCATCACGTCAGCGGATTCGGGCGCGCTTGTGGTCGATTCGATTGCGGCCGGTGGAGAAACCGAAACGACCACAGGGCAACGCGTCTTCTGGTGCTCCATGGAGGGCGTGGTTGCAGCCTGCCTGCTCATGGCAGGTGGACTGAGTGCACTTCAATCCGCGACCGTCGCGAGTGCTCTACCGTTCACTTTCGTCATGTTGGCACTTGTGGTTTCTCTTTATCTTGGGATGCAGCAGGATCTTGCGCAATTGGAGGTTCATAGCGCCCGCAACGCCGTACCGGCAGAGCCGGCGTCGGGACAAACTTGGCAGCGTCGTCTTGCACTGATGCTTGCAACGACCACCGAGAAAGAAGTCGTTCGTTTCATCGACGAGAAGGTGGCTCCAGCCTTAGACAAGGTCGCGGCAGAACTGCAATCGAGAGGTCGCCCGACGGAGGTCGAACGTGAAGCTCCCGGTCTTGTCACACTTCGATGCCCAGCCTCTGATGTTCGTGACTTCATCTACGGTGTCACGGTGCAGAAGCATCGCGTCGCAAGTTTCACGACGATCCGGGCAGGAAAAGCGGAGTACCGCTACGAAGCACGCACGTTCTTCTCAAGCGGCAATAGCGGCTATGATCTTATGGGTATGACGCAGGATCAGATCATCAGCGACGTTCTCATTCAGTTTGAACGTTATCTGCACCTCGTGCATTCGCCGGAATTCCAGCTTGTGCACGGGGCTCCTGAGCACACTGCCTAAGGGCTCAGCCTTACGATAATCATCACCCACTCGACGCTACGTCCGCATGGGTGATCACCTGCTTGGAGCTTTGCTGAAATGAAATCAAAGTGGCGATGGTGGCTTGGGCGTTTGGTCCGGCGAATTTGGTTCAGGGCCACTTTGTTTTCGATCGCGGGCGTTTTGACCGCGTTGCTGGCGGTCGCACTATCCCCCTACATTCCCGAGGAGTTGCCGACAAAAATTGGTGCCGATGCGGTTGATAAAATACTCGGCATCATCGCTTCGAGCATGTTGACGGTCACGACTTTTTCCCTGAGCACGATGGTATCGGCTTATTCCGCCGCAACCACAAACGTAACGCCAAGAGCCACAACGCTGGTTATGGAAGACAGTACGACACAGAACGTGCTGGCGACCTTTGTAGGCTCATTCCTCTTCAGTCTCGTCGGGATCATTGCGCTTACAACGGGGGCGTACGGGGACAGGGGACGCGTCATCCTGTTTGTCGTGACCCTCGGTGTCATCGTTCTCATCATCGTCACCTTACTGCGATGGATCGACCATCTTTCGCGACTCGGCCGAGTCACGGAAACGACGGAACGCGTCGAGCGAGCGACAGTGGAAGCGCTGAGGGTATGGATCGAGATGCCGCATCTTGGGGGCAATAGATTAAGCGAACACGACACGAGAACGCGCGAACCCAACTTGCCGATCTGTCAGGAAAGCGTTGGATATGTTCAGCATGTCGATGCCGGCGTTCTCTCTGCAATAGCGGAGGAATTCGACGTAGAGATTGCCGTTGTCGCAATCGCTGGCAAGTTAGTTGCGCCCAAAACGCCACTGGCATGGGTCACGGGTAAGCTTCCCGAAGATGCTCGCGAAAAGCTTGCGGCAGCCTTTACTGTTGGAGATGTGAGGTCGTTCGATCAGGATCCTCGCTTCGGTGCAGCGGTGTTGTCGGAGATCGCCTCCAGAGCGTTGTCGCCAGCCGTCAACGATCCAGGGACTGCAATCGACGTCATCTCCAGAGCTGCACGTGTACTGGCAGTGCTGGATGGAAAGTCGGAAACAAAAGACGTGGAATACCCAAAGCTGTTCGTTGCGCCTGTAACGGTCGAAGATCTGTTCGACGACTTGTTCCTCCCGATTGCCCGAGATGGCGCCGCGCTCGTCGAGGTTTCATTGCGGCTACAGAAAACATTCGCAATACTTGCGCAGTTCAACAACCCCGAATTTAGGAACGCGTCGCTCGAGCATTCTGCTGTCGCTCTTAAGCGATGCGAAGCCTCCGCAATGATCCAAGACGACATTACGAAGGTTCACAAGGTAGCAGACCTCATCCAGCAGGCGAATTGATGCTAGGTTGCAACATTGCCTGCGTCATTCGGCTTCAGAGGCATGCAAAAATCACAAGCTACCGAACCTTTTGCTCACGTCCCGCGAACCAGTTGGCGAGCAGCGCACCAGAAATGTTGTGCCAGACGCTAAAGATCGCGCTGGGCACAGCCGCGAGCGGAGAGAAATAAGCGGTGGCAAGCGCGGCACCGAGACCAGAATTCTGCATGCCGACCTCAATGGCGATTGCTTTACGCTTTGCAAGCGTTAGGCCGCACGCCTTTGCCGCAAAGAAGCCCAGCAGATAGCCAAGACCATTGTGCAGGATGACGACGGCGAAAATCATCAGGCCTGACTGAACGATGGAGGCCTTTGATGCACCGACAACAGCAGAGACGATGAGAACGATGCCGATGACGCTGACAAGCGGTAGCGCAGGCACAGCAGCCTTGACGAAGCTGGGTAGAAGCTTCTGGAGAATGGCACCGAGCGCCAGCGGAACCAACACGACCTTGATGATGCTCATAAACATCGCCCAGCCATCCACAGGCAGATACTGGCTGGCGAACATCCAGACGAGAAAGGGCGTGATGATCGGAGCGGCAAGCGTCGTAACCGATGTGCAGGCAACCGATAGCGCGATGTCTCCCTTAGACAAATAGGTCATAACGTTCGAGGAGGTGCCACCAGGGCAGCAACCAACAAGGATCACTCCGGCCGCGACCTCTGGAGACATCGGTATGAGCTTTGTCAGCAAAACGGCAAGCAGCGGCATGATCAGGAACTGACCGAGGACCCCAATCATCACGTCGAAGGGCCGCTTCACGACTTCTCGAAAATCATCCAGAGAAAGGGTAAGGCCCATACCGAACATGATGATGGATAGCAGCGTGACGATCCATGGGCCAATTTGCTTGAATGTGTCTGGAAAGAAGAAGCCAAGAAAGGCAAACAGCACCACCCACGCAGCGAATGTTTTGCCAACAAATGCTGATACCAGCCCCAGTGTCTTCATGGTTTATCCCTCCAAACGGTAAAGAGGGAAACCTCTAAGTCGACAACCTCCGGCGTCAAGGTCAATCGGCCAAGGTTCTTGCGTGTACGCTAATATTCTGACAGCTTTTCCCGAGACTTTTACATACGCCGTCTTACGAAAGGAGCTGATGTCCGCACAGGAGCAAGCTACTGGCATCAAACACATTTTTGCTTGAGCCTGATCAAAGCCGCACCAGCGACTGCAATCGCAGCCCCTGTTCAAGCCTGTTGTGTAAGCATTCGCAGCATCAGGCCGCTAAGTGCATAGTCATCGGCTGTTCTGTTGCGAATGGACGTGCTTATGCATGAGTAGGGATCATTCCGCACCCTGGAGCTGGGAAACGGCAGCACTCATCTCGCAAAACAAACCGGCTTTGTCATAAACCACGATGACGCCGCCCAAGCCATTAAGCCCGGCACTGACCAGCTTGGAGCCGAATCCCTTGGCCAACGGCTGAGAAACTTCCGGGCCCTTGGTCTCCCTCCAGGAGAGCCTCAGCACGTCGTCATTGCCCACCCTGTCCAAACGCCAGGTGAGGTCAACACATCCTCCACCAACAGACAGAGAGCCGTATTTCAGGGCGTTGGTTGTCAGCTCATGTAGGATCAAGGCTAGGCTGAGCGCAGCTTTTGAGCCCAGTTCGACTGATGGACCAGTCATTCTAATGCGCCCAGATACACCGGCTCCATTGATTGCCGCGGTTGCGACAGCGGCTAACTGCGACGATTGCCAGTTGGATTGCAGGAGAATGTCATGAGCCGAACTTAACGCAATCAGCCGCTGCTGCAGCGTCTGGGTCCGAAGATGCTCGCTCGAACCGCGCAGTGTCTGCGAGACGACTGCGCTGACCATCGCAAACAGATTTTTCACTCGGTGGCCGAGTTCATTCGTAAGGAGCTTCTGAAGGTCTTGCGCGGCGTTGAGTTCGGCGACCTTGTTCTGCAACTCCTTCTCACGTTCAAGGATAGCCTTCTCCGCTATGGTTCTCTCAAGAAGGTCGGCTGCCTGTCGCGCCAAAATGTCAAGCATGCGGAGGTCGCGCTCAGACGGTTCGTGTGGCTCCGACCAGTGTGTGGAGATCATGCCAAGTAGCGAACCGCTTCGGGAGAAAAGAGGAGTTGTCTGTGCAGAGCGTATTCCGGCTCTGCGAAACGCGAGGAGGTCCTCTGTCCCAGCGATGTCGCTCCAGCTCTCATAGTCCGGAATTATGGACCGTCGATTTGTTTTCAGGGCGAGAGTGCAACTGCTATAGGCTTTCGGGCTTACCCACGCCCAGACCGCCTGATCCTGGGGTGCGAGGCCACGCGAGATCAGAAGCTGCAATCCAGATTCCGATCCATCATCGGAAGGGCGCAACAATTGCATCGTCCCGAACTGCGATTTTGTGATCGCAATCGCAGCATCGACGATCTTCCCATAAAGAGTTTCGATGTCATGTTCGACAATCAGGTCCAGGCTGATTGCGTGCAGGAAATCGAGGTCTGATCGCTCTCTTGAAGCTTCATCAGCCAGCGACTTTTCATTGGTCGACACGATCTTGAGAACGGTCATGCTTTTGCCTTTGGGATGAAGGAACGCTGAGGCGTGAGTAAATACTAATTTTATCGGAGCTTCAACTAAACGACGCTGGCATCCGTAACTGGAGTTACGAATATTTTATCTAAACTGCACCTGATTTTAATCTCGGTGCCCGCGGATCCATCGGTCTCGTTGAACTGGTATTCAGTTCACTGTCGTGAAGTTGATTTAGCAGATGATCGAAGGTTTTGTCGCTATCGACAGCTGGGATAGATGCTTGCCGTGCAGCTTGTCTAATCGCATCATGCGCCAGAAATCTAGAGAGGTTGGGTGCGCGCTGTATCATAAAAAATTTTCCCCGATCTTCCCTTTGCGCAGAACTAATCGGATGGAAGCAAGTTCCATCGAACGTTCTATGAAACAGAAAAGCGGCGGAGAGAGATATCTTTATCACAGCCGCCCTGTGTGGAAATTGGCTGGGGCAGGCAAGCACAAACCTTCCAATCAATTCGTCAGGCGTTCAATCACTTGTAGAATGCGAGGTGGATCGAAAGGCTTCGCAATAAAGTGGCTATTAGACGGAAGCGACTTCGCATCGACGGGATTGGAGCTAGACGTCAAAAGTAGAAGCGTTGGCGGATATCTTTCGCGGACATAATGGGCGAGTTTCAGACCATCCATTGCACCAGGCAGCTGGACGTCGGTGAACACAATTCGTATAGAACTCTCTCGCTCTAAAATCCGAATGGCCTCATCGGCATCGCTTGCTTCGAAAACTCTGTAACCATAATCCTCGAAGAAGCTTGCTAGCCCGAAACGGACGATAGCCTCGTCTTCGACAAGAAGGATTGCGTGAGTGTTGATCGGTCTACTCTGTCCCATAGTTATCCTTCGATGATTCCCGCTGCTGAGAGGTCGCAGTCGATTTCAAACACCAAGCCAGATGGGCGATAATCGAGTTTCGCATCACCCTTGAAGTATGCACCCAATGATCGTTCGATCATAGTTGAGCCAAATCCACGACTAGCAGGTTTTACCACCGGAGGACCATCGATCTCCTGCCATTTGAACCTTAGATGAGGTTGCAACTGCGACCTATCGATGAACCACGACAGATCGATACGGCCCTTCTCATTGGATAATGCACCGTATTTCACGGCGTTTGTTGCAAGCTCATGAAGTGCCAGGGCAAACGCGAGTGCGACCTGAGAGTTCAACACGAGGGGCGGTCCATTTACGATTATTCGCTGTCCGATCTCCCCATGGTGAGAGAGCAGCTTATCGATAAGAACCTTTATATCGGCATGGGACCAGGAATTGGCCGTCAAGATAGCGGTGGCGTCTCCAAGTGCGACAAGCCGGGCAGACAAGGACTTGTTGGCGGAAGGGAGGTCTTGGGCTTGCCGAAGGGTTTGGAAGACAACCGACTGCACGACACTGAGAATGTTTTTGAGACGGTGTGCCAGTTCGTGATTCAGCAGAATATGTTGTTCTTCGGATTGCTTCAGCTCGGCGTTGGTCGCGGCGTGCTGTTCCACCAGCTTCCGATAACGCCGAAACGCCGCCAGCAATTCCGCAGCGAGCCACGCCAGTCCCATCGTCACAACCAGAAACAGGATGCTGCCGGCCCACTGCGGACCGGTGAGCCAAAGGGGATTCGAAAAGCTTCCAATAGTCACAGCAGCGACGATCGTTGAAGACAAGCTTGCGTACAAGCCGGCGGCCCGTCCGAAAATGAGGCCACTCATCACAATGACAGGGATGAAAAAGAGCCAAGGCAATAACGCTGTGATCAATAAGGCTCGAAAGACACCGACGAGCACAACACTGGCACTGACGATCAGGAGCTGCGACAACAAACTGAAGCGGTGATCGGTCGACCACTCCAGCAGTCGATCCATCGACAGCGTCGGTCTGCTTTTATTCATAGGCTAATCCAACAAACTCAGTTGCGAAGGCCGGTGGTAAATTCGGCCATCGCATCCTCCCAAAAGGAGGCCATCTAAAAAGGTAATTCTGCAAAATCGCCCCTCGTCGACGAACTGTTACAAGCACAGCGGTCGGTGTTCTACAATTTTTTCGTAGCAGACCGGGTAACTGGCGCGGGCCAATATAGTTCCTTCCTGGCTGGTTATGCCAGTCAGCTTGACCGCTTTGGGGGCCGAGGCAGCATTCGTCCAACAACAGCGTATGATTTCAATTTGGAAGAAAGTTGATGCCGCTACTGCTGTCACACGACCGGAACAGAGGTTCGATTCCATTCAAAGCGGTGGCTACGGCAGCTTTGCGCCAGATGCAGGCGTAGCGGCACACTTCGATCAGTTTCGCCTCTGGCCCCAATTTTAGTCGTTGACGCCATGCCTGAAATCCCGGAAGCTTGCTGTCTGCTTTCACTTTCATGCAACAGTTAAGTTGAGTGGTAGGTGGCGCTTGCGTCTTTGTATGCGGCCGGATACTGAAGCGTTTATATGGAAGGGGGCTTTCATGAAAACCATCATTGCAACTGCAGTTGCTTGCCTAATTTTCCTAGGCGGCGGCCTGACTCTCATCAGCTACGCTGGTAGTGATCCTAGCACTGAAGATTTGGACCGAGACCTCGTTAATATTGCAAACGAGATATCTACGGCAGAAGCGCAAAAGGCCCGCTACGACGGCGGTGCGATCAGCAGCCTCATCGATGTTCGCATTGAAACGCTGAAGGTGACCGCTGCCATGCTGTAACAGAAGCGCCTCAGCTTCCTGCGGCGGATCGACCTGAACTATACTTTGAATGGTGAGCTCCATCAGCCGGACGAAAGAAGGATTGCTGCCATCGGGGCAGACCTAGCCGCAGCAACAAGCGAGCGCGACCGCTTGAGCGCTGAGGCGAGTCGGTACACCGGTGGGTTAGTCCCAGCAATCGCCTTAGCAAATGCTGCAACAGCAGAATTGAGTATTTCCCAGCTTCGATTTGCGCTGCTGTCTGAACGGTATGGTTTTACTTGGAACCGGCTATCTGAGGGGCGGTCCGCGACTCCCATGGGTCAGGAAACAGTGGAGGACGGTGACGCGCTATGAAAAAAACATTGGCCTTTCTCGCTTTCCTTCTAATGACACTGATTCAGCCGGTTCTCGCTCAGGAAGCTTCCGCCCCTTTCGGCCTTAAATGGGTGGTCAGTGCTTCTGAAATCGAAAAACTCGGTGTTGTACTGCGTCCTGCGGATAACACGACGTTCGGCAAAACTTACGTCGCGACTTCTTTGCCCAAGGCGCTAGCTGACATGAAGCTTGTGATGCTGTCGTTCGGGCATGACGATCGCCTCTGGCGTATCGTGGTTCTGGGGGAAGAGTTCGTCAATGACCAGTATGGGTCCCGCATCATTGACCGTTACAATCAACTCGCTGCTTCTCTGGCAAAGAATTATACCGAAACTGGGGTGTACGAACGTCGGCCCAGCGATACCTTCTATGGTAGAGCGGAAAATTTTGCGTACTCCCTTAGCCAGAACGAGGCTAATTGGTTTCGGACTTACAAATCAGATGCCAGCACAGTCGAGCTTTCGGCTAATTCAAATCACAAGAACACATTCTGGCGTCTCATTTACGTCCAGCGAGAGGGGAAGAAGGTGTTCGAGGCCAGCAAGGCTGGCGCCGAGCTTGATGCCCTTTAAAAAAATGTGAGATAGCCTCTGAAAGCAAGTCGATGTCACCCGACTGCATGAGGAAACTGCGCGCATTCTACCCTCATTTTAGACTTCCGAGGAATGCCTTAAAGAACGTCCGCTTAAGGGCCAATTGCGGTCTTTCGCCTTCAGCCGATGGGCAGGATGGCGTGACGAGTCTGAAATCACTCAAGCCTTTTCGACCGCAACGACGATGATCCGGGATCTGCACATCGTTCTTTATAGTGCTACGACCGTGATCCTGGTCTAGGCTGAGACTGACATCAAAATAGAATGAGCTCGTCTTCCTTCTTCACCGCGATGGGTGGCGGAACGATCACCAGCATGTTGCCCGGAAGCGGTCGCTGAAGCATTCTGGCCTCCTCCCAAGGCACTGTCAGCCACAGATCGACCTCCTCTGGTGTCGTCAGGATCGCTGGCATGGCCTTTTCATGGATCGGACTGACGACTTCGTTTGGCGTCGCCGTTAGAAACCCAAAGAGCTCGTATTCCTGCTCGCTATAGCGAACTTTCCGGACACCTTTCCATGGGGTCCAAAAGCCCGCAAAGAACATCAGTGGACGACTGTCATCTCTTGCAAACCACGCGTTCGGAACGCGGCCCCCTGGCACTTTGCTTGCAGGGTCCGGTTCTGCAAATGATGTAAATGGCACGACGCAGCGGCTGATTGCCCCTAGCCACCGCCGCCAATGGGGTGATGTTACATTACGGATATTAGTGACACCTGGGTCGTAGCTTTTTACGAAGGCGGGAGGTGAGGGCATGCCCCAGGTGAGACTTGCGATTTCGCGTTTGCCATCCTCGCCCACGCGGACGACAGGTGCCTTGTATCCTGGATAGACATCGAGCGAAGGTTCATTCCAGCGTGCGGCATCGCGGAACGCCTTGGTGAACTGAAGCACGGCGTCGCTTGTCGTTGTGATGTTGTAGAGATTGCACATGGGATGTCGTCCATCTCTTCTTACGGTCAGCATGACTGTACCGCACCAGAAGATTTTCGCTAGTCGAGCCGGAAAACCTCAGCGTTGTCCTGCCGTTCCCGCAGACCCTTATAAGAAGCATGTCGCAATTTGCCGTCTCCAGTCCAGGCTCTGAACTCGATCTCGGCGATCAGGGTTGGCTCGACCCAGACGATATCCGATTTTTCGGGGTAGGGCACAGGCGGCTGCTTTTGCTTCCAGCGCAGCCTGTCCAGCATCTTACGCAGCTTTGTCATCTCAGCTTCCTTGAAGCCTGTGCCGACATTTCCGATGTGGACGAACTCGTCACCGCGGTAGGCAGCCAATACCACTGAGGCGAAGCCGCTAGGTGATACCGTCGATGGCTCAAAGCCCACGATCATGAACGCTTCGCTCGCAACGCATTTGATCTTCACCCAGTCGCCGGTGCGGCCGGAGCGATAGGGCTGATCGATGTTCTTGCCGACGATGCCCTCAAGGCCAAGGCTGCGAACGTGTTCTAGCAAAACGTCGGGTTTGGCGTCGAGGGTTTCCGACACACGGATAGCACCCTCACATCCCTTCAATGTGTCTTCAAGAAGATGGCGGCGCGAGCGATACTCCATCTCTCTGAGATCATGGCCATCCAGATAAAGCAGGTCGAAGGCGTAAAGGACAGCATCAGAGGCTCGATTACCGGCAGCCCTGCCCGAAGCACCCAATGACTTCTGCAGTAGGCCAAAATCCGGCCGCCCCTCATCATCAAGCATGACCGCCTCGCCATCGATAATCATCGTCGCTGGTCCAAGCGCTTTGGCTGCCTGTTCAATCGCAGGAAACCTGTGCGTCCAGTCATGGCCGCCACGGGTGAGGATGCGGACTCCTGTTGGCGCGATATGAACGGCCAGACGATAGCCGTCCCATTTGATCTCCCAGCTCCACTGGTCACCTTTGGGTGGATGCGCCTGTAGCTGCGCAAGCGCTGGCTCGACGCGATCAGGCATCGGATCGATCAAAAGCTGCGGCTGTGCGGGATTGCGCTTCCGCCGCGGCTTTGAGCGGATCGGGGCTTCGGTATCACGAAGGAGCGGTTTTGATCTCGGTGGCTTCGTCATTGAGAGAGTTCAGCACGAAAAGCTTAAGAAGATTGTGACGACGACGCTCTGTCCCCGATATCCACTTGTTTGGGCTGAACGGACGCGTCGCCTTCAAAATAAATTCCGCAATGCTTAGTCTTTGAATCCGTTTCGAATCTTCAGCTTTGCTAATCCTGGGACAATATTCCTCAACTTTGCCCCGCTTGACTCTTTCGATCCATGAGAACAAACAATGAACAAATAATCTGTACGACATGACGTCGATCCTCTTAGCACGACCTTGAAAGGAGCCGTGAACGATGACCGCTGCCCGCCCCAAGGGCGCCTCCGATGTAATCTGCGATTTGCGCGATCGCATCGCCGCCTTGGAAGGTGTGACTGCAAAACGCGCGGGAACGCTCTCCTTCGGCGTTCGCGAAATCGATGCATCTCTTCCTGGTGGTGGACTTGCCTATGGCGCGTTGCATGAGTTTGCAGGAGGGGGCTCAGGGACTGTGGATGGCGCGGCCGCAGCCCTCTGTGTTGCCGGTATCGCTGCGCGGACAAAAGGTCCCGTCGTCTGGTGTCTGACGCGACCGGATCTGTTCTTTCCGGCACTGGCCGAGGTGGGGCTTCATCCCGACCGGGTGATTTTCGTGGAGTCCGATAGGGAAGAGGATGTGCTGGCCAATATGGAGGAGGGCCTGTCCTTCGGTGGGCTGGGCGCCGTCGTCGGCGAACTCGTCCGCTTGCCCATGGTGAGCTCCCGAAGGCTGCAGCTTGCAGCAGAGCGGACAGGGACGATGGCGCTTGCGGTCAGACGATGGCGACGGCAGACGGAAGCGAATGATTTCGGCCAGCCGACGGCCTCGACCACCCGATGGCGCGTCAGCGTTATGCCGTCGGAAGAGCTGCCGGTACCGGGTATGGGCAGACCTCAGTGGTTTCTGGAATTGATGCGCGTGAAAGCGGGTGAGTGTGCTGAGTTTCTCGTGAGGGCGTGCGATGACAAGGGTCGTCTCGATCTATCTACCGGATCTGCCGACGGATCGCATTCGCCGCGGCGATCCGTCCATTCCGCCTGAGCAGGCAATCGCCGTGATCGCGAAGAGCGGTTCGAAGCGGTGGGTTTCGTCTGCGGACGCCAACGCCCGAAAGGCAGGCGTGCATGTCGGCATGGCAGCAGCGAAGGCACAGTCGCTGTTTCGCGGTCTGATGCTGGTCGACGCAGATGATGAAGCCGACCGAGCCGCACTCGAACGCATCACACTCTGGGCGCTGACGATCTATTCGCCAATCGTCGCCGTTGACGGGATCGATGGTATCGTCATGGACACCGAGCGCGCCGACCATCTTCAGGGCGGTGAGTTGCCGATGGTCACGAAAATCGTCAACCAGTTTCTTGCCAAGAAGCTTACCGCACGAGTGGCTGTTGCTGATAGCTGGGGTGCCGCCCACGCCTGTGCCCGCGCGATCAACCGCGAGAGGATCGTCATTCCGCCCGGTGAGACGGTCCGCGCCATTGAAAAGCTGTCGATTGCGCTTCTGCGTCTTCCGGCAAAAATTGTGAGCGATCTGCGCCTCCTCGGTTTCCAGACGGTCGGTGAGCTCGCCAACACTCCACGCGCGCCACTGACCCTTCGCTTCGGTCCAGAGGTCGGGCGTCGTCTCGACCAGATCTTTGGACGCCTCGCCGACCCGATCGAACCCATCCGTACTCCGGAACTGGTCGAAGTCTCGAAAGCTTTTGCCGAACCCATCGGAGCGGCAGAGACAATCGACAAATATGTCGGGCGGCTTGTTGTTGAACTGGTCGCTAAACTTCAGAAGCGCGGTCTCGGCGTACGCCGCGCCGATCTCATCGTTGAGAAGGTTGATGGCACGAGACAGGCAATCCGTGCGGGGACAGCCAAGCCTGCCCGCGATGTGGCGTGGCTGACAAAACTATTTCGAGATCGGACGGAAAAGATCGAGCCGGGTTTCGGGATCGAGAAGCTCACTCTGGTCGCTGTTATGGCCGAGCCACTGGAGGACGTGCAAAAGGCATCCTACCTGGTTGAGGAAGAGGTGAGGGACGTCACGCCTCTCATCGACATCTACGGAAACCGCGGCCAGCGGGTTTACCGTGTTGCACCTGTTGCCTCCGATGTGCCGGAACGCTCCGTGCAGCGGATCAGCCCGGTTGCTGAACCGATCACCATAGCATGGGTCAGCCACTGGCGTAGGCCAGTGCGGTTACTGCCACATCCAGAGCTGATCGAGGCAATTGCGCTGATGCCAGACCGCCCACCGGTTTCGATCCTGTGGCGTGGCAAGCGCCGTAAAGTCAAACGTGCCGACGGGCCTGAGCGCATTTTTGGGGAGTGGTGGCAGCGGGACGCCGAGATGGAGGCGGTGCGCGATTATTTCGTGATCGAGGACGAGTCAGGGGAGCGGCTCTGGGTGTTCCGCTCCGGCGATGGTGTTGATCCCGAAACCGGATCGCATCGCTGGTTCTGCCATGGGATTTTCGCATGAGTTACGCCGAGCTTCAGGTCACGACCCATTTTTCTTTTCTGCGTGGAGCTTCGTCTGCGCAGGAGCTCTTCGAGACCGCAAAGCTACTAGGGATACGAACACTCGGTGTCGTTGATCGCAATTCGCTCGCCGGGATTGTCCGAGCGCTCGAAGCGTCGCGTGCAACGGGCATCCGCCTTGTCGTTGGATGTCGTCTAGATCTTGCTGATGACATGTCTCTGCTGGTCTATCCCATGGATCGAGCCGCCTATTCGCGATTGACGCGCCTCATCACGCTCGGCAAGTCGCGCGGCGGTAAGAACAACTGCATCCTGTACTGGGATGATATCATGGCCTACGCGGAAGGCATGATCGTCGTTCTGGTGCCGGATCTACCCGATGCTACCTGTGCCGCGCAGCTTCGAAAAGTGGCGCAGCTGTTTGGCGATCGTGCTTACGTATCGCTCTGTCTGCGCAGGCGCCAGAACGACCAGATGCGGTTGCATGAGTTATCCAACCTGGCCGCCCGGTTCAAGGTCAAAACAGTCGTTACCAATGACGTGCTGTTTCATGAGCCAGGTCGGCGGCAATTGCAGGACATCGTCACCTGCATCCGGCACAACACAACGATTGATGATGTTGGGTTCGAGCGCGAAAGACACGCCGATCGATACCTGAAGCCACCGGAAGAGATGGAGCGGCTCTTTCCGCGATATCCGGAAGCCTTGGCGCGAACGATGGAGATCGTTCGTCGTTGCACATTTTCGCTGGAGGAGCTTACCTACCAATATCCGGAAGAAGCGATCGTGCCCGGCAAGGATGCACAGGCGTCGCTGGAGCACTATGTCTGGCAATGCGCACCCGACCGGTATCCGGAAGGTTTACCGACTGACGTCCTCAAAACCGTTCGGCATGAGCTAGATCTCATCCGCACCATGAAATACGCCCCCTACTTTTTGACGGTATTTTCGATTGTGCGCTTTGCCAGAAGCCAGGGCATTCTCTGTCAGGGCCGGGGATCGGCAGCCAACAGCGCTGTCTGCTACATCCTCGGCATCACCTCAATCGATCCCTCGACCAATGATCTTCTCTTTGAACGTTTCGTTAGCCAGGAACGGGACGAGCCGCCGGATATCGATGTCGACTTCGAGCACGAGCGGCGCGAAGAGGTCATCCAGTGGATCTACAAGACCTATACCAAGGATAAGGCGGCACTCTGCGCGACCGTCACACGCTACCGGGCCAAGGGCGCGATCCGCGATGTCGGCAAGGCGCTTGGCCTGCCAGAGGACGTGATAAAGGCCCTGTCATCAGGCATGTGGTCCTGGTCAGAAGAAGTGCCCGACAGAAACATCAAGGAGCTAAATCTTAACCCAGGCGACCGGCGCTTGGCGCTGACCCTGAAGCTGGCACAGCAACTGATGGGGGCACCACGCCATCTCGGTCAGCACCCCGGCGGCTTTGTCCTCACCCATGACCGCCTGGACGATCTCGTTCCCATCGAGCCAGCGACGATGAAGGACCGCCAGATCATCGAATGGGACAAGGATGATGTCGAAGCCCTAAGGTTCATGAAGGTCGATGTTCTCGCACTCGGCATGTTAACCTGTATGGCAAAAGCCTTTGACCTCATTCGCGAGCACAAGGGCGAGGATATCGATCTGTCCAATCTCCGTCAGGAGGATGCTGCGACCTATGCGATGATCCGCAAGGCCGACACGCTCGGCACGTTTCAGATCGAAAGTCGCGCGCAAATGGCGATGCTGCCGCGGTTAAAACCGCGCACCTTCTACGATCTCGTCGTGCAGGTGGCGATCGTGCGGCCCGGCCCGATTCAGGGAGACATGGTCCATCCCTATCTTCGCCGGCGTGAGGGCAAGGAGCCTGTGGAATATCCGACGCCTGAGCTGGAGGCGGTGCTCGGCAAAACACTCGGTGTTCCCTTGTTTCAGGAAAGCGCCATGCGCGTCGCCATGGTCTGTGCCGGTTTTACCGGTGGCGAGGCAGATCAGTTGCGCAAATCGATGGCCACCTTCAAATTTACGGGCGGTGTCTCGCGTTTCAAGGACAAGCTCGTCTCCGGCATGGTGAAAAACGGCTACTCGTCAGAGTTTGCCGAAAAGACGTTTTCGCAGCTCGAAGGTTTTGGCTCCTACGGTTTTCCGGAAAGCCATGCTGCTTCCTTTGCGCTCATTGCCTATGCGTCGAATTTCATCAAGTGCCACTATCCAGATGTCTTTTGTGCAGCACTTCTCAACAGTCAGCCGATGGGTTTTTACGCTCCTGCCCAGATCGTTGGCGATGCAATCAAGCATGGCGTCGAGGTGCGGCCGGTCTGTGTCAATCGCTCGCGCTGGGACTGCACGCTGGAAAAGGTTGGGAGTACCGATCGTCATGCTGTCCGGCTTGGGTTTCGGCAAGTGAAGGGGCTGGCGGTGGCGGACGCCGCGCGGATCGTGACAGCGCGTATGAACAGCCCGTTTGTCTCTGTCGATGACATGTGGCGTCGATCCAGCGTGCCAACGGAGGCTCTTGTCCAATTGGCGGAAGCCGATGCGTATCTGCCGTCGCTGAAACTCGAACGTCGCGATGCGCTTTGGGCTATCAAGGCTTTGCGCGATGAGCCTTTGCCTTTGTTTGCCGCCGCGGCCGAGCGCGAGGTGGCGGCTATCGCGGAACAGCAGGAGCCGGAGGTGGCACTTCGGCAAATGACCGAAGGCCACAATGTCATCGAGGACTATAGCCATACCGGCTTGACCCTGCGCCAGCATCCAGTTGCCTTCCTGCGCAACGACCTGTCAGAACGTAACATCATCACCTGTGCGGACGCGATGAATGCAAGGGACGGGCGGTGGGTTTACACCGCCGGTCTGGTGCTCGTGCGCCAAAAGCCGGGATCTGCCAAGGGTGTGATGTTCATCACCATCGAGGACGAGACCGGGCCTGCCAACATTGTCGTCTGGCCATCGCTATTCGAGAAGCGCAGGCGTATCGTGCTGGGTTCGTCGATGATGGCGATCAATGGTCGCATCCAGCGGGAAGGGGAGGTCGTTCATCTCGTGGCACAGCAACTGTTTGATCTCTCAGGCGACCTCGTCGGGCTGGCTGATCGGGGCACGGAGTTCAGGCTGCCGACCGGGCGAGGGGACGAATTTGCACATGGCGGTGGGCCGGACTCGAGGGATAGGCCGAAGCCGGTTGTGCCGCGAGACATGTTCGTGCCCGATCTTCATATCGATACGTTGAAAGTGAAAAGCCGGAACTTCCAGTGATTTGCAGATCAAGATTCAAAGGTTGAAGGTTCGATTTTGTCAAAAGCTTAAGTCGGCGAGCTACGAGTAGTCTGGATGCTAATTTCGTTCGGCCGACACCGCGTCGACCCAGCGATTTGCCGTAGCTTTATAAGCTGAACATTTACCGGTGGTGCGCACTCCTTACACTTGCCATTATTGGCGGCAAATCGTGGTTTTGACGGGAAGCGTTACTGATGGAGATAAAATGAAATCGGGTATCGTGTGGTGCGCTGCATTCTACTTGCTTCTGACGCTCCAGGCCATGGCGCAATATTATGATCCATATTACGACGGGCCTTATGATTACCGGGAGGGCGTTCCCTATGAAGATGACGGCTCGTATTATGAGAGGCCGCTAGCGCCCCGCTCCTATGATCGTGCACCGCTCTATGATGAGGATCGAAGCTATGATCGCCGCTCCACTGCTCAAGGTCGTACAGGCTCCATCCTCATCGTAACCGGAGAGCACACCCTTTATTACACCGCACCCACGGGCGAACAGTTTGCCTATCCGATTGCCGTTGGCAGGGAGGGCAAGCAGTGGTTCGGCACCACCCGCGTCGTCTCCAAGAAAGAACATCCGGAGTGGCGGCCAACGGCTGAGATGCGTCGAAAAAATCCGAAGCTTCCTGAAGTCGTGCGCCCCGGCCCGTCCAACCCGCTTGGAACGCGTGCGCTTTATCTCGCTGATGGCCTGCTTCGCATCCACGGGACCAACGACCCGTCATCCATAGGCACCAACGCATCAAGCGGGTGCTTCCGCATGTATCGGGAGGATGTCGAGCAGCTATACGAGATGGTGCGTGCCGGAACGCCGGTGACGGTCCATCGATGACAGGCGCGCTGCGTACACCAATCCCAAATGAGTGGGAAAGATGAAGCAGTTCGACTTCACCATCCGGCTGATTGCCGCCTTTACCCTGCTTGCATTGCTGATCATGGCCCAGGGCCTGCTCAATCGTCATATTGCCACCGTCGCCGAACAGCAGGTCATTCGCGGTCGATATGCTGGCGATCTGCTTTCCGGCATGCTGGAACTTTCTGCAACGAAACAGCGGCTGCGTGCATGGTCTTTGCGTGCGTTGATCGGTGCCGATCACGCCCCGGGCGATGGCGAAATGCTACGCGCCCATATGGCGACGACCATTGCGCAGCTCCAGCGTATCAGCAGCGAAACCCGTAAGATGGACAGCCTCGCCAACGCGCCGACCGATGACGACGATGCGCGCGACGAGGCCTTGCGATTGATATCCGGCAGTGTGGTTGCGCTGAGACCTGCCATCGAAGACATCAGGTCTCACACCGGCGCGGAAGATGCGCGCTCGGCCTGGGCCTCCATCGAAGCGATCTTCGATCAGGGTGCCGGGCGAGACCTTCGCGAAGTTCTCAACAACACCATCTCCAAGGAACGATCCCAGCTTGCCTTCACCCGCCAGAATGCAGATATCGCCCTGCTGCGACTGAACCGTGTTCTGGCGTTCGTCACGTTCTTCATCGCGGTGATCGGCATGGGGCTGGCCTATGCCGTTGCCAATGCCATCCGCCGTCCACTGCTTCAGATGTCGGAAGGAGCAAAGGCTTACGAGGCTGGCCAGCTGGAACATCGTATACCGGTCACCACCAGCGATGAATTCGGACGCTTTGCCAAAAGCATCAATCGCATGGCCTCGGAGCTTTTGCTGCGACGAACCGAGGAGGCAAACCAGCGGCACATCCTCGAACAGCAGGTAAAGGAACGAACGGCTGCCCTCGAAGATGCGCTAGCGCGCTTGCGTGCTTCCGAAGGGCGGCGCTTGAGTTTGCTCGCCGATATCAGCCACGAGCTTCGCACGCCCACCACCGCCATTCGCGGAGAAGCGGAAATCGCGCTTCGCAGTCAAAAGACCGAGGGCGACTATCGTGCTTCGCTTGAGCGTATCGGCCATGCGGCTGGGCAGATGGGCAGCCTGATAGACGACCTGTTGCTGATGTCGCGCGGCGAAAACGAGGCTCTGGTGCTGAACAGGGAGCCGATCGACATTGCCGGTCCGCTTGAAGAAGCCCTGTTGAGCGCAACCGCCCTTGCCAATCAACGCAACGTGACCGTTGTCACCGAGACAGACGATAGCGAAGTCATCGTCCTCGGAGATGCTCTTCGATTGCGGCAGGTCATTGCCATTCTGCTCGATAATGCCATTCGCTATTCGCCTAATGATGCGACCATAGATGTGCGAAGCCGGGCGAGTGCCGACATGTGGGAACTGGTCGTCCGCGATAATGGCATCGGTATCGAAGCCGATGAGATGGCGCATGTGTTCGAGCGCAATTTTCGCGGCACAAACGCGCGGCGGCACCGCCCGGAAGGCACAGGTCTTGGCCTCTCCATAGCCCGTCACCTCGTCTCGCTTCATCACGGAACGATCTCGCTGCACAGCGAGCCCAGCCAGGGCACCACAGCGATGCTCCGGCTTCCGTTGCAACGAGCAGAGATTGTTCCCGAAGCTTTGATGGAGCGGCGAAAGTGAACCTGCTGATTATAGAAGATGATCCAAGGGTGGCGGATTTTCTGGAACGCGGGCTGCGCGCGGAAGGATACGGGGTGACGATCGCCCGCGACGGCCCGAGTGGCATAGAGCGCGCCCATGAGCTTTGGCAGGAATGGCGCTCCACCGGGCAGAGCGGCGTCATTCTTCTCGATGTCATGCTACCGGTCATCAACGGTTCGGATGTCTGCCAGACGCTGAGGGCGAGCGGTATCTCCTCCCCGATCCTGATGTTGACGGCGCTGGGCTCGGTGAATGACCGCATTTCGGGATTGCGGATGGGCGCGGACGACTATCTGGTCAAACCGTTTTCTTTCGAGGAACTTCTGGCGCGGATCGAGGCGCTGATGCGCCGCCCCATCGATCTGCGACCCCTCGTTGCAAAGGTTCTGTCAGTCGGGATGCTGGAACTTGACCGGGAATCCATGCGTGTCACCGTCGCTGGCACGGAAATCGTCATGACGGCAAAGGAGCTTGCTTTGCTGGAATTATTCATGTCTGCACCGGGCCGCGTACTCAGCCGCGAACGGATACTTGCAAATATCTGGGGCGCCGGGGAAGACCCGCTGACGAATGTCGTGGATGTCTATGTCCGCCGGTTGCGGGCAAAAATCGACAAGCCCTCGGGCGATCGCTCCTGTATCACGACCGTCCGGGGAATTGGCTACCGTCTGGAGCACATCGGGTAGACGCGCTTACTTCGTCTGATATGGCAGCGAAGAATGATGCTGGACGATACGGATCACGCCGGCATCGTCCTTTTTGAATGTCCATGATTTATCGACGGTCGTCACTTTCCCGTCCTTGTCGGTGAAGGACACTTTTCCCAAAGTCGTCGCATATTCGCCATCGAGAAGGATCGCTGCATTCTGCACCTCGACTTCTCGCCAGCCCTTCAGGGCAAATCCGGTATCGGCAGGGTATTTGGCATTCTGTCCGACGAAATAGGCAAGCGCACCCTCCCGGTCCGTTCTGAATGTCTGAGGCTCCTGCGTCAGCGTCGGTTTGAAGAGAACCGGACCAAGCCTGTAGCCATAGGCTGAGTCGATAACATCCGCCGCCATGACCCGTGCCGCCTCCGGACCCTTTTCTTCATGCTCCTTGGAAATAGCGACGAGCGCGTCGCCCCAGTTCTTTTGCATCTTTAGAACTTCGTCCTGACTGATCGATCCGTTGTGAACTTCTACAGCAGCTGCTCCACCCGCGGTCAGCAGCAGAGCCGTCCCCGTGACGGCCATGGCTATTGCTATCAAATGCATGTCTTTCTCCTGTTTGCTTGCTCAATCGAGCGACAGAAAGAGAATGATGCGGTTGTCTGAGACAGACGTGGCTGCTTCATTAAAAGATCATGAATAGAGGATTAAAAGACGCTGTTGAGTTCTCTCTCGCTCAAGGCAAGAGACTGTCCGCGAAACGAGGATTTCGTCTCATCGCTTTTTGTCACGTGGCCGGTGCATGGATATCAAACTCTTGAGACGACGTGGGAAACGCCGAGATGAGGTGAGAAAGTATCAAACGGTGCAGTTCGTCTGACTGCGCTCTGGAACTACATTCTCTCCAGATCATTCGACGTAGGTAGAACGTTGTCCTACAAACGAAGCGCCGGGCCGACGAGCGCAATAAGATCTTGGCGCCAGCACAGGGAAATTCGGTAATATCGACATTTGAGGGGGATAAATACGACCTGGAGTGCGGTTTCATAAAGGACAGACACGTTAATGGGCGGTGTTTGCGCTGAAAAAATGATAACCCCAGCTATCCCAACACTTAGGCGGAGATCGAGAGATTAGGTGAGGGTTCGCTGAAAATTTCTTCTAGAGCCGCTAGAATTTGCCGTACCGGTTCTGAGTGGCTGAAATAATAAATCGTTTGGGCATCGCGGCGGGTCCGCACAACATTTGCGTTACGCAGTTTGGCAAGGTGTTGAGATAATGCTGATTGGCTGAGGCCAACCGTTTCCGCCAAATGACCCACTGGCATTTCTTCTTCAACCAGGATCCGGAGTATTGCGAGCCTTTTAGGATTCTCAATCGCGGATAAGAGCGTCGCGGCAGAATTAATCGATTGCTCATCCAGACGTCTGCTCACTGTGTTGTCTCCAAAGCTATTCTAGGCGTAGTCCAATAGTACATGGCTTTATTAGCCTCGGTCCACGGGCCGAGGAGGACCGAGATGGGAGTCAGAAAATCGATTGAACTAATTTAGCATAGTCGATATACGTTGATTATCAATGCGGACATACCGGCAAAATGCCTCCACTGTGCAATAGTGTCTCTAAGGTGCATATTTATTGCGCGTTTTTATAGGAGGTGTTGGCTTGCTTAACAGATGTGGTCCGCTGCGGCCTCGGCAATGTGCTTCGTGGCTTTTGCGTGTTGGGGAACCCTGATCGGCATAACAACTCCATATGACATGTTGATCGGCCAAATAATAAGGCCCGTCCGACTAATTCGGAAAAAACTGGGCTCATTGCTATACATAGGAAAGTCGAGACATTACACTTTTTACATGCGTTTGCCGAATTTAACACGTTTTTGGATGTGATAGAAATGTCGAACGGTCCATACAAGGAACTAAAAATTTTCTCCAGGGATATTGGAGAAGTTGAGGAATATTTGAGTGACGCCTATGCCCCAGTCGCTGTAAGTCCGATCGGTTCGCATAAGAGCTACGGGGTCAGCGGACATGTGGCCATTCTAGATCAAGTCTTCTTCGAATGGTCGAAAACAATAGGCAGTTATAGTGTTAAACCCATCGAAATATTCGATTCCGTACTCTTCAATTTCGTCAGCAAGGGCTGGACCGGTTACCACTTCAAGAGCGATATGTTATCGATTGCTGCCGATCAGGTGATTGGTTACCGACACGCAGATAAAGTTGATGTTCTCAACGAGAGTGAACATTCAACGGTTGTCATTTCCGATGATCTTCTCTGTAAACGGATGTCAATATTGCTTGATAAGCCGGTGGTTCACGCGGTCGAATTTAGTAAGAGTGCCTTGGACCAGCGAAACCTTAAAGGACTTTCGGCTCTTGTGGCGGTCTTCAACAATTCACTCTTTCAACAACTCGCCGGATCGCTGAACGCACGCTCTTCAGCTGTTGGACATTTGGTCCTAGATAGTTTCCTTCTAAACTATCCGAACAACTATACCCAGACGCTGAAGGCGCCGTTGCCCTTGATCGCGCCGCGACAGGTGCGCCGAGCGATCGATTACATCCACGCACATCCAGAGGACAGGAGCTCGCCCGAATTTCTAGCCGGCTTGAGCGCTGTTAGTGTCCGTTCGCTGCAATACTCTTTCTTGCTTTCTGTCGGACAAACGATCAGCGAGTATCAGCGTGCTCTGCGGCTGAAAAAAGCTCGCGATGACCTCGATCAGAACAGGGATATCTCCGCAAAGAAAATCGCTGAAAAATGGGGTTTTGCGTCGCAGAGTGCCTTCACGCATAGTTTCAAAAGGGCGTTTGGCGTCACTCCCTCTCAAGTCCGTAAGGACAACTTGTAGGTTGCCATGAGTCTCATGCTTGTTTTGATTCTACATCGATGGAGGTTGGGCTTAACGTAATAGGAATGCTCCGACGTACCAGTCGACACCTGTCCCAACATCACGCCAGCCTCCTGGACGCAGCGGCTCCGCGTCACGTCAACTTATAAAAGGTCGTGATATCATCCGATGATGTTGAACGGCCTTGGATGGTCGTCACAAACTCGTTGCCTCAATTGTCACAACGTCAGTTCAGCCAACGCACGTCTCAGCGAACGAGCGAAACTTGGGTCGCACTGCAGGAGGGAATGTCCATATCAAAAACGAGACAAAACGCGCAGGCGATCAGGGCAGCACAGACAACGAAAGATGTAAAAACCACTTTGGCGGGTGCGCGAAGCCAAAGCTCCAGAAAAACAAAGGTCAGCCACGCGACGAGTAGCGCGATCACGGTCTTGCTATCGCACCCTCGGCATTTTCGACGGTGCTCCATCTTCTCGCCGAGGTCGCCGAGGAAAAACTTCTAAGCCCCGCTCGTCGCCATTCTCGACCGGGCCATCAAGCTTGGAAAGGTCGGATTTTCTCGGATATCTCTACAGTCATTGCCTTTATGGCGGGGACGCACGTCCACACATCCCGGCGTGCTTCAAGCGATCCGAATCTTGGAGCAGGGCTCGCTCCACCGAACGAAACCTACTTGAGCGTTTTAAGCCCAGTGACGATGTCCGTCGGATCACCTCCTTGCTGTCGATGCAGGATGTTGCGGTTGACTGATTAGTCCCGAGCAACGCCAGCGAAATTCGATTATCTGGAATCTACTCAGTTGTGTCCTGTGGCTTCGAGAAGCGGACACCTACGCCGCCACCGTTTTCTGGAATGAACTCCAGACCGGCCTGTTCAAAAGCAAGGCGAATGGCTTCGAGTGTAGTAGCATAGCTTGGCTTGCCGGCTTCAATACGTGTTATCGTCGCTGGTGTAATTTTCGCCCGATATGCGAGATCCCGAACCCCCCATTTTAAAGCAGCTCTCGCCATTCGTATTTGATCAGCAGTTGGCAACATTAAAACCTTGACATAATCTATGAGTGGGGCGACACTCGCCCAAATTCTAATGAGTGCGGTCGAGGTAGTGCTGGAACACCAGCCTCGACCTAACCACAACCTAGCTGTCTGGAGCTTAGATCATGGCTGATTCTGAGAATAGCAGAACTTTGCCTACAATTTCGTGCGGAAAGAAGCGATCGAGGGGTGATGCGTCGAAAAAAATGCCGCACGTGATCACTCGCCGTAATCTTCTGTCGGTTGCGGCGCGTGTTCTGGAGGAGCGCCTTGCTGAAATCCCACGACGCACTGTTGCCGGACCCACGCGTGTCAGCGAGCTTTGGCCCAACTGGTGGAACCTGCATCAGAAGCGCCTGCATGCCACAGCGGTGCGCAAGAAGCGTGAACGGCAAATGCGTGACGAAGTTGGTCTGCATAGCGAGGTGAGGATTGAAGTTGTCGGGGAGGGGGCGCCTCGGATTGTCCGCTCCTTGAAAGAGATCACTGCACTGAGAGAAACGATCGGAGCAGGCGAGGTGGCAAAGGCGAGGGCGCTTTTGCGCCAGCGTCAGCGGCAATGGCAAAAGGCCAATCAGCGGATCGGCTACACCGCAGCACTTCTGTCGGAAGAGCATAGCAAAAGCCTGGAGGGAATTGCCGGGCGGGTGTTGCTCGTCATGCAGCCGTACCACCTCATCGAAATTGCGGCCAAGCTCCATTGCCTGCTTGTGATGAAGGATCCTGGTCTACAACAGGAAGCCGATCCCTGGCCGCATCTGCGCATAATGCTGAAGCAGATTGTGCAGCCGCGTCTGACCCGTGAGCCGTCGTCCTTGGTTCTTTTTCATCCGCCGGTCGCGAAGACTTCGGTACGGCAGCTTGACGCGCTAATGGCGAAAACGATCTGAGGAACCACCAGCCAGTGGTTCGCTTTGCCTGACCGGTGTTATTTTCTAAGTAGCTTGCGGAACGTCTGGAGCTCAATACCGTTTGTAGGCGCGGGACAATGCGGGACACTTTCGAATGAGCGACACAGCTGAACACGCCAACGATCTGGATCTGGGCGAGATCGCACAGCGACTATCGGCGCTGGCAGAACAGGCGATGGGCCTGTGTCAGGAGCCGATCGAACCGATCGATCCAGATACCGTCGAGGAATAGGGTCGCAACGAACCCGTCTCGATCTGCCTTTAACGATCGTTCCGACCTCATCTGGTGCGGTTCGCTCTCCAGTCAGGCCTGGAGCGAACGCTCTTACCAACGAGGGCCGTAGAGAGCGCAAGGCCTGCGCACGCAGTGCGAGGGAATGCCAGAGATTGATTGCCGTCGCTTTGATTGGCGCCCATGTCTCCGCAAAGACACGAGCGCAACAAGAACGTCATCTGTGCAGTGGTTGGCAATGGGTCGGCAATTGACTCACGATCAAACAGAGCCAGATTGCGGTGATGAGCACGGCAACAGATTTTATCGGCGAGCTTGTCCGCGATGCCAACCGGATCGAGCAGCTTGACGCCTATCAGAAGCGCAGGATGCTGGAGCGCGCTGTCGCGACGATCCGCGATCTTCGTGATCAGATCGGCATACCCAGAGGTCCGGGCCGCGACGCGGTTGTCGAGCTTCACACAACGGCACTGGCAATCGAGCGTGGCTGGCGAAGCGATGATCAGGTCAAAGCGGCAATGATCACTGCCGCAACGATGATCCGCGATCTGCACATCGTTCTCGACAGCGGCACGAGGATCAATTTGCGCGCTTGAACTCGCAATGTTTAATGGTCGAATTTGGCTGAGATCTGCAAGGGCCCACACAGAGCCCTCGCGAGAAAGAGTTTACGTCGTCAATATCCAAGCAGGGCGTTATTGTGATCTGCCCCATTGAGCCAGCTGGCGATTAGAGAACCTGAACGTTCTCGGCTTTGGACTTGCCGGTCTTGCGATCCTGGCCAACATCGTAGCTGACCTTGTCGCCTTCACGCAGCGCACCGCCGTAACCAAGGGCGGAAACGTGAACGAAGACGTCCTGACCGCCATCATCAGGCGTGATGAAGCCAAAGCCCTTGTCCTGCGCGAAGAATTTTACTGTACCGTTTGCCATCTGTATCTGCAGCTCCTGTCGTTGCCGATCAGCTTTTGAGCCATATCGACGTGACGTGCAAGTTTGAAAGGATACATACAATAAAAATTGGCAAGTGCGGGATGCCCAATGCCTCTTCCTGAGATGAGACATGTAAACATCCTGTGATTGAGTTTCGTCCAACGCTTCCATCGACGTTCCCGGTGATTTATTCTGCCGCCAGGGCAAGCGGCATGAAGGGGGTGTTGAATGCAGGCAAGCAGTCCAAACCTTATCGACGATTGGAGCATATCATTGGTGTCCGACAGTGTCGGATTTTTCACATGGGATCTTGAACAGGACCGAAACTGTGGCGATCATGTCATGGCGACCTTGTTCGATATCGATCAGGATGAACTTTCAAAAGGCGTGCCGATCGATCTCATTTTGTCTCGGATCTCGGACGAAGACCGGCCCCGTCTTGCAAAAGCGGTTCATGAGGCCATCACAACCGGCGCCTTTTACGCGCAGAAGTATGTCGTGTCTCATCGCAACGGCAAGAAGATAGCGGTTTCAGCCTTTGGTCGCTGCATCCGAGATCTTGACGGAACTCCCACACATTATGCAGGCTTCGTCACGACTGTCCCGACTGTCGCCGTTAACTCCGCGCGGGAGCACATCAAGGAGCTCTGTCGCATGCTCCAAGACTTGGCTGAAGACCATGGCCTGGAACTGGCTGCAAGACATCTAAAGGCGGCGGGCAATAGTCTGGGCTGATTAGCGAAGCGCTTTTTCAAGAAATAAAGCCCCGTTCGTGAACTGCCAGACTGTCCGCCACGATTTGATGTGGCATCCGGTGCGGGCAGAGGGCACGCTTATCTCTAACGAACATCTCCGATAGCCAGACATGTCGGGGAAAAGCCGTCTGTTTGAGTTGCTCAGTGTGCCGCGCGCAAGACGGCGACCCGTCACCGCCATTGAGCTTGCATGTGATCTCAGCGTGTCGAAGCGCAGCGTCTACCGTGATATCGAAACCTTGCGATTGCTAGAGGGTCATCAAAAGTTCTTCTGACCCCATCGCTTTGCTGCTCGTGTTACGTCTAAGGGCGCCGATGTTGATCTGCTGTGCGTAGCAGTTCGCCCCGGCGGCTCCCAACGATGCCGAGTATGCTTATGGACCTGTCGAAGATAAAAACGCTTATCGATTTTGTCGGACGATCAAATGTCTCCGAACTGACGGTTACCCGCAAAGACGTGACCGTTCGAATTTTTCGGAGCGCAAATGATGGTGTAGCTGCGACCGTTGATGCGGACCCCGAGATATCAAGTGACACAGACCTCAAGGCATCCGAGAGCCCCAGTCTTTCCACGGCTGTGCGCGCACCGATTTTCGGCGTTCTCCATCGCGCCTCCGCTCCGGGCCAGCCTCCTTTCGTTTATGCCGGAGATATCGTCGAAGAAGGCGACACGCTGTTCATCGTGGAGGCCATGAAGGTGTTTAACAAAATCACGGCCCCATGCGCCGGGCGCATCACTTTCCTGACGGACATCGATGGTGGAGAAGTCGACGCCAATGAACTCTTGGCGGAGATTGCGTAATGGCGGACGGTTTAAACGAAAAAGAGCCGCTTTTCGATACGGTCCTTATCGCCAATCGCGGCGAGATTGCCGCACGTATCCAGCGCGCGTGCCGAGAACTGGATTTGAAAATAGTCGCGGTGTGTTCCGAGGCCGACAGGCAGGCTTCGTATGGTGAGGCTGCCGACACGTTTCTGTGCGTCGGCCCCGCAAGCGCGACGAAAAGCTATCTTAACAAGGACGCCATATTGCTGGCGGCGCGTTTGACAGGTGCTGGCGCAATTCACCCTGGTTACGGCTTTCTCTCGGAAAACGCGGCTTTCTCGGAGGCTATCGAGAACGCCGGGCTCGTTTTCATCGGCCCGGATGCCAAATCGATTGCAACGATGGGAGACAAGATTGCCGCCAAGCGTACCATGATCACGGCGGGCGTGCCGTGCGTTCCCGGCCCTGACACGGCGCTTCCCGATAATCTGGAAACGATTGAGTCTATCGCAGAGGAGATCGGGTATCCAGTCATCATCAAGGCGGCGGGCGGCGGCGGCGGGCGTGGTATGCGGGTGGTGCATCAGGCTTCGGCGCTTCGCGAGGCCGTTACGTTGACCCGTGAGGAGGCGCGGCAGGCCTTCGGTTCTGCCGCTCTCTACATAGAAAAGTTTCTCCAGCGTCCACGCCATATCGAGATACAGGTGCTGTGCGATACGCATGGCAATGCCATCTGGCTCGGTCACCGTGATTGTTCGATGCAGCGACGTCACCAGAAGGTGGTCGAGGAAGCGCCAGCACCCGGTATCTCCGAGGCGATCATTCGACCCGTGGGGCTCGCGTGCGTCGAGGCCTGCCAGCAGATCGGCTATCGGGGTGTCGGCACGTTCGAGTTCCTTTATGAAGACGGCAGGTTCTATTTCATCGAGATGAATACGCGCCTACAAGTCGAGCACCCGGTCACCGAGATGACGAGCGGAATCGACATCGTTCAGGCGCAGATCAAATCCGCTCAAGGGCAACATCTTGAGCTTCGACAGCAAGACGTCCTCTGCACCGGGCATTCCTTCGAATGCCGCATCAATGCCGAAGACCCGGATACATTCCTGCCGTCCGCGGGCGTGTTGACGGATGTTTCCTGGCCTAAGGGAGAGGGCATTCGCATCGATACGCACATTCACAAAGGATATCGCGTTTCGCCCTACTACGACTCCCTTATCGCCAAGCTGATCGTACACGCTCCGACACGCGGCGAAGCGATGGCGCGGATGCGCAATGCTCTGGCCGAAACCCGCGTGAACGGTATTTCCACCAATCTTCCGCTCCTTTGCGCGCTGTTCGAGGACGCTGCGTTTGCGGAAGGGGAGACCGATATTCATTATCTCGAGCAATGGCTTACAGCTTGGAGAGCGGCATGAGCAGGCTCGATTTTACCGATCCCGCCACTCTCGCAGCCTTGACGGAGATGCTGACGACAGCAGGCGTCGAGGGGCTGGAGATCACCACGCCCGATACGGGGGTAAAGCTGGTCGTACCGTCATCCGGGAAGGCCGTGATATCTTCGAAAGCCATGTCCGCCCAACTAACGTCGGCCACGACAGTGAAAGCACCGATAGCCGGTCTTTTTCACCTCGCTCCCCCTGCTGATGGAGAGGCGTTCCCGCGTCCCGTTACTACGGACACTGTGGTCGGGTTCATCCGCATCGGCCATGTTCTCGTTCCCGTCATTGCCGGTCGCGCCGGTTTGCTGACCGGTCAGCTTGCCGAGCAGGATGCACTGGTCGGTTTCGGTGATCCTCTGTTCGAAATCGAGCTTCACTCATGATTGCCACTCAAAGCATTCTCCCGTTCCGGCATGACATTCAGCCAGCAGTCAAGGGACAGGCACGCGTGTCGTTCATCGGCTCGCGGTCGTTTCTGCTGGAAGCACCTGGCGAATTCGATCTGCCAGCCCAGCGCTGGATCTGGGCTTTGTCGCAAACTGTGGGCGTATGGCCGGAGGTCGCGGAAGTCATTCCCGGCATGACCAATATTCTGACGATCCTGAAGGAAACGCCCGAGAACCCGGAAGCCGTCGTCGCCCGGTTGCTCGAAGCATGGGACAGCGCCACCAGCCTCGATCTTGCGGGAAAAACCGTAGAGATACCCGTTCACTACGGCGGAGAGTACGCGACGGACCTTGCGACGCTCTGCGATTTCGCAGACCTGAGCGACCGTGAGGTGGTGCGCATCCATTATGAAGCGACTTACCGCGTCTTTGCGCTCGGCAGCGCGCCGGGCTTCGGTTACCTACACGGGCTGGATCAGCGCATTTACATGCCGCGAAAAACGGTGCCGTCGATCAAGATGGAAAAGGGCTGTGTAACCATCGGTGGGATGCAGACGGGTGTTGCCATGCTGACCGGCCCTAACGGTTGGAATTCAATTGGTTACGCGGATTTGCAAATGTTCGATCCTGCCGCCTCCCGACCTGCACTGCTAGCGCCCGGAGATACGGTTCGCTTCATTCCTGCAAGGATAGAGCTATGATCGAAATCATCGAAACCGGCCCGTTCAATACCGTGCAGGATCTGGGGCGTCCCGGCTTTCGCGATATCGGCGTCACTGCTGGTGGCGCAATGGACCCACTTGCGGTTCACGTTGGCAACGCTTTGCTCGGAAACGCTATCGACGCTGCGGTCATTGAGGTCCAGACATTTCCCTTCAAACTGCGGTTTTCTGCCTCCGCCGTGTTCGCTACAGCAGGCGCAGACAACGTCCCCCTACTGGATGGCAATCCACTGTTGCCATGGTGCGCGCATCTTGCAAAAGAGGGCGCCGTTCTGGAACTGTATCAACCACCTACACTCGCGCGCTCATACATTGCTGTAGCTGGCGGCCTGGATGTACCGGTGCTGATGGGATCGCGAAGCACCGCGCTGCGTGGCAATTTCGGCGGCCACGAAGGACGGCCTCTGGCTAACGGCGACAGGCTGGAAATCGGCGAGGTTGCTGATCCGGCACCGCCGCCTTCGAATGGTCTCGCCGCGGTCGAGCCATCCCGTGCTTTAGCCGATCTTTTCCCGCCCATTGTCGATGGCGTTTTGCTGGTTCGCGCCATCTCGGCCGGCGAACATCACCTTTTCAGCGATGATGGCGAAGCGTTTTGGGCCCAGACCTGGAAGATTTCCTCACGCAGCGACCGAACCGGTTACCGGCTCTCCGGCGATCCGATCAAGCCGACCGAGACCATCGAAATGCGCTCTCACGGTGTGGTTCCGGGCGTGGTGCAGGTTCCGCCGGGCGGCGAGCCGATCATCCAGATGAGCGATGCAAATACGGCGGGCGGCTATCCGAAGATCGCAGGCGTGATCGAGGCCGATCTCTGGCGGCTAGGTCAGGCGCGCGCGGGCGGCAAGATCAAGTTCGTCAGGTCGACCCATGAGGAGGCACGGCGGGTGGAGCAGGCGGTCGCGCGCTATGTCGAAGATATCCGGCAAACCGTACCGATGGTTAAACGCGCTCTGATTGCAATGGCCTGAGGGAGAGGGAGGACGTTATGAAGATCGATCTCAATTCTGACATGGGCGAGGGCTTCGGCCTATATCGACTGTGCGACGACGAAGCGATGATGAAGCTTGTCTCCTCGGCCAATATAGCCTGCGGGTTCCATGGGGGCGACCCGGATACGATGGCGCGCATGGTGCGTCTCGCCAAACAGAACGGCGTCGGCATCGGTGCCCATCCCGGCCTGCCGGATCGCTCGAGTTTCGGTCGCCGCGAGCTACCGTTTCAACCGGATGAGCTGCGCCAGCAGATGCTCTACCAACTCGGCGCTCTGATTGCGATTGCCAGAAGCGAAGGCATGGACGTCGGCCATTTCAGCTTCCACGCGGCGATGGGAAACATGGTCAATCGCGATCCCGCCCTTGCCGACATGATGATGAACGCCATTTCCGCAGTCGATCCCAAGCTGGTCGTCTTCGTAACGCCGGAAAGCGAGATAGAAAGAGCGGCAAAGCGCGCCGGGCTGAAAACGCTGGCGCTGTTTCTGGCCGACCGTGCCTATGATGTAAAGGGCAGCCTCGTTGCGCGAGGCCTTCCGGGGGCCTTGGTCAAGGACGAGCCATCGGTGCGCGCCCGCGTCCGCCGCTTCCTCACGCAAGGAACGGTCGAGGCCATCGATGGCACCATTATTTCTATGCCTGCCAGGTCGATCCTCGTCCACAGCGATACGCCCGGGTCACTGGAACTCGCATCTATCGTTCGCAGCGAAATCATCTCTTCGGGCGCAACGCTCGCGCCTGCTTCCGAACTTGCCTCTTAACGGCCGCTGTTCGGCCCTGTTTGTCCATCTCACTGAAAGATTACGCCAATGTCCTCCACCGCCGATCGATTGAAGAACGTCTCGATTTCTGCTTCAGCCGCCATGACCCAGCGTGCCAGAGAGCTGGCAGGCCAAGGGATCAAGGTTGTCAGTCTTTCCTCGGGCGAGCCGGATTTCCCGACACCTGCACATGCCATAGAGGCCGCACATGAGGCTGCTCTTGGCGGACAGACCAAGTACCCGCCGATGGATGGCACGCCCGCAATCAAGGCGGCGATTGCCAGAAAATTCAAGCGTGACAACAATCTGACCTATGATGCCAGCCAGATCATCGTATCGGGTGGCGGCAAACAGGTGATTTTCAATGCCATGCTGGCCACCTGTAACCCTGGCGATGAGGTGGTCATTCCGACCCCGTCATGGGTCAGCTATGCGGATATCGTCAAATTCGCCGGAGGTGTTCCCGTCGCCGTTCCTTGTTTCGAACAGACGGGTTTCAAGCTTCGTCCGGAAGATCTGGAAGCAGCGATAACACCCCGCACGAAATGGCTTTTCCTGAACTTCCCGAACAATCCGACCGGTGCCGCCTGCTCGCGCGTCGAGATGACGGCGATTGCAGAAGTGATGCTGCGACATCCGCATGTCTGGATACTGACGGACGATATTTATGAGCATCTGGTTTACGATGGATTCGAATTCGGCACGATCGCCGATGTCGAGCCACGGCTTTACGACCGTGTCCTGACGATGAACGGCGTGTCGAAAGCCTATGCGATGACCGGCTGGCGTCTAGGTTATTGCGCCAGCGGTTCGAAGGAACTAATCGCCGCCATCAGCAACGTGAACGGCCAGAACAGCGGCGGCATTGCCACCGTTTCTCAGGCTGCAGCGATCGCGGCACTGGATGGACCGCAGGATTTGCTGAAGGAGCGCGCCGCGATCTACCGCGAACGCCGTGATTTCGTTTTGGGAAAGCTTGCCGAAATCGACGGCCTGCGCTGTCACAAGCCGGAAGGCGCGTTCTATCTCTACCCGAACATGTCCGGCCTCATTGGCAAGACAACGAAGGGCGGGCGCAAGATCGAAGGTGACGTTGATTTCGTCATGGCGCTGGTAGATGAGCATCACGTCGCCACCGTGCAGGGAGCAGCTTACGGCATGAGCCCCTATTTCCGTATTTCTTACGCCACGAGCATGGAAATGCTGAACGAGGGTTGCGCCCGCATTGCGCAGTTCTGCAAGGACATGCGTTGATTGAAGAAACGTTCACTGGCTTGGTAACCGGGCCAGTGAACTTCGTTAAAGCTTCAAGTTCTCGGTCAGTTCAACGAGAATATCCTTCACGGCAAAAGCCGGTTCAGACAGCGAGTTCTGATCGGACGTGCAGAGTGACAGAGTTTCCTCGATCCGGGGAGAGAGCAGACGGCAGACCAGAGGTTCGCTGGTTTCCGAAACGATCCGGTCGGCAATCGCCTTCGGCATGATTGTCGCTCCGAGCCCACTTGCGACAGCGCGGGCCAGCGTTCTGACGATTTCCACTTCCGCCACGACCTTGAGGTTGACCCGGCTTCGGGTAAACGCCACGTCCACGGCACGACGCACGAAGTTGTAGGCAGGTGGCATCAGCATCGGCACGCCATCCAGTGCGGCAATAGGCATCGGCTTCGTGTCCGATTCGATCGCGAAATCGCGGTGCGCGACGAGATAGAATTCTTCGCTCAGCAGCGGCTCGAAACGCACCCCCTTAATGGGGCCGACGCCGTGTATCAATGCCAGTTCCAGCCGGCCGTTCATGATCATCTGGCTGTAGGTCTGCCCGACGCTTTCGGTCAGATGAATGAGGATGCCGGGATGACGCTTGCGTGTTTCCGCAAGGAGATCGACTGATAGAGTGGCAGCACTACTGAACGGCACCAGACCAACGGATACCCGGCCAGCAATCGAATTTCCCGCTGCCGACGCGTCCATCTGCGCCTGTTCCATTTGCCGAAGGATGATTTGCGCATGGCGATAAACGGCGTGGCCCGCGTCCGTCATCGTTACGCCCTGCTGACTGCGGATGAGCAGCTTCTGCCCAAAGTGCTCTTCCAGTGCAGCGAGCTGCTGGCTAAGCGCCGGTTGCGCGAGATGAAGAATGTCGGCAGCGCGCGTTATGCTACCGCTGTCCACGATGACGATGAATGATTTTAAGCGTCTGATGTCCATGCTGATGCGAAAGTATTTGCGGTTGCCGATAGCTTACAGCCTATCGCCTCTTTTGCAACGCGGAGCGCCGCTCATGGTCAAGGCAATCATGAGGATTGGCCCGTTCCATGCAGGCAAAGACGCCTTTTGCGGCGCTCCATAAAACTTACTTATTACCTCAAAAGTAATCGGTCTTAGGCAAGGCAACAAAGCTTCGCTAATGTTCACGACAACAAAAAAGGGGATCAGAATGCCATTCTCCGATTACAAGACCGCATTGGTCACCGGTGCTTCATCCGGTATCGGCGCCGCAGTCGTAGAGCGGCTCCGCCGCGAAAATATCGAAGTCCATGCCATCGCTCGCAATGCAGATGCGTTGAACGATCTGGCCAATCGCACCGGCTGCATCTCGCACGCCATCGACGTGACGGACCGCGCAGCTTTGACCGAGCTTGCCGACAAGGTGCAGTTCGACATTCTGGTAAACAACGCAGGTGTCGACAGACCGAAAAAGTTTCTTCAGGCGGATGCGGAAGACATCGATCTCCTCGTTGATGTGAATCTTCGTGCCGTGCTGCATATCTGCCGCCTTGTCGTGCCGGGCATGGTGGAGCGTGATCGCGGTCACGTCATCAACATTTCCTCTATTGCCGGAAACTATAATTTCGGCGGTAATTCCACCTATCACGCCGTCAAGGCAGGCGTCGCCATGCTGTCGAACCAGCTGCGGATCGACGCATTCGGCAAGCGCGTCCGTGTCACCGAGATTTGCCCTGGTCGCGTCGCTACGGACATTTTCAACCACGTCCACGGCAACGATCCGAGCATACGCGAGCGTTTCATCGACGGTTTCGAACTGCCGAAGGCTGAAGACATCGCCGATGCGATTGCTTTTGCCATCGCCGCACCCGTCGCCGTCAATATCGGCCATATGGAAATCACGCCGACCTTGCAGGTAATGGGCGGACTGCAAACGACCAAGCCTCAGGACGTCTTGGCAGCTGAAGCGGCGAAGGAGCAAAAGCCGTGAGCGGCTTCGATCTTTCAGCGATCCTCAGCAATCCCGAATATATCGGGATGCTGGTTCACGGCCTTCAGATGACCTTCATCATCTTCTTCGGCTCGTGGACGCTTGCCATGACGCTGGCACTGATCCTTCTCTGCATCCGGTTCTCGCCATTCCGTTTCGGGGATCGCATCGTCGCAGCCTATGTCTCTTATCACCGTAATGTGCCGACGCTGGTACAATTGATGCTGTGGTATTTCGGTATCTTCACGCTTCTGCCGTCCGGTCTCTCCGGCTGGTTGATCGATCATAATGCCGAGGCGATTTTTGCCGTGGTAGGTCTCGGGCTCTGCCAGGCGGCCTATTTCAGTGAGGATTTGCGCTCTGGTCTGCGTTCGGTCAGTCCGGGGCAGATGGAAGCGGCCAAGGCGCTCGGCCATGGTTATCTCTCTTCCATGCGCTTCATCATCATGCCGCAGGGTGTGCGGAACGCGCTGCCACCGCTGATCAACCACAGTGTCTCGCTGTTCAAGAACAGCAGCCTTGCACTCGTAATCGGCGCGTCGGAACTTACCCACGCAGTCAAGGAAATCGAGAACCTCAGCTTCCAGACCTTCGAAATCTATCTGGTTGGAACGGTGCTCTACCTCGTCATTTCGCTGCTGATCATGGCAGTGGGTGCCTATCTTTCGATGCGCCTCGATCCGGCATGGAGGGCACGCGCATGATCGGTGAGATGATGACCATCGTTCACGATTACTGGCTGCTGCTTCTGATCGGTCAGTATCCGAACGGCCCGCTGGGCGGTCTGGCGAATACGATCATACTCTCCGCACTCGCCATTGCATTTGCATTTCCGGTCAGCATCCTCATGGCGCTGGCGCGGCTTTCGAAATGGCGCGCGCTTCGCTGGCCGGTGACGGCATTGGTCTATGTTACTCGTGGCGTACCGCTGCTGATGCTGATTCTGTGGAGCTACTTCCTTATTCCGCTCTGGACCGGTGCGGACGTGCCGAGCTTCGCGATCATGCTGGTGACGCTGGTCGTTTATCAGGGCGCGTTTCTCAGCGAGGTCGTCAGAGCCGGTATCGTGGCCCTAGGGGCAGGGCAGATGGATGCGGCGAGGGCGCTCGGCCATAGCTATATGGGAGCGATGCGCTTCATCATCCTGCCGCAGGCGCTCTACAACATGATCCCGAGCATGATCTCGACCTTTGTGGCGACGATCAAGGACACCACGCTCGGTTACGTCATCAACGTGCCTGACCTGACCTTTGCAGCGAGCCAGGTGAACAATCAGCTTCTGACGCAGCCATTCCAGGTCTTCCTCATCCTGGCGATCGTCTATTACGCCATCTGCTGGAGCCTGACCTATCTCGCAAACACTTTAGAGCGCCGTATTGCCAAGCGCCGCGCCGGGGTCGTGAGCCGTCCGCAACAGGCGGTGATGACGCAGGCCAAAATCATAACGGAGCAGCCATGACAGTACCATCGACTGACCAGACGATCCGCATCTCGAATGTCTGCAAGAGCTATGGCGACTACGAGGTTTTGAAGAATGTCGATGCCGAAGTTGCCCGCGGCGAGGTGGTGGTCATTTGCGGTCCCTCCGGTTCCGGTAAATCCACGCTGATCCGCACCGTCAATCGTCTCGAAGAGATCAACAGCGGCTCGATCACGCTGGATGGTCAGGATATCCATGCTGCTACGAAGACGAAGGAACTCAACCTGCTGCGCAGCCGCGTGGGTTTCGTGTTCCAGAGCTTCAACCTGTTCCCGCATCTCTCGGTCCTTGAAAACGTTACGATTTCGCCGATCCGCGTCAAGGGCGTGGCACCTGATGTCGCCCGTGACAAGGCGTTGAAGCTGCTCGAAAGAGTTGGCCTTTCGGACAAGGCGGGCGCTTATCCCGGCCAGCTGTCCGGCGGTCAGCAGCAGCGTGTGGCGATTGCCCGCGCGCTCGCCATGGAGCCGCCCGTCATGCTGTTCGATGAGCCGACGAGTGCGCTCGATCCGGAAATGGTCGGTGAAGTGCTTTCCGTCATGAAAGGTCTGGCTGCCGAAGGCATGACCATGCTGTGCGTGACGCATGAGATGGGCTTTGCCCGCGAAGTCGCTGACCGCATCTGGTTCATCGATGCCGGTGAAATTCTTGAAAAAGCTACGCCAGAAGAGTTTTTCAACACACCCCGCCATCCGCGTGCGCAGCGGTTCCTTGCCGATCTGCGCCACTGATAAATCAATCAATAAGAGGAGAACGAGAATGAACTGGAAATCCCTTACCCTGACGGCCATCCTCGCCGGTACGGCGCTTGCTTCACCAGCGGCTGCCGATCAGCTGGACACGATCATGAACAACAAGGTGCTGCGTTGCGCGACTTTCGCAGACGTCGTTCCTTTTGCCGCGCCCGATCCGAAGACGCGCGAAATGGCCGGTTTCGACGTCGATCTTTGCAATGCCATCGCCAAGGAACTGGGTGTTAAGGCTGAAATCAAGCCGGTTTCGGTCGAGGCCCGCGTGCCGGAAGTCAAGCTCGGCCGCGTCGATATCACCGTCGCCAACCTCGCTTATACCCAGAGCCGCGCCGAACAGATCCAGTTCAGCGACCCGTACTATCTCGCCAAGGAAATGCTGATCGTGCCGGTTGACGATGCCGGAAAGAAGAAGGCCGATTATGAAGGCCAGCGCGTGGCGTCCACCAAGGGCTCGACCTCTGAAATGTCGATCAAGCTCAACAAGTCCGAGCCTTTGACCTTCCAGGACACGGCATCCGCTTACCTCGCAGTTCAGCAGGGTAAGGCGCGCGGCATGGTGGCCAATACCATGACGACGACTAAGTTCGTCAATGAATCCAAGACCAAGGGCAAGCCAATGCGCATGATCGAGGAGCCGATGCTTTACCAGCCAATCGGCATCGGTATGGCAAAGGACAATTCGAAGCTGACGGCGAAGATCAACGAAGTGCTTCGCAAGCTCGACGCTGACGGTGAGATCAACAAGATCTGGGACAAGTGGCTTGGCCCAAACACTGAGTACAAGATGACCCGCACCGACAAGGTTGTTCCGCTTTCTGAGCTGAAGTTCGACCCGATCCCCTGATCCTGTCGCCAGACACGATCCAGCACATGAAAAATCAAACGTAAGCGGCGGGACGTTTCCGCCGCCAATCTTACCGTGGGAGGTTTTTATGATCCACATTAAAGATATTGCCGAACGGCCAAGCAAGGCAGACATTGAAGCTCTTTCGAAGTTCTCGCCCGCCACCATTCATGAGGCGCAGGGCCGCAAAGGCGCACTTTCCTCTCGCCTCAAGCCGGTCGACTACCGCATGAAGCTGTGCGGCCCGGCATTTACCGTCAAATGTGCGCCGCGCGACAACATCATGTTGCAGCTCGCCATCAACTACGCAAAGCCGGGCGACATCATCGTCGTGTCCGCGGGCGAATATGAAGAAGCGGGTTCTTTCGGTGACGTTCTGGCCAATGCCTGCCTCGCAAAAGGCATCGGCGGTCTGGTGACCGACACCGGCGTGCGCGACACGCTACAACTCAGAGAACTTGGTTTCCCCGTATTTTCGCTAAGCGTCTGCATCAAGGGCACGGTGAAAGAAACGATTGCGGCCGTGAACGACAGCATCATCGTCGGCGGCGAGATCATCAATCCAGGCGACATCATCGTTGGCGATGCGGATGGTCTGGTCGTCGTGCGGCGTGAAGATGCGCGGGAATCGGCTCGACTGTCCCAGATCCGTGAAGATGCCGAGGCGGGCTATATCGAAGCCTACAAGCAGGGCAAATCCGTTATTGAAGTCAGCAATCTGGAGCCTGTTTTGAAGGCTAAAGGTCTTGTCGTCGATATCTGATTTCGACAGGGCGACCGAAAACGCATGAGGCTTTTCGAATTCGAGCACCTGAACGGCGCAAAAGCTCTCCACGCCGTTCTCCCTTGAAGCATGTTGATATTCCTTGGATCAAGGAACGAGGTTCCGATGACTTTTCCACTTTTTGATCTTTCCGGTTCACGTGCCCTGATCACGGGCTCATCGCAGGGCATCGGGCTGGCGCTTGCCAAAGGCCTCATCGACCACGGTGCGTCCGTCATTCTCAATGGTCGCGTTAAGGTGCGGCTTGCGGAAGCCGCGGCATCGCTGAAAGCTGAAACGGGCGTGTCGGTCGAAACAGCAGATTTTGACGTGACTGATGGAGAAGCGGTCAAGCAGGGTGTTGAGGCGATCGAGCAGAACATCGGCCCCATCGATATCCTCATCAACAATGCCGGTATGCAATTCCGCACACCGCTGGAGGATTTTCCGGCAGACCGGTGGGAGCAACTGCTGAAAACCAATATCTCCAGCGTATTTTACGTCGGGCAGGCCGTTGCGCGCCACATGATCGGACGCGGTAAGGGAAAGATCATCAACATCGCCTCCGTCCAGAGCGAGCTGGCCCGTCCCGGCATTGCGCCGTACACGGCAACCAAGGGAGCAGTGAAAAACCTCACGCGTGGCATGTGCACCGACTGGGCCAAGCATGGCCTGCAGGTGAATGCGATTGCACCCGGTTACTTCAAAACCCCGCTCAACCAAGCGCTGGTCGACAGCGAGGAATTTTCAGCCTGGCTCGAAAAACGCACGCCAGCAGCCCGCTGGGGCAATGTCGATGAACTGGTCGGTGCCGCGGTGTTTCTCTCAGGCAAGGCTTCCTCTTTCGTGAATGGACACACGCTTTATGTCGACGGTGGCATCACCACGTCCCTTTGAGACGACAAGCAGTAACGGTCCGATCGTGGTGATGGGTGTCTGCGGTTGCGGTAAGACATCCGTCGGCGAACGGCTTGCATCCACGCTTGGCTGCCGCTTCATCGAAGGCGACAGCCGTCACCCGGTCGCCAATGTCGAGAAGATGCGACATGGCATTCCGCTTGACGATGCCGACCGCTGGCCCTGGCTGAACGTGCTTGGCACCGAGCTCGGCGATGCGCGCACCATCATCTCCTGCTCCGCGCTGAAACGGTCCTACCGCGACCTGTTGCGGGCAAGGGCAGGGCGGCCGGTGACATTCGTGTTCCTGCAGGGAACGCGGACACTGCTAGCCTCGCGGATGGGCGCCCGCGAAGGCCATTACATGCCGCTGTCGTTGCTCGACAGCCAATTAGCCACGCTGGAACTACCGCAAAGCGAGCGGGACGTAGTGACCGTGGAAATCGACCAGCCGCTCGAACGGATCGTTCACGATGCCATCGCCCGCATCGCCGCGTTCGGTTTTGCGACCGCAACAGACAATTGATAAATTTATCATGGAGGACACTATGACCAAGCCGGAGATTCTGCTTGTCGGCCCATACCCGGAATGGGATCTGGTCGAGCTCGAGGCAAAATTTGAAGTTCGCAAGCTTTATGAGGCGACAGATCGCGACGCATTCCTGCAGCAGCATGGCGGAAACATCCGCGGCATCGCTACCCGTGGAGAGCTCGGTGCCTCGGCAGAGCTCATCGGCAGGTTGCCGAAGCTGGAAGTGGTGTCGGTGTACGGGGTCGGCTACGATGCAGTCAATCTCGAGGCCTGTCGCGCACGTGGCATTCGCGTCACCAACACGCCTGATGTGCTGACCAACGACGTCGCTGATCTCGGTGTGGCCATGATGCTCGTTCAGTCACGCGGAATGATTGGTGCGGAGCGGTGGGTAAAGGACGGAAGCTGGTCGGCGAAGGGCCTTTACCCGCTAAAGCGAAAGGTCTGGGGCCGGAAGGCAGGCGTGCTGGGCCTAGGCCGGATAGGCTTTGAGGTTACCAAGCGCCTTAGGGGCTTCGACATGGATATTGCCTATAGCGATGTGGCGGCAAAGGATTTTGCAAAGAACATCACCTTCATCGCCGATCCAGTCGAACTCGCCCGGCACTCTGACTTCCTGTTTGTTACGCTCGCCGCTTCAGCCGCCACGCGCCATATCGTTTCGAAGGAGGTCCTTGAAGCTCTTGGCCCGGAAGGCATGCTGATCAACATCTCGCGTGCTTCTAATATAGATGAGGATGCGCTGCTCGACGCGTTGGAAAGCGGCACGCTGGGATCCGCCGCGCTCGACGTGTTCGAAGGGGAGCCAAATCTCAACCCGCGCTTCTTGAAACTCGACAATGTTCTGGTGCAGCCGCATCACGCTTCGGGCACAATTGAAACCCGCAAAGCAATGGGCAAGCTGGTGCGCGACAATCTCGTGGCTCACTTCGCTGGCGATACGCTTCCAACCCCCGTCATCTGAGGATAGCCCGATGAAAGCCGTCGTTATTCATGCCGCTAAGGATTTGCGGATCGAGGAAAGAGAAGTGGAGACGCTTGCTGCCGGACAGGTTGAAGTCGCCATCGAGGCGGGCGGCATCTGCGGATCCGATCTCCACTATTACAATCACGGCGGCTTCGGCACCGTGCGCGTTCGAGAACCGATGATCCTCGGTCATGAAGTCGCAGGTACAATCAAAGCGCTCGGGAAAGGGGTTTCTGGCCTCACAATAGGAGAAAGAGTCGCCGTCTCCCCAAGTCGCCCCTGCAATCACTGTGAATATTGCCTCAATGGACAGCAAAACCATTGCCTGAACATGCGCTTTTACGGGTCAGCCATGCCCATGCCGCATATTCAGGGGGCGTTCCGTCAGCGATTGGTTGCCGAAGCCTGGCAGTGCCATAAGGTTGCCGATGGTGTTTCGATTAATGAAGCCGCTATGGCAGAGCCCTTTGCTGTCGCGCTTCATGCAGTCAATCGTGCCGGCAGTCTCGCTGGCAAGCGGGTTCTCGTGACGGGTTGTGGACCGATCGGTGCGCTCGCCATTATCGCGGCGCGCGCCCATGGTGCACGCGAAATCGTGGCCACCGATGTCATGGGCGCGGTGTTAAAGAAGGCCGTAGACATCGGCGCCGACCGCGTCATCAATGTCGCAGAAAATCCGGAGGAGCTTTCAGCCTTTTCGGCTAACAAAGGCTATTTCGAAGTTCAATTCGAAGCATCTGGCAACGAACGCGCCGTTCGTTCGGGTTTAGAAGTGTTGCGACCACGATCCACTGTTGTACAACTCGGCTTGGGAGGCGATGTCTCAATTCCACAGAACATGGTCGTTGCGAAGGAAATTGAGATGAAGGGGACCTTCCGATTTCACGAGGAATTCGGTCAGGCGGTTAATCTCATTAATAAGCATCGAGTTGATCTCAAGCCACTAATAACAGGGTCTTTTCCTCTTAGCGATGCCGTGTCGGCATTCGAAGTCGCTGGCGACAGAAACCGGTCGATGAAAGTGCAGATCGCATTTTGAACACGCAACTTCAGTTCTCAAGGCCTGCTTAATTCACAAACTTGGACCTTCGTCTTCAAGATCAACAAACGACGCAAACCAGGGTCCTCTGTTCTGATCGTGCGATAGCGCCATTCCGGCTATACGTGTCGTTTGCTCTTTGCCGCAGCAAAGCGGAATTGGGTGCGCCTAATAAAAAAATATGCGCCGAGAGATGGCCGATCTTCAGGTATGACACCGTAAAGCCCTGTTGGAGCAGGAGTTCTCGGTCAAGGTCATCTATGCTCAGGTCTGCGCCGAAGAACAGGGGATGGCCTATTCACCCCACGTTCATTGCTGATGGCGAAACGACACATCGAAACGATACGCGCTTTCCGCTCTCATTAACACGTCCTGCACACTGTGTCGGGTTGATTCAAATACCCCATCCGACACTTCAAGGTCACCTTCTAGTCGGTTCACTGCTGACATAAGTCCCGCTGCCAACAGGTTTACCTCAGCGGTCAAGATAGCCGGCTACGCTGGGTTTCTCGTTACCGCCTATCATACGGCAGTCTTAGCCTACTTAAATGGTTGCGACGCGCTACCGGTAACCTCTAGCTGCAGCCAAGCCGCGAATTCACGGGCTAAACGCCGCTGGCTGCCGGACTTTGGGTAGGTAAGGTAATGGCCTATATAGCGGTGATCTCGGCCTTCGTCGGCGAGCGGGCGCACTAGCCTGCCGCTCTTCAGCGCATGTCGCGCCAGCACGTTTGATTCCAGGGCTATCCCTAAACCGTTGACCGCGGCATCAAGGGCGAGAAAAGATCGGTCGAAAGACATAGCCGGCTGCGGCGGCTGGCCAAGATCATTGGCCTCGAACCAGTCGATCCACTGTATGCGTTTGAGATCGCTGCGTATGAGAGGAGATCTTGCCAGATCGCGCATGGATTTCAGCGTGGCTGCGAATTCCGGCGCACAAAGCGGAGAGACGATTTCTTCCCCCAACGGGATCACGATCAGGTCATCGCGGTTCTGCGGCTCGCCGTAAACGATGTCCAAATCGAAAAGCCCGTCCACGAAACGTGCATAGGCGGTGCTGGCGGCTATCCTCACCTCTACGCCGGGACTTCGCTTGAGAAACAGTGGAAGTAGAGGAGACAGAACCTGCGCCGCGAAGCTCGGCGCACAATGTACCCTTAAGAGATGGACGCGGTTAGATGAGATTGCCTCAATACCGCGCCGAAGCTCCTCGAAAGCGCCCGATGCATGGTTCAACATCGTTTGGCCCGAAAGTGTGAGCGTCACGTTACGCGTCGTCCGTTCAAAAAGGGCGACGCCAAGACTCTTTTCTAAACCTTTTATCGCGTGGCTGACGGCGCTGGGCGACAAATTTAGCTCTTCGGCCGCGGCGCGGAACGATACGTTTCTGGCGGCCGACTCGAAAATGCGGAAGGCAGATAATGAGGCAATGTTCAGCATGCTGATTAGTGAAGCAGATTCACTTACCGGTGTAAATATCCCGTTTGTGAAAACGATACCTTTTTGCCAGATTTCTCTAACGCGGCGCCAGTTGCCGTATGAGAGGAGACCGGTGTCGGGGAGGCATCGGGAGGAGATTAGACATGTTATTGCAGGGAAAGACCGCGGTCATTTCGGGCGCTGCTAGCAAGCGTGGTATCGGCCGTGCGACGGCGGAGCTGTTCGTTGAACATGGCGCTCGTGTCGCCATTCTGGATATTGATGGTCATGCTGCGGAAGAAGCGGCGGCGGAACTGCCCAAGGTTCCGCATGGCGACCATGTCGGCATCCGATGCGACGTGGCCGATAGGGATTCATGTATCTCGGCCGCCGACGTGGTCGCCAAAGCCTTCGGCAGGATCGACTCGCTGATCAATAATGCCGGCATCACGCAGCCGATCAAAACGCTCGACATTTCCGAGGCAGACTGGAATCGCATCATTTCCGTCAACATGACGGGGATCCTGTTCCTCAGCCAGGCCTTCATTCCGAACATGCGCGACAACGGCGGCGGATCAATCGCCTGCATCTCGTCTGTGTCGGCGCAGCGCGGTGGCGGGATTTTCGGCGGCCCGCATTATTCGGCGGCGAAGGCCGGTGTGCTCGGGCTTGCCAAGGCGATGGCGCGCGAATTTGGTCCCGCCGGCATTCGCGTCAATTCGGTCACGCCCGGCCTGATCCAAACGGATATCACTGGTGGGAAACTGACACCGGAAATGCGTGCCGACATCATCAAGGGCATTCCACTCGACCGGCTGGGCGATGCCCGCGATGTCGCCAATATCTACCTTTTCCTCGCGTCCGATCTCTCCGCCTATGTCACTGGCGCGGTTATCGACGTTAATGGCGGCATGCTGATCCACTGATCGCCTGCCATCTGAAACCCACAGACTGAGGAGTTGCCGCCTGATGGTAAAGATGGGTCATAACATCAGCCTTCCCGAGCGCGCCAGGCGTATCCGACGCCACGCGCTGCGGATGGGCGAAGTACAGGGTCAGGGCTACATAGCCCAAGCACTCGGCATCGCCGACGTGCTTACCGTTTCATATTTTCATGCCACCAACTACCGCCCGGACGATCCAGAATGGGAAGGGCGCGACCGTTTTCTTCTGTCGATCGGACATTACGCGATCGCGCTTTATGCGGCGTTGATTGAGGCGAAGATCATTCCTGAAGACGAGCTTGAGACCTATGGCACCGACGAAAGTCGTCTGCCTATGTCGGGAATGGCGAGCTATACGCCTGGCATGGAAATAACCGGCGGTTCCCTCGGTCATGGACTTGGAATCGCCGTTGGGGTGGCGCTCGCACTGAAGCGCAAGAAATCGGATGCCTTCGTCTATAACCTGTTTTCTGACGGCGAACTTGACGAGGGCTCCACCTGGGAGGCGGCTCTGTCGGCTGGCTCCTATAAGCTCAACAATCTCATCGGTATCGTCGACGTTAACCAGATGCAGGCGGACGGACCATCGCTGGGCGTTCTCAATTTCGAGCCGCTTGGGGCCAAATTCGAAGCGTTCAATTGGTTTGTGCAACGGGTTGACGGCAATGATCTGAGTGCTTTGGTCGCTGCTTTCGATGCTGCCCGTCGTCACCAGGGGGACGAGCCACGCATTATCATCTGTGATACGAAAATGGCGAAGGGCGTGCCCTTTCTCGAGGCGCGGGAGCGGAATCACTTTCTTCGAGTCGAGGCGGATGAGTGGAAGGAAGCAATCAAAATCATAGATGGGGGGGCAGAGGAGTGAGGCGTTCAAAATACATACGGCCCGATTTTCTGACGACGGGAACTGACCGTCCGCGCTTGACGACCTCTGCCATGATCGCGTCCATTGCGGGTCCGGAGCAACCGACAAAGCCAGCGCCGTTTGGAAACGCGCTTGCGGCGCTCGCGGAAAAAGACGACCGTATCGTGGGGATGTCCGCCGATCTTGCGAAATATACCGACCTGCATGTGTTTCGCGCTGCCCACCCTGACAAGTTCTACCAGATGGGTATGGCCGAGCAGTTGCTAATGATGGCGGCTTCCGGGATGGCGCGTGAGGGTTTTCAACCTTGGGTCACCACATATGCTGTCTTTGCATCACGTCGCGCCTACGACTTCATTTGTCTGGCGATCGCCGAAGAGATGTTGGATGTCAAAATCGTTTGCGCGCTTCCTGGTCTGACGACGGGTTATGGCCCCAGTCATCAGGCAACCGAAGATATCGCGATGTTTCGCGGCATGCCGAACCTGACAATTATAGATCCTTGCGATGCCGGTGAAATAGAGCAAGCTGTGCCTGCCATCGCTGCCCGCAAGGGGCCTGTCTACATGCGCCTCTTACGTGGCAACGTGCCGCTGGTGCTGGACGAATACGGTTACAAGTTCGAGCTCGGCAAAGCCAAGATCATCCGTGATGGCAAGGATGTGTTGATCATTTCGTCTGGCTTGATGACAATGCGGGCGCTGGAAGCAGCGAAAGAGCTGCAAAAGGATGGCGTTGATGTCGCTGTCTTGCATGTGCCGACCATCAAGCCGATTGACGAGGCGACGATCCTTGCCGAATGCCGCAAGCAGAACAGGCTCGTGGTTGTGGCGGAAAATCATACCGTTATCGGCGGACTGGGAGAAGCCGTAGCTGCAACTCTGATGCGTTCCGATGTTAGGCCAGCCGCATTCCGGCAGATTGGCCTTCCTGACGAATTTCTGGAGGCGGGAGCGCTTCCAACCTTGCATGACCGGTATGGCCTTTCGACACTGAAAGTTACGGCGGCAATCAAGTCATGGCTGGATGAATAGACTTATGTGACGGCCTGTGTGGGAGTGCGGGTCGATCATCTCCAGCGAGCACATAATGGAGGAGAATATGAGCTTGTTTATCAACAGACGCGCATTTCTGACTGTCGCGACCGGTGCCTTAGCGGCTCCCGCGGTGGTTTTTGGCATTCGCCCTGCGCAGGCGGCGACCACATTGACCCTTGGGCATGGCGCAGCCCCCGGCAACCCGCGAACGCTTGCTGCTGCAAAATTCGCTGAACTTGTAGTGGAAAAAACCGCTGGCCGGGTGAAGATCAATGTTGCAGGTGCAGAAACGCTTGGTAACGATTCCGCAATGCTGACCAGTTTGCGCACCGGGGCTCTCGATTTCACGGCCAACAGTCAGGGTGCGACGTCCGCTCTCGTTCCGGAACTGGCTGCGCTTGGCTTGCCCTTCCTGTTTCCAGACACCAAGAAGGCAATACAAGTCTTGAGCGGCCCTGTCGGCGAGGATTTGAACAAGCGTTTTGAGGCAGTCGGTGTCGTTCCGCTTGATTGGTGGGACAATGGCATCCGTCATCTCACAAATTCGAAACGGAAAATTACTGCGCCTGAAGAACTTAAAGGGCTGAAAATACGCACTCCCGCCGACCCGATGACGATCGACATCTTCCAGGCGATGGGTGCGGCAACCGAACAGATCGCCTTCGGTGAACTCTACATTGCGCTCCAGCAGGGCGTCGTCGACGGGCAGGAAAACCCTCTGGCCAATATTGAAAGCTCCAAGCTGTTCGAGGTCAATAAGTATGTCAGCCTCACTGCGCATAAATGGGAATCGACACCGTTTCTGATGTCGAAGATCGCTCAGGCTCGTCTCGGCGCTGACCTTGAGGTGATCAAGGCGGCTGCCAAGGAAGCTGGCGACCTGCAGCGCAAGCTGTCGGCCGAAAAGGAAGCCAAGGTTCTGGCCAACTTCAAGGGCAATTCGGTCGTGGAAGTCGTGGAAGTTGAGCGCGAGGCGTTCGTCAAGGCGACGACTGGCGTGGCCGAGAACTGGAAGAAAAAGCCGTTTGGCGATTTCGTTAGCAAGATCGAAGCAGAGGCCAGGGCGTAAGGCCCTGGTACTGAACGGAGCCATTCATGCAAACCTTGTTGCAAGGCGTGGATCGGATATCGCGCGCCATCATACTCTTCTCCCGCTTCGTCATCATTGCCACCGGCATCGCGCTAACGGTCATGATGACGGCTAACGTCATCGCCCGTTACACCCTTGAAAGCGGTGGCTTTTCCTTCGCGCAGGAACTGCCCATGCTGATCTTTCCATGGTTTATCATCGGGGGAATTGTTTTGGCCGCGCATGCGGGCGGCCACATGGCCGTGGAGTGGCTTTATGACAAGCTGAATGGCAACGCCCGACTTGCGGCGTTCGTATTCGCCAACGCCATTAGTATTATTTCGTTCCTGGTGCTCGCCTATCATTCATTCATTGTCGCCGAAATTGCTGGCGTCGAGCACAGTCCCGTTCTGCAATTGCCTAACAGCATCGGCTACTACGCACTGGCCATCGGGGCGATGCTTGTATCCATCGTAACCGTAGCGGCTACGCTCCGTGTCCTTAGATTCGGCTGGGATCGACGGGTTGAAGTCAAGGCTGAGGAGATGCCCCTATGACACTGATCATGATCGTCTCATTCTGCATCCTTATGGTCCTTGCTGTCCCGGTCGGATACGGACTGATCATCGCGGCGGGTTTTGGCATCCTTTTCAACGGATATGTACCGCTATCGGTCGTTGCTCAGCAAGTCTATGACCAGACGCAGTCCTTCCCCATGCTCGCCTTGCCATTCTTCATGCTGGCTGGAACGCTGATGCTTGGTGGCGAACTGGGCAAGCAACTGCTCGAACTCGCTTCAAAGGCCATGCAACGCTGGCGAGGCGGGCCGTTGTCGACAACGGTCGTGTCATCGGTCGTGTTCGGCGGTGTATCTGGCTCGGCCGTTGCCAACGCCAGTGCACTCGGCTCGGTGCTCATCCCCTGGCAGAAGAAGCAAGGCTTTCCCCCTGCACTCTGCGCCGCGAATAACGCGACCTCGGCCGTCATCGATGTGCTGATCCCGCCATCCATTCCGATGATCCTCTTTTCCCTGATCAGCGGTGTCAGCGTCGCAAACCTGTTCATCTCGGGCATTCTCCCCGGCCTGATCATGGCCGCAAGCTTTGTCTTGGTGTGCTGGTTCATTTCCGTGCGCCGAGGCTATGCTGCGCACGCAGTCAAGATGAATAAGCGGGAGCTTGCACGCCTTGCCATTCAGAGTACGCCTGCGATCATCCTTCCAATTCTGATCATCCTCTTGCTGCGCTTCGGCTTTGCAACACCCACCGAAGTTGCTGTCTTATCCGTCGTTTACTCGCTACTTCTAAGCTTGCTTTTCTACCGTGATCTGACCTGGCCGCGCTTTTGCGAAAACCTCGTTGAGGCTGGCGTCGCAACCGGCGTCGTCATGCTGGTCATTATGGGCAGCGCGGCTGTCGGTTGGGTGCTGACTTTCGATCAGGCTCCACAGCAAATGGCGGAATGGGTTGCTGCCAACATTTCCAGCCCTATCGTTATAATCCTGATGATGAACATCCTAATGCTGATTGTCGGCATGCCGCTCGATATGCCACCAGCCATCCTGCTTCTTGGTCCGATTTTCGTGCCGCTGGCGGATGCCATAGGTCTCGACCGGGTCCAACTCGGACTTATGATGGTGATCAACCTCGGCATCGGTCTTTACACGCCGCCGATTGGAACGACGTTGTTCATTTCGTCGTCCATCGCAAAGGCGCCGCTTGGGGCAACGACCCGCGAACTCTGGCCCTTCTTCGGCATGGCCATGCTTCTTTTGATGGCGGTCAGCTTCATACCAGCTTTGACGATCTATTGAGGAAAACGTCATGACTAACCAATCGCAATCCGTTCTTTCTGTGAAAGGGCTGACTAAGTCATATGGTGCGACATCCGTTCTCAAGGGTGTCGATTTCTCAGTCAAACGTGGCGATGTCCATGCCCTGTTGGGTGGCAATGGTGCTGGCAAATCAACGATGATCCGGATTATCACCGGATTGGCCGCAAAGGATGCAGGTGAGATCGCATTCCATGACGTGGCCGGTCATCTGCTTTCGGAAACCGAAGGTCGCTCGAAGGTTGCCGTGGTTCATCAGGAACTTGCTCTCCTGCCGCATTTGACCGTTGCGGAAAACATCATCCTGCCGCGCTTTCCGAAAGGTTTTGGTCTCTTTGACAGGAAGCGTTCATGGTCGCAGGCGCACGATGCGCTGTCTCTGATTGACCGGGAATTCGCCGACACGCACCTACACACCCTCGTCGGCGACCTTAGCCTGCATCAGGGGCAAATGGTCGAGATTGCAAGAGCCTTGTCGTCGGGGGCGGAGTTGCTTCTGCTTGATGAGCCCACCGGTAACCTGACGGCTACCGAAACTGAACGTCTGTTCGCTGTGTTGCGGAGATTGACCACCGAAAATGGCCTAGCAATTGTCTTCGTTTCGCACCGTATGAAGGAAATCAGGCAGATCGCCAATGTCTGTACCATCATAAGAGACGGGAAAACTGTCGTTGATCGTGTCCCAACGACGGGCCTTTCGGATACGGCAATCGTGGAGAAGATGGGCCAGACCGTATCCAGGCAAGCGGAAGCCGAGTTGCCTCGTCTCGCGAAATCAATGGATGCAAGCGCTGCCGAGGACATCCTTGTCATACGCGATGCGGACCTCGAAATGCGGCTAATGCCAGGAACGGTTCTCGGCATTGCGGGCGCTCCTGCTGGACCGCAGGCACTCATCGCGAGTTTGATTGGTGCAGCCAAAGAACGGCGATGGATGATTGCACGAACTGGGTGGCCGCATGTTTTCAATACACCCCGCCAGGCCGCTCGCAACGGCGCTGGCTTTATCACCGGCGACCGTGCGCACAAGGGGATTCTAGCGAACCTGCCGATCATCGACAATGTATTGGCCTCTCGGCGTATCGTTCGCGGTGGCTGGTTCACGAGTGCACGCGAAAGGATGGAATGTCTGGATCTCGTACGCTCGTTGAAAATTAAGGCAGCCTCGATCTGGGATTTGCCCGATACGTTGAGCGGCGGCACACAGCAGAAGCTTCTTCTTGCTCGCTGGCTTGGACTTCCATCCCTACTGCTGGTGCTGGAGGAGCCTACCCGCGGTGTCGATATAGGCACAAAAAGGGAAATCTATCAGTTGATCCGGCAGATGACTGCGAGTGGAACGATCATCATCTGGTGGTCCACCGAAAACGCAGAACTGCTGGAAGTCTGTGATCGTGTCGTCGCTTTCGAAACGGACGGTCGCTGCGCGGGAATTATAGAAAAAGAAGACCTGAGCGAGGACACACTCGCAAACATGACGGGAATGGCAGCATGACCTACGCGCGTGGACAATCTTCCGCACAGCCTACACCTCATCTCTCTATTCGGCAGCGCGAAAGCCTGCTAGGAGCCTATCGCACTGAAATCGCCATCGCTCTTGCCATTGTCGTCGTATCGCTGGCGGTCGGCTCGCAGGTACCGCAGGCCCTAAGCTGGGGCAATCTTGCCAACATAACCCAGGCGGGCGCTCCGCTCATAATCATGTCGCTAGGCGTCCTGCTTGTCGTCATCACCGGCGGTATAGACCTCTCTGTTGGCTCGGTATTCTCACTGACGGGAATGGTGACTGCACAAGCTATGGCCCTAGGTTTTGGCGGCGTGAGTGCAGGCTGCATAGGGCTTTCGGTCGGCTTAATTTTTGGTTCCGCCAACGGCTTTCTGGTGACGATCGTTGGTCTGGCGCCGTTCGTGGTCACGTTGATCACCTTCGCGGTGGCTGGCTCGCTCGCCTTTATCGTCACAAACGGCCGTTCAATGCCGATCGGTGATCCTGATTTTTGGTTGTTGAACAGCGGCAGCCTAATACCCGGCGTCCCAAACTACATCCTGTTCTGCTTCATATTGCTGATCGCGATCGAGTTCTTCCTTAAAAAGATGGTGGCCGGTCGGTGGTTTTATGCGGTGGGAAGTAGCTCGACGGCAGCTTACCTGCTCGGCATTCCGGTGAAGCGAACAAAATTCTTGGCCTACGTTGCCTCTTCCTTGCTCGCGTCGCTCTCTGGTCTGCTGACGGTGTCCTACATCCTCAACGCCGAATCGACCGCAGGCTCGAGCTTGATGTTGCAGGCGATAGCCGCTGTCGTCATTGGCGGTGCGAGCCTGCTCGGCGGTACAGGGACAGCGGTTGGCGCAGTTCTCGGCGCACTGATGATCACGGTGATCCAGAATGGCGTCAATCTCATCGGCATCAACAGTTTCTGGCAGGGGTCCGTTACCGGGCTGGCAATTCTGGTTGCGGTTCTCATCGACCGCTTCGGTAAGGCACGCCGCAGTTCACATTGAAAGTTTGGGCAGGAACAATCCGGTCCTTTGGAGGAGGAAAACAAATGAAAATGATTTACAGAAAAGCTCTAACCTTCGCGGTAGGCATCGCATTCGCCGCGGTTCTGGCAAACGGGCAGGCAATCGCACAAGACAGAAAGACGGTGGCATATATCGCGCCCTCGCTCGATATCTCCTACTGGCAGTGGGTCGGTTACGGCGTTAAGCAGAAGGCGACCGAATTGGGGATGGACTATGTTGAGTACACATCGGAGAATTCGCCGGCCAAGCAAATGGACAATGCCCGGACGGCGATCACTAAGGGCGTGGATGCCGTGGTAATCGGCCCGGTGAGTTCCACAAGCACACCGCCTCTACTCGCCTATCTCAAGTCTCGAAACATCCCGATCGCGTTTGCGGGAATTGGCCCTCAGCCCGGCCAGACCGATTACACGTCTTCAGTCACAGCAAACAATTACGAAACGGGCAAAGCCCAGGGCAGCTTTGTATGCAAGCTAGCCAAGGAGCGTGGCGGCGACGAAGTGGGGATGCTGTCTCTGCCACAGGATCGTGAAAACGCCCAGAAGTACTTCAAGGGAGCCGAGGAGGCATTCAAGTCGGATGGCTGCAAGCTGGCCCAGATGCTGGAAACGCGCGGCCTCACCGTAAACGAGGCGGTCACTCAGGCCAACGACATGCTGACCGCTCATCCAAACATCAAGGCCATATATGGCATGTATGACGAGGCCGGAACAGGAGCGGCAAAGGTGCTCCAGACGCGCGGCCTGACGGGCAAGATCGGCATCGCGGTAGCCGATGGCAGCCCGACCACGATCGCGCTTCTCAAAGCCAACGCAATCCAGGGGATTTTCTTCCAGGAAGCGGTCGGGCAGGGGATTGATGGAACGCAGCAAGTGTTCAACGCCCTCACCAAAGCTCCAGTTAAAAAAGACCTTGCTTTGGTTATGCCGCTCGTAACTGCGGATAAGGTCGATACGCCTGAGGCAAAAGTGGTTATCGCTCGCGTCTTTCCTCCGTCGAAGTAATTAATAAAAAGGCAGCGGCTGTAGTCGGCCGCTGTCACCTTCCCCTGTAGAAGCACGGACGCTGCGCATGAACGATCTCCCCATCATCGACCCGCACTTTCACCTGTGGGATCTGGAGAACAACTATTATCCTTGGCTGACCGACGGAGTTAAACCGTCTGCATTTGGCGATTATTCCGCCATCAACAAGTCGTACCTCATTGAGGACTATCTTGCCGACGCCGCGAATCAAAACCTCGTCAAAGGTGTGCATCTTGATGTAGGTTTTGATCCGAAAAATCCGGTTGGTGAAACGCAGTGGCTTCAGGGTGTAGCCGACAAGTACGGCTTTCCGCACGGAATTGTCGGCTACGCGGATCTCAGCAAGCGCGATGTCGCAGATTTGCTGGATCAGCATATGCAATATCGGAATTTCCGGGGTATTCGGCAGTCGATGAATTTCCACATGGATCCTGCGAAGACATACCAGACCAAGGCTGAAGTTAGTCGAACGCCGGAGTGGCGTAACGGTTTCATGGAGCTCGCCCGACGCGGCCTTAGTTTTGATCTGCAACTCTATTACTGGCAGATGGAGGAGTTTCTTGATCTGGCCCGCGATTTCTCCGACGTCCAGATCATTCTAAACCACACGGGCATGCAGGTCGATGGCCCTGAGCATTTTGATGGATGGCGGGACAGTATGCACCGACTTGCCGAGGCGCCGAATGTCGCGTGCAAGATTTCAGGCTTGGGGATGGGTAACTGGACATGGACAACTGAGGATATCAGACCTTACGTTGAGACGGCCATTGAGGCGTTCGGCGTGCAACGATGCATGTTTGCCTCCAATTTTCCCGTCGATAAGCTGTTTTCGAGCTATGACTCTATATTCCACGCGTTTAAATTACTGACGGCGGGCTATGGTCATAATGAGCGCAGAGCGCTGTTTCACGATAACGCCGAGAGACTTTACAAGCTTTAGCTCTGAAAGCTTTCGCCCGGTCTAACTAGCATCTTGTTCGTCTTGCGGAACGCTGCCCGTTTCACTGGACAGGTCTCTTAGATTGATTAGCCCTGATGAACTGCCGAGGGGAAGCCATCTTTAGCGCTGAATGTGGATGGATTTTGTTGTAGTCCTCGATCCATCGGATCGATGATCCGGAGCACCGTTTCGGCGTCCGGTATTCCGTTCGACTGCGGGCTGGTTACCGGCGTGAAGCGTGGTGTCAGATCGAGCGCCTGCCAAAATAGCCTGGTCCCCGTGCGGGGCTTGGGGTGGTGCGAACCGCTTTCGACTAACTCCAGCATCGTGTCGCGCACGTTTGAGCCGGAAATGCCTGCATTGGATACCGCCGTCCGGCGATGATCTCCCGGTCGAAGGCGTCGATGATGAAGGCGAGACGAATGACCTCTCCATTCCAGCAGGTGAACTCCAGACCATCAGAGCACCAGCGCAGGTTGAAGCGCATAACCATGACCTTGCCGTCATGGATGCGACCCTTGCGAATGGCCGTATGCTTCTCCAGCAGCATGGCCTGGTTGCCCATGATGCGATGAACCCGTCTGGCGTTGACGGCAGGCTAATCGGCGGCTCGCCTTTCGCTATTGAGCAGCGCGGCGATCCGCCGATAGCCATAGAATGGCCTTTGATCCACCAGCCTGCGAATGGTGGGCAGAAGCTCTGCATCCTCAGCCTTGTAGTAGGATCCGCGTGGCTTTGATCTACCTTTCGACCGCTCGACGAGGTTCGAGCGGGATATGCCCAACGTGTCGGCGACGGTCTTCATCGGAAACCGTCCATCGGCAACAAGATCGGCCGCGATATCCGTTTTTTTGAGTCCGCTTTGGAAGGGCTTTGCGAAAGATTTCGACCTCCATCGTCTTACGGCCGAGCATGCGCTCCAACTCGCGGACGCGATCTTCCAACTTCACCACTTCCGAATTGCCGACCACCGGCTCGTCAGAATCCACGGCTGCCGCACCTCCCTCGCTCAAAAGCCTGTGCCATCGAGAAAGCAAATTGGGCGCAACGCCATGACGGCGAGCGGTGGACGATACCGTTTCGCTTGGTTCGAAACTCTACTCAATAATTGTCAGCTTCTGCTCGGTTGTCCACCGTCTGCGGCGCACATTTCCCGTCAGAGATTTAACCTGTTGATACTCGTTAGACATAAGCCTGTTCTCAGGGCTGTGCTTGCACCTTTTTGCTTATCCTAATCGTCCGGTCGAAATGGAGGGGAGTTCATCTTGAGAATTCACCAAAATCGTTCGACAAAATCAATCAGAGATGATTGTCTTCACTCATCGTCTGGCAAAGATCCTGCACGAAATGAAATGATTTTTGTCGTGAGGTACGAATGAAACGACCGACTATAACGGATGTTGCCAAAGCTGCGGGTGTTAGCGTCGCGACCGTTGACCGCGTCCTGAATGGCCGACTGCCCGTTCGCGAGGAGACGTCGAGGAAAGTCTTTGCTGCGGCGGAGCGGCTAAGCTTCCATGCAACCAATATTATTCGCCAGAGGATGCTGGCTGATCTCCCTGTATATTCCTTCGGCATTATCCTTAGAAAGGAACGGCAGGAGTTCTATCAGTCGTTTGCTACTGAACTCCAGGTGGCGGCTGGCTCCGTAAAGGATCGCCACATTCAACTCACGATACAATATTTGAAAACAGGCGAGCCGACGGAGTTGTCGGAGATGATGCTAGGCCTGTCGGGAAAAGTATCAGCCATTGCAGCGACGGGGCCCGACCATCACGATGTGACTGCTGCTGTTTCGGCCTTAAGGTCTAAAGGTGTTCCAACATTTTCTCTGTTGACGGATCTCGCTCAAGGAGTTCGAGAAGCCTATTTAGGGACGAACAATATGAAAGTCGGCCGCAGTGCCGCTTGGATGATATCGAAACTTTCGCCGGACGCCGGCAAAGTCTTATTGTTCTTGGGAGGCCATCGCTTTCATGGGCATTCGTTAAGGGAGATGGGGTTTCGGGCGTACATGCGCGAGTTTGCCCCCGATTTCCAAGTTTTAGATGCACTCATCAACTTGGAGACGCGGCAACTTACCTATGAGATGATGATGGATACACTTTCACGTCATCCTGATCTCGTCGGAGTTTATTGCATTGGTGGCGGAATGGAAGGTGTTATCGAAGCACTCAATCAAAGTCCACGGTTCGATCAGATAGCATGCTTGGTCAATGAGTTAACCCCGCAATCCAGGCAAGCCTTGCTAGAGCGCAGAATTTCCGGTGTTTTTCAAACTCCGCTGCGCGAATTATGCAGCGATTTGATCCACACTATGATCCACACAATCGAACACGGTATGGCGGAAAGCCCGGGACAGAGATTTTTCCCCGCTCATTTGTGGGTTCCTGAAAGTCTATGATGGTTTGATAGATAATATCAGGTATCATTGGTCCATTTCTATCATGGCTGAAAGGTAAAGCCGTTACGGAACGGTTGACCACATCCTCTCTCTCAGACAATTGTGCCTTGCGACGGTGGAGACAGGAGGCCGTCGCCCAGAACTCAATAAAGTAAAAGCATCGCTTTCGTTCCCGAATTTCAGCCGGCCCGCCGGTTGAGAGGCGGAAGAATGCTGCCTTTCTAAAGAGCTATGGTGACCATTGGCATTTTTTGAGGAGGAACCTAAATTGAAAAAACATCTCATGGTCGTGGCATTCGCAACACTGCTGGCGACATCTGCTTCTGCCCAAACGATCGGCGTCTCCATGGCGCTTTTCGACGATAACTTTCTTACCGTGCTGCGGAATGGCATGACTGACTACGCAAAGACGAAGGATGGCGTCACTCTCCAGGTCGAGGATGCGCAGAACGATGTCGGCAAGCAGCTCAGCCAGATCCAGAATTTTGTAGCCTCCGGTGTAGACGCAATCATCGTCAACCCTGTCGACACGGACGGAACGGCTGCGATTTCGCAGGCTGCCGCTGCTGCCGGTATTCCGTTGGTCTACGTGAATCGTCAGCCGGCCAACGTCGATCAGCTTCCGGAGAAACAGGCATTCGTTGCCTCCGACGAAAAGGAATCTGGAACACTTCAAACCAAGGAAGTGTGCCGCATTCTCAAGGAAGCCGGCAAGAAAGAAGCCAGAGCCGTCGTGATGATGGGTGAACTGTCTAACCAGGCAGCGCGGATGAGAACCCAGGACATCAAGGACGTGATTGCGACGCCGGATTGCAGTTTCATCAAGATCGTTGAAGAGCAGACAGCTAACTGGTCGCGCACCCAAGGTGCCGATCTCATGACTAACTGGCTATCCGCTGGCGTTCAGTTCGATGCGGTCATCGCCAACAACGACGAGATGGCAATTGGCGCAATCCAGTCACTGAAAGCAGCTGGCAGGGATATGAAGTCGGTGGTCGTCGCAGGCATCGATGCGACACAGGACGCTCTTGCCTCCGTGGCTGCAGGCGATCTTGATGTGACCGTATTTCAGAACGCTGCTGGCCAGGGTAAGGGCGCCGTAGACGCTGCTCTGAAGCTTGCAGGCGGCGAGACGATCGAGAAGAAGGGATATGTGCCTTTCGAACTCGTCACACCGGCAAACCTCAAGACCTACCAAGCCAAGAACTAAAATATCTCTGCATAACAGAGGAGAGGGCTTCGCCCTCTCGTCTGGGACAGAGTGACGGAGGATAAGCCATGGTCAGTCCCACAACCGCGGCGGCTATCAAACAGGTGCTCGATGCCACCGAAACCTACGGTCTGCTTTCGATCGAAGGAATTCGCAAAGAATTTCCAGGTGTCGTTGCACTCGATAACGTCAAGCTGCGTGTTCGACCTGGAACGGTCCATGCACTCATGGGCGAAAACGGTGCGGGCAAATCGACGCTCATGAAAATCATTGCTGGAATATACCAGCCTGACGCAGGTGAAATCCGCATTCGTGGCATCCCGACAGTGTTGAAATCGCCTCTCGATGCGCTCGAGCAGGGAATCGCGATGATCCACCAGGAACTTCAGTTGATGAACTGGATGACTGTGGCGGAAAATATCTGGATAAGGCGGGAGCCCAAAAACCGTTTCGGTCTCATTGACCATTACAAAATGATAAAAATGACAGAGGAGCTTTTCGCTCGTCTGAACATTTCGCTGGACCCGCGTTCACAGGTTTCGGAGTTGACGGTGGCTCAAAAGCAGATGGTCGAGATTGCTCGCGCCGTCAGTTACGAGTCGTCTGTCCTGATTATGGACGAGCCGACCTCCGCCTTGACCGATCGCGAGGTGCAACATCTCTTTTCCATCATTCGCAGCTTGCGTGAGCGTGGAATTGGGATCGTTTACATCACGCACAAGATGAATGAGCTTTTCGAGATTGCTGATGAGTTCACGGTATTCCGCGACGGAAAATACGTCGGCACGCATTTTTCGAAGGATGTTAACCGCGACGACATCATTCGGATGATGGTTGGCCGAGACATCACCGACATGTTCCCCAAGATCGATTGCTCGATTGGCGATGTGATCCTTGAGGTAAAAAACCTGACGATCCCTGGGGTTTTCCACGATATTTCCTTCACGCTGAGACGAGGCGAAATTCTGGGTCTGGCGGGCTTGGTAGGTTCCAAGCGATCCAACGTCGCTGAAGCTATTTTCGGTGTCACACCGGCAAAATCCGGTGAGATCCTCATTGAAGGCCAACCCGTCAGCATCGACAGTCCCCGCGCGGCAATGTCGCAGGGCCTCGCATTCCTGACCGAGGATCGCAAGGAAACCGGCTGTTTCCTGATCCTCAACTGCCTCGAAAATATTCAGTCCGCGTTGATCACGCGATCGCATGTGAAAGCGGGATTTGTCGACCAGACGACGGTCACGAAGCTGGCTGAAAATATGGCAGCGACGCTTCGTGTAAAGACACCAAACCTTCACGAGGCCGTTGAGAACCTGTCCGGTGGTAACCAGCAGAAATTGCTTATTGCACGATGGTTGTTGACCAAGCCGCGGATCCTCATTCTCGATGAGCCAACACGTGGCATCGATGTGGGCGCTAAAGCGGAAATACATCGGCTGATCACCAGTCTAGCAGGTGAGGGGGTTGCCGTCCTTATGATCTCGTCAGAGCTTCCGGAAGTGCTTGGAATGAGTGACCGCATCGTTGTCATGCATGAAGGTCGCGTCGCTGGCGTCCTGGATCGCGCTGAAGCAACTCAAGTCAAGATAATGGACCTGGCTGCACGCTGATCGTGCACGGTGGGAGGAATATTGCATCATGAATACGACGACACAGACCAGTGCCTTGGACGCGCCAACCCGGCGTCGCTTGCCATCCGAATTAACGATCCTTCTCGTCCTCATCGGCATCTCATTGACATTTGAACTTCTCGGCTGGCTTCTGCAGGGGCAGAGCTTTCTGGGGAACACCCAGCGCCTGTCGATCATGATTTTGCAGGTCTCGGTGATAGGGATCATCGCGATTGGCGTGACCCAAGTCATTATTTCTGACGGCATTGATCTGAGTTCCGGTTCAATCGTCGGCGCAACCGCGATGATCTCGATGAGCTTGGCGCAGGTCGGTACTTATGAAAGAGCGCTTTACCCAGGATTTACTGACCTCCCTGTCATTGTACCAGTTGCTGCCGGTCTACTCGTCGGTCTCATTTGCGGCGCGATCAACGGCTTGCTGATCGCCTACACCAGAATTCCAGCGTTTATTGCGACTTTGGGCATGATGGTGACAGCGCGTGGCTTTGCCAAGTGGTACACAAAAGGTCAGCCCATCAGCTTTCCGACCGATAGCTTTGCGGCGATCGGCAAAGGTCTCGCGCCAGTGCTAATTTTTCTGGCAGTGGCGGCGATCATGCATGTCGTCCTGCGCTACACCAGATACGGTAAATTTACATATGCGATCGGTGCCAATTCGCAGGCCGCACGCGTCTCCGGGATTAATGTCGAGCGTCATACCGTAAAAGTCTATGCTGTCGCCGGTCTGTTATCGGGTTTGGCGGGGATCGTCGTGGCTTCACGCGGTCTGACTGCGCAGGCTGGCATGGGCATAAGCTACGAACTTGACGCTATCGCAATGGCCGTCATCGGGGGCGTGTCGCTGTCCGGTGGACGAGGATCTGTTGTCGGAACATTGATCGGGATGATCATCTTCGGTGTGATCATTTCCGGCTTCACATTCCTGCGCCTCGATGCCTACTACCAGGAAATGCTCAAGGGCCTGATCATCGTCGCAGCCGTCGTGGCTGACATGTACAGGCAGCGCAAGCGGGTGAAATCCTGATTTTGTAACTGTACCAACCCACCCTGCCGTGCGGCCTCGTGGGCATCAAAGACCAGATGTGTGAGTGAATTCAATGAAAAAGTTTTTCATTACAGCAGCGCTTTGTCTGATTGGGCTGCCAGCGATGGCCGAGACCCGCGTCGCCGTCAGCATGACATCGTTCGACAATCCCTTTCTTACGATCCTGTTGAACGGCATCCGCTTTGGAGCAGAGCAAGCCGGAAGCATCGATCTGATCGCGGAAGATGCGCAGTTAGACCCTGCAAAGCAGCTAAGCCAAGTGCAGAACTTCATAGCAAATGGCGTCGATGCGATCATTGTCAACGCCGTTGATGGTGACTCTACTGCGGCGATTACGCGGGCGGCGGCTGAAGCCAAGGTTCCGCTCGTCTACGTAAACCACCCTCCCGCTGAACTCGAATCCGGTCTTCCCGCACGTACGGCCTTTGTTGGCTCCAATGAGACAGATTCCGGCACTATGCAGGCAAGGGCCGCCTGCGAGCTCATGGGTGGCAAAGGGCGGGCCGTTATCCTGATGGGACCACTCGAAAATCATGCGGCTCTGGTTCGCACCAAGGATGTAGAAGATGTTTTTGCTGGTCCCGACTGCAAGATCGAGGTCGCAGAAAAGCAGACTGCCAACTGGAACAGAACACAGGCGCAAGATCTGGTTTCTTCCTGGCTCACGGCGGGCGTGAAATTCGACGCGGTGATTGCCAACAATGACGAGATGGCCATTGGCGCGGTTCAGGCACTGAAGACCGCAGGCGTCGATATTAAGGACGTCGTCATAGCCGGTATCGATGCGACGCCAGATGGCCTGGCGGCGATGAGAGCAGGCGATATCGACATTACCGTCTACCAGAATGCGAAGAAGCAGGGCGAGGTAGCGGTTCAGGCTGCCGCAAAAATGGCGTCCGGAGAAAATGTCGATAGGACGCTCTGGGTGCCATTCGAACTCGTCACACCCGACAACATGTCGACATACAAGTAATGCGGCAGAGTTCAGACCTGTCGTCTGTACACGGGAGTTTTTAATGAAACATACACTTGACCCACACATGTTCCGGCACTTGTCGCTTGAAGACACCTGCCGGAAGGTCGCAGATCTTGGATATGATTACGTTGAGTTGTCGCCGCGTCCAGACTTTCTGTCCTGGTGGACGAGACCAAAGGTCTACCCGTCGCGCATTGCCTCCTTCAAAAAGGCTTTGAAAGAACATGGCGTCGGTCTCGCAACGCTCCAGCCTATGTACCGTTGGGCCAGCCCCTATCAGGATGAATGGGACAACGCGATCGATAACTGGAAGCGGGTCATCGAAATCGCAGTCGAGATGGATTGCCCGATGCTCGTTTCGGAGTTCGGACGCGGTGGCTCACCCGACCGCAGCCTGAACGACCGTTCCGGTTTGCATCGCCCTGAAACCTGCGAAGCGCAGTTCTTCCGCGCTATGGACATCCTCGTTCCACTTCTCGAAAAGGAGGGTTTGATCCTCTCGCTTGAGGCACATCCTGAGGACTGGATCGAACAGATCGCCCCTGCCATCGACATCATCAAGACGATCAATTCGCCGTCTGTGAAAGCGTCGTTCATTGCGCCGCATACGTTCTTCTACGGGCCAGATATGGTCGCCAATCTGCGCGCCACCGAAGGTCACTTGGTGCATGTGAGGCTGGCCGACACTTACGACCATAACAAGTCGTCCGAGCTTCGCTACATCGTCAATCCGCCAGGCTCGAAGGTTCGTGTCCATCAGCACACGGATTTTGGCCAGGGTGAGATCGACTTCGACACATTGTTCGCGACCCTAGCGGACATGAAATTCGACGGCGTGCTCTCAAACTGCGTTTTCGCCTGGGAAGACCGCGTCGATGAGAGCGCGCGCTTTATGCTCGCTGAAACCCGGCGCTATGTCGCCAAATACTGGAATGAGGCTTGAAATGACACTTAGAATTGGGGTTATCGGCACGGGCGCCATCGGACGCGATCATGCGCGCCGCATCAATCACGTCCTTGGCGGTGCGACGATCGTCGCGTTGAGTGACGTTAATAGAGCCTCCGCAGAAGCGGTGAAGGCCGACGTCGCACCGGATGCGGCCATTTTCGACACTGGCGAAGCACTGATCGCTTCGCCGGATGTCGACGCCGTCCTCGTCACCTCCTGGGGCGCGACACATGAACAGTATGTGCTCGCTGCGATCGCCGCCGGTAAACCGTGCTTTTGCGAGAAGCCGCTGGCGACCACAGCGGAGGGCGGCAAGCGCATCGTCGATGCGGAGGTCGCTCATGGGAAGCGCCTCGTACAGGTCGGCTTCATGCGCCGCTATGATTCGGGTTACGTCGCTCTGAAGAAGGTGGTCGACAGTCAAATCGGAGCGCCGATCATGGTCCATGCCGCGCACCGAAACCCCGCCGTGCCGGAGCAATATGTGACGCCTATGGCGATCCACGACACCATGATTCACGAGATCGATGTCCTACGCTGGCTGCTCGACGACGACTATGTTTCTGCCCGCGTTCTCTTTCCGCGCGCTTCGGCCCGGAGCCATGCCAAGCTTCGTGATCCCCAAATTGTCATTCTGGAAACCGCTAAGGGAACGATCATCGACGTCGAGATCTTCGTCAACTGCCACTATGGCTACGACATCCAGTGCCAGGTCGTTGGCGAAGACGGTATTGCGAACCTCCCCGACCCAATGGCGATCCCGATGCGTCTCGGTGCCAAGCAACAGAGCGAAATCCTCACGGACTGGAAGGATCGCTTCATTGCCAGCTACGATATTGAACTGCAGGACTTCATCCATGCGGCAGCCAAGGGTACCGCCTCAGGCCCAAGCTCTTGGGACGGTTACGTCGCTGCAATCACCTCGGATGCCTGCGTCAGCGCCCAGGAGGCCGAAGGTGCAGCGATTGCCATTGACCTTCCTGCCCGCCCTGCTCTTTATAACTGAGGTCTATTATGCGTTTTGCCATCAACCACATCACGGTTCCGAAACTACCCCTTGAGGATTTCTTTTCCACCGCCCGTCGTCTTGGCCTGACAGAGGTGGAAATTCGAAACGATCTTCCCGATATCGTCAACAGGATCGACCCCGCAGAGGTCAAATCAGCGGCGAAAAAAGCCGGGGTCGAGATCGTTTCCATCAATGCTTTGTACCCCTTTAATGTCTGGTCGGGTGATCTGCCGGGCAAAGCCGTAGCCCTCGCCGATTACGCAGCGGCAAGCGGGGCCAAAGCACTTGTCATGTGCCCCTTAAATGATGGTACCAACGTGTCATTCGATGACCTCGTTGCAGCGCTGAAAGCCATGAAGCCGGTCCTTCAGGGGCGCGGTCTGATTGGCCTCGTCGAGCCACTCGGTTTCCCGATTTCCTCGCTTCAAACAAAGAAGGAGGCGTTGCGTGCCATTGATGCTGCCGAAGGCGGCGACGTCTACAAGCTAATGCACGATACGTTTCATCATCATCTTTCGGGTGAAACCGAGTTTTTCCCCGACCATACTGGTCTCGTTCATATCTCGGGTGTCGTGGACCCGGATGTCGATGTCAACGATATGCTCGATGCGCATCGGGTACTGGTTGATCCAAATGACCGATTGGAAAACATCGCTCAGATCAAGGCGCTGATGGCGGCCGGATACGAAGGCCCTTTCAGCTTCGAGCCGTTTGCCGATGACGTCCATGAACTTTCCGATCCCGAAGCGTCGGTTCGCGAGAGCATGGATTACGTTTCATCTAGGCTTTGATCCAACAGCAAACCGTGCCTGCGTGAGACGTGCAGGCACGGAAAACACTCACGAACTGCCGCGATGCCGGAGAATGCTATGAATAAGTCACTGGATGTCATTACGATCGGACGATCCTCCGTTGACCTTTACGGGGCTCAAATCGGAGGCCGTTTGGAGGATATGGGATCTTTCAAGAAATACATCGGCGGTTCTCCGACCAATATGGCTGCAGGCACCGCCCGCCTCGGTCTGCGTTCTGCTCTCATTACGCGCGTCGGTGACGAGCATATGGGCCGTTTCATTCGCGAAGAACTCGCGCGCGAAGGCGTCGATGTCACGGGTGTGAAGACTGACCCTGAGCGACTTACAGCGCTGGTTTTGCTCGGTATTCGTGACGAAGAGAAGTTCCCGCTTATTTTCTACCGTGAAAATTGTGCTGACATGGCGCTTTGCGAAGACGATATTGACGAGGCGCTGATAGCCCGTTCACTGTCGGTGGTGGCAACGGGCACACATCTGAGCCATCCCCGCACCGAGAAGGCCGTGCTCAGGGCACTTGAGTTGGCGCGCAAGCATTGCGCACGGACCGCGCTCGATATCGACTACCGACCGAACCTCTGGGGTCTGGCGGGCCATGGCGATGGTGAGAGCCGTTTTGTGGAAAGCGGCTCAGTCACGGCCAAACTACAGGCGACGCTTCACCTGTTTGACCTCATTGTCGGCACCGAAGAGGAGTTTCATATTGCAGGCGGCTCGACCGACACGATCAAGGCTCTGCGCGCCGTGCGCGATGTGTCGAAAGCAACCCTTGTCTGCAAACGCGGGGCCGATGGAGCCGTCGCGTTTAAGGGCGCTATTCCCGATACGCTCGACGAAGGTGAAAGCGGTCCGGGTTATCCAATCGAAGTTTTCAACGTGCTGGGCGCGGGCGACGGTTTCATGTCCGGCCTTATCAAGGGCTGGCTGGAAAACGCACCATGGCCACGCGCGCTCGAATACGCCAATGCCTGCGGTGCATTCGCGGTCAGCCGCCACGGATGCACACCAGCCTATCCCTCGCTCCAAGAACTCGATTTCTTCCTCAAACGGGGCGTCAAGCAAAAGGCGCTGCGTCACGATGCCGAACTAGAGCAAATCCACTGGGCGACCAACCGTCACAATGACTGGTCAACGATGCAGGTTTTCGCGTTCGATCATCGGGTCCAACTGGAAGCTATGGCTGGTGCCACGCCGCAGAAGATCGGCCGTTTTAAGGAACTGTGCCTTCAGGCTGCGCTCAAGGTGCAAAACGGACAGCCCGGCTACGGCATTTTATGCGACAACCGCCTGGGCCGCCGCGCGCTGCAGGCATCATCTGGCACAGGCCTATGGATCGGGCGGCCCGTTGAATGGCCAGCATCGCGTCCTTTGACACTTGAGCCAGAAATCGGCCCTGACTTCGGTGGACTAGACGAATGGCCGTTGGAAAATGTCGTGAAGGTTCTGTGCTTCTGCCATCCTGACGATACGTCTGATATCCTCGATTCCCATGAGGAAACGATCAAGAGGCTTTTTGCCGCAGCAAGGCGCAACCGCCTTGAGTTTCTGCTAGAAATCATTCCGTCAAAGGTTGGCGCTGTCGATGACGACACCAACGCCACGCTGATCCGCTGGTTCTATGACATTGGCATCTATCCGGACTGGTGGAAGCTGGAACCGATGGCAAGCAGAGCGGCATGGGAAAAGGCGTGCAACGCAATCGCCGACAATGATCCGAATACGCGGGGCATTGTCGTTCTCGGGCTCGAAGCGCCAGAAGCCGATCTCGCCGCGAGTTTCAGAGTTGCGGCCGAGTTTCCGCTGGTAAAGGGTTTTGCAGTAGGACGCACCATTTTCGCTCAGGCCGCCCGTGACTGGCTGGCCGGGACGATTTCTGACGAACAAGCAATCGAGGACATGCAGGGTCGCTACCGGCGGCTGTGCACCATCTGGCAAGAAGCGCGCATCGCAAGCCAAGACAATGACGCGGCGTTACCGTCGCAGGGAAGGGTATGATATGACGGAGACCATTCGCCTCACCGCAGCGCAAGCCATGTTCCGCTGGCTTTCCGTGCAGATGACCGAAGATGGGGAGCGTTTCCTTGAGGGTGTATGGGCCATTTTCGGTCATGGCAATGTTGCCGGCGTCGGAGAAGCGCTTCACGGGATTGGTGATGCGTTGCCAACCTGGCGTGGACAGAACGAGCAGACAATGGCGCATGCAGCAATCGCCTATGCGAAGACCAAACGCCGCCAAAAAGCGATGGCTGTCACGTCGTCCATCGGACCTGGCTCAACCAACCTGTTGACCGCTGCGGCCTTGGCCCATGTCAATCGCCTGCCTGTTCTCTTCATTCCCGGAGATGTCTTCGCCAATCGCCGGCCGGACCCGGTTCTTCAGCAGATCGAGGATTTCGACGACGGCACAATGAGCGTGACGGACTGCTTCAAGCCCGTCAGCCGCTATTTCGATCGCTTAACGCGTGCCGAACATCTTCTGACCGCGCTGCCTCGGGCAATGCAGGTGATGACGGATCCGGCCAATTGCGGCCCTGTGACGCTTGCATTTTGCCAAGACGTACAGGCCGAAGCCTACGATTATCCGCAATCGTTCTTCGAGCCGAAAGTATGGCGTATTCGCCGACCGGAGCCTGACCCGCGCGAAGTGGATGATGTCGTCGCGGCAATCAAGGTCTCCAACAACCCTGTGATTGTTGCAGGCGGCGGTGTGATTTACTCCAGCGCTGAGAACGATCTGCTCGAATTTGCGAAAAATCACAATATTCCCGTTGTGGAAACGCAGGCTGGCAAGGGAGCAATCGACTGGCAGGAAAAGCTGAACTTCGGCTCACCCGGTGTCACCGGTACCGATTGCGGCAACCAGATTGCGGCAAAGGCGGATCTCATCCTCGGTATCGGCACCCGTTTTCAGGACTTCACCACCGGCAGCTGGGCAATCTTCGGCAATCCTACGCGCAAACTCGTTTCGGTCAATCTCACCGGCTATGACGCAGCCAAGCATGGCGCCGTTCCACTGGTTTGCGACGCAAAGATTGCATTGTCACGAATTTCAAACGCGCTTGGTTCTCACCGCTTTGCCGACCCCGATTTCGCGGCGCGGGACGCGTGGTTCAAGGCGTCCGATGCTGTAACCGCTGCCCCGGTTACGCCCGCACCCAATTTTCTGCCGTCCGACGCTCAGGTTATCGGCGCCGTGCAAAGAGTTGCTGGACCGCAGACGGTCGCCATGTGCGCGGCCGGAACCATGCCGGGTGCATTGCAAGTTCTATGGCGCTCCGCCGCTAGCGGATATCACATGGAGTATGGCTACTCTTGCATGGGTTACGAAGTCGCAGGTGCGTTTGGCATTAAGCTTGCCGCACCCGAAAAAGAGGTGGTTTGCTTCGTTGGGGATGGCTCCTACATGATGGCGAACTCGGAAATCGCCACAGCCGTGATGATGCACGTTCCTTTCACGATCGTCCTCACGGATAACCGTGGTTACGGCTGCATCAACCGTCTCCAGCAAGAATGCGGCGGTGCCGAGTTCAACAACATGTACAAAGACAGCAACATCGAAACGCAGCCAGACATCGATTTTGTGGCACATGCGGCTTCCATGGGCGCCTATGCGGTCAAGGCCAGCAATATCGAGCAGTTGGAAGCCGAGATCGTTCTGGCAAGAGACCGCTCCATTCCATCGGTGATCGTCATAGATACGGAGGCGGAAACAGGGGCCGGTATCGGTGGTGCCTGGTGGGATGTTGCCGTGCCTGAAGTCGGTAATACCGAAAAGCTTAAACTGGCCCGCAAGCACTACGAGGCGAATGCAGCTCGACAGCGCATCAACTGATACCCTTCGACTGCCCGAAAGGATAGACCATGATACTCTACGGAACAAACCCCATTGCCTGGTCGAATGATGACGATCAAACTATTGGCGCGCATCTATCACTCGAGGATTGCTTGTCGGATTGCCGCAAGATCGGCTTCGATGGCATTGAGAAGGGTCACAAGATGCCAAGCGAAGGCACGGCGTTGAAAGCCAAGCTTGGCGAGTTCGGCCTGCGTTTTGTCGGCGGTTGGCATTCCACCAATCTTCTTGTGAATGATATTGAGACCGAGAAGGCCGCGTTGCAGACGTTTATCGACATGACAAAGGCCGCGGGCGGCGACCATATTAATGCCTGCGAATGCTCCAACACCGTCCACGGAAGCGAAGGAACGCCTGTCAACGATCGGCCGATCATGACCGAGGAGCAGTGGACGCGCTTTTCGGAAGGCTACGAGGTGCTCTCGAAGTTCGCTTCCGATCAGGGCGTCAAAATGGGCTACCACCATCACATGGGAACGATCATCGAAAGTGCTGATGATATCGACCGTTTCATGCGCATGGCCGGGCCTTACACCCGCCTTCTACTTGACACAGGCCATTGCACGTTTGGCGGCGCAGATCCTGAAAGTGTCGCCGCGAAATACATGGACCGCGTGACGCATATCCACGCCAAGAATATTCGGCCAGAAATCATGAAACGTGTTCGCGTGGAGAATTTGTCGTTCCTCGACGGCGTTCGTCTGGGCGTATTCACCGTCCCTGGCGACCCGGAAGGCTGCGTGGATTTTGCGCCGGTACTCAAGATTGCCGCCAAGAACCGCTATTCCGGTTGGCTGGTGATCGAGGCCGAGCAGGACAGTGAAGTGCGCGAACCGTTCCATTATCAAAATATGGGTCTGAAAGCGCTGAAGTCTGGCGCGCGCGATGCCGGGCTTGACACATCTACCGCCAAAACAACCGCATAGGAAGTCGTTATGAGCATTCTCAAGCGCAGTCCCTTTGGTACGCACGGCAAGGTTCACGAGATCACGCCGCAATCCGCCGGCTGGCGCTATGTCGGCTTCAGCCTTTATCGCTTGCGTGAGGGCGAGGCCATTAGCGAAATGACGGGGAACTCGGAAGTCATCATCGTCATGGTAGAAGGAAAAGCCCTCTTCAATGCCGCTGGCAAGGACTGGGGCGAACTAGGCGAGCGAATGAATGTCTTCGAGAAAACCCCTCCGCATTGCCTTTATGTTCCTAATGGTGAGCAGTGGGAAGCTTCCGCGACGACTGATTGCACCATCGGCGTCTGCCTCGCTCCAGGTATCAGCGGGCACGAGGCAAGACGTATCGGCCCGGACGGCATCACGCTGACGCCGCGTGGTGTCGGCGCCAATCAGCGGTTCATCAATAATATCGCCATGGAAAACGAGGATTATTGCGACAGCTTGCTTGTCACGGAGGTGTTCACGCCTGCAGGCAACTGGTCTTCCTATCCAAGCCACCGTCACGACGAGGACGATTTCCCCCGGATCACCTACCTAGAGGAAACCTATTATCACCGGATCAACCCCGAGCAGGGTTTTGGCTTGCAAAGGGTCTACACTGACGACGGCTCACTCGATGAGACGATTGCAGTTAAGAGCCATGATGTGGTGCTGGTTCCGCGTGGTCACCATCCGTGCGGCGCACCGCATGGGTTCGAACTTTATTACCTCAACGTCATGGCGGGTCCCCTGCGCAAATGGCGTTTCGTGGCCGATCCAGCCGTACAGTGGATCATGGACCGCGATGCTCACTAGATGAAAGGCCAGGATCCAAAATGGCAGTCTCGGCTGGAATGGGAGAATGTCTATGCCGCTGATCAAAGTAAATCTGAGAAAAGGTCGATCAAAAGCCGAACTGAGATCGTTGCTCAACACGATACACGAGGTAATGGTGGCTGCTTTCAACGTTCCGGAGCGGGACCGATATCAGATCGTCTACGAACATAAGTCGTCACATATGTATGCTCTGGACACGGGTCTCGGTTTCGAGCGGACGGACAAGTTCGTTCTCGTCGAGGTCGTTTCACGACCCAGGGAGCAGAGCGAGAAGTTGGCTTTTTATCGAAACCTTGCGGTTCGTTTGGGGTCAGACTGTTCCATCCCACCGTCTGACATCATGGTTTCGTTCGTAGAGAACACGGATGACGATTGGTCTTTCGGGGGAGGGATTGCCCAGTTTGTTACGGGTAAACTTTAAAGCTCGCGTTCACATTCCGCTTTAGAAAGCGGCGCTCAACGTGAATTGATGAACGGTGCCTGCCAATAAGATGGACAAACAACAACCGAATCCTCCTGTCGATATCGACAGCCTACGTGCTCTGATTCAAGTCAAACACGCGGCATTTCCCAAACGCCTGGCCCAGGTCTCGCGCTATTTGATCGATAATACGGACGAAGTTGCACTTGGCTCAGTCGCGTCAATAGCGGAAGCTGCGCAAGTTACACCCTCGACCGTGATGCGGTTCGCGCAGTTACTAGGCTACGATGGCTTCAGTGCGCTGCAAGAGATCTTTCGACAAAGCATTCGAGAAAAACTTTCACTGCACGGTGAAGCCATAGGCCGGAAATCAATTGGCCAGGACGGCTCGTCCGCAGGCGACACCCTAGATCAAACGATTGATGCCTGCTGCAAGGCTCTGTCTGGTCTCGGTGAAATGGTTACCGCGGCTGAGATTGACGGCGCGGTGGAAATCCTGGTGCGAGCCCGCTGTGTTTTTATTAAAGGATCACGCTCGTCTTTCCCAATGACGGTGGCACTTCAGCAAGCGCTGATACGAAAACGCATCCAGTCCACGTTATTGATGGACATCACCGGCGGCGATGATGTTCTTGCGCTTGCAACCAGTCACGATGCAGTAATCTTTATCTCGCGGTCGGTCGATGATGAGAGCGGATCAAATGCTTTAGCTCTGGCGGCAAAAGACGTCCCGATCATCGCCATCGCGGACTCTGCTCTTAATCCATACGCAGATCTCGCATCGATTAGCTTTTATCTCGGCAGGACTGGTGTTACGACGTTTCTGATGCCAACACTGGCAATCGCGCTTACTGAAGTGTTGGTAAACCGAATAGAGCATAGCCGCGGATGTTTAGCGCTTTGATAAACGAGTGGCCATTCTCATTCGACCAACCCTGCTTTCGCAAATGAGATATTGATCGCAGTGCGGATGGAATCGAGCGTTTCCATCGTGGCAAGCGTCTCCTCTAGCGGTCGGTATATGCTTTCCAGTCGCCCTTCGGAAATTGCCCAAGCAACTTCGGCCGCTTCGTAGAATAGGCCCTCGAAATGCGCGCCTCTCGGTTCGTCGTAACGAAGCCGGACCAACCCGTCCAGCGACCAGACCTCGAATGGGCCGGGCAGGTGGAATTCCGTTTCGAAACGGATCGACCCCTTAGTTCCTACGATGGAAGCATTTGTGGAGGTGAAGCCGTAGAGCGTTGTGGACATCGTGCCCAGCGCTCCCCTGGCGTTGGCAAGAACCGCCGACAACTGACCATTGATCCCGGCAGGATCGGCCTCCCCGAGGCCTACAACTTTGTTCGGCACGCCAAGTAGTTTTGCCAGCAGCGAAACCGGGTACGTACCCAAATCGAGCAATGGGCCACCGGCAAGGCTCGCGTCGAAAATCCGGTGGTCGCGGGGGAGATACTCGCCATATTCGGTATAGACGGACCGTATTTCGCCAACTACGCCTGCATCCAGCACCTGCTGGAACACATCGAATTTCGGCAGAAAATAGGTCCACAGCGCTTCCGCGAGGAAAACGCCCTTGCGGCGGGCCGCCGTCACCATGGTCCGCGCCTGCGCGAGGTTGAGTGCCATCGGCTTTTCGACAAGCACATGTTTGCCCGCCTCGATGGCGAGCAATGCGTGATCGCAATGCATGTTGTGCGGCGATGCGACATAGATGATGTCAACGTCGTCTGCGGTTACAAGCGCTTCGTAGCTGGCGTAGACGCCCGAAATATTCCAACGTGCAGCAAAGACCTCCGCCGTCGTCCGAGATCTTGACCCAACGGCGGCAATGTTCTGCCGAGTATGCGCCTTGACGGATTCCACGAACTTATCAGCAATCCAGCCTGAACCCAGTATGCCCCACCGCAGAGGTGGCGCTTCCATGACGGGGCGGATGCGGGCGGGGGGTAGGGCTTGGGGAACAGACATGTTTCCTTATCCTTTCATGATGGGCGAATATCCGTCGCTTAACGGAGGATCTTTTGCCATGTCTTTGTTTCCACAGACAGTTCCATGGCATCGATGATGCGCTCATTGGCAAGGCCGAACTCGAAGTTTGGGAAGCAGTCGGCGTCGTTTACGATGCCTTCGATCAAATCTCGCACCTCGATAACCTTGACGTCGAAGTAACCAAGGCCGCCACCCGCGAAATCGAAGCCGAAGAAAGCGGAAAATTGCGAGACCTGGCTTCCGGCATAAATCGTCTTGAAGCCACGGTCCGGCTTGGGATCGTTGAAGCGCGAGATTTTCAGTTCGTTGAAACGCTCTCCGTCCATCAGGATGGTGCCTTCCGTGCCAGACACTTCCCAGTAAATGCCAAACACCTTTCCTGCCGCAACGCGTGACGCTTCGATTGTGCCGCCAGCGCCGTTTGCGAAGCGAACCAGCGTCTGGATCTGGTCCTCGTTTTCCACCACCGCACGCGGAGCTTCACTGCCCGCCTTTGCACCATAACCCGATCCGCCCTGGGGAACGGGCCGTGTCGGGAAAAACGTCTGCGTTTGAGCGATTACGCTTTCAAAATCGCCCATCAGATATTGTGCGACTGAGATCACATGGCTGCCGAGATCGCCAAGAGCGCCGGAGCCGGCGTCTTTGCGTGTGCAACGCCAGGAAAACGGCAGCTCAGGATCAGAGAAGAAGCCCTGGTCGAACCAGCCCCGGAAGCGCATTGGCGTGCCAATGTCACCCTTGTTGATCAACTGCTTGGCCAGCATGGCGGCAGGCGTTTTAATGTTGTTGAAGGCCACCATGGTCTTGACGCCCTTGTTTCTAGCGGCGGCGGCCATTTCCTCAGCTTGTTCCAGCGTTACCGAAAGGGGCTTTTCGCAATAGACGTGTTTGCCGGCGGCGATTGCCGCCATTGCCATCTCATGGTGCATGGAGTTCGGCGAGGTGATGTCGACAACGTCGATTTCAGGGTCTTCGACCAGCTTGCGCCAGTCCCCCGTGCTTCTCTCGTAGCCGTATCGAGCGGCTGCATCGGCGGCAAGCTCTTCCGTCGCATCCGCCAGAAGGCAGAGACGAGGAATGGCAGGCAGATCGCGATACAGCATACCCGCACGGCGATAGGCATCCGAGTGCGCCTGACCCATGAAGCCAGATCCGATCAGGCCAATATTGAGGGTTTTCTTATTCATGATTTTCATCCTGATGAACGGGGGTATTGGCAAAAGTGTCAAGCACGTGGTTGAAGGCAGCGGTGACGGCGGGGAGTGGCGGGTTAAGTGCCGGATCCTGTTCCGCTTCGACAACCAGCCAGCCACGATAGCCGCTTTGCCGAACGAAGGTGGCTAGCGATGCAAAATCGATGATCCCGTCGCCCGGCACAGTGAACATGCCGCTCCGCACGCCGTCATTAAAACTCAGATCTCCGCTGCGGACTTCGGCCATCACTCGCCCACGCACGTCTTTCAGGTGAATATGAGCGATGCGGTCGCCAAACCGTTTAATCAGCCGGGTGTAGTCGAACCCTGCGGCAGTGGCGTGGCCAGTGTCGAGAAGAAGTCCGACGGACGCGCCCGAATTGTCAAACAGTGAGGAAATCTCATCAAATGTTTCGGCCACCATCATCAGGTGATGGTGATAGGCCAACGCCAGACCGTAATCCCCCGCAAGTCGCGTGCCGAAATCTGTCAGTCGCGCTGCATAGGCGGCAACATCTTCCTTCGGCATCAGACGTCGCGCGGACATCCGTGCATCCAGCGGAGCACCGGGTGTCATCATGGCCACTTCGCCATAGACCATGACTGTCGAGCCCATGTCGCGCAGCAACTTGGCGTGATCTGCCACGGCTGCCATCTCTGCATCGACACCATGTTCCGCGAGGTTCCCAGAATGCCAGCCGGAGGCTAAAGCCAGCCCGCGATCACTCAGAAGCGGTGCCAATATCTTGGAGTCGCGGGGCAGCTTGCGCCCGAGTTCGACCCCCTGATAACCGACACTTGCTGCATCATCCAGGCAGGTTTCATACGATATGTCGGCACCCAGATCTTCTAGCACGTCGTTGGCCCAGGAGAGCGGGCTTACCGCAAGACGAACGCCGTTCGGCAGATTCGACAGTTTTTCTTTCATGATAATCTCCTGCGAAAAACGTAACTAAGGTCGCCAGTCTGGTCCGATGTGGATGGGCATTCCGGACTGTATGGAAACAATCGCCGCCTCTGCAATCCTCTGCGCTTCAAGTCCGTCTCGAATGCCGGCAAGGGGTACTTGTCCCGTCTCGATCATATCGACGAAGGCCGCCATCTCGTCGCGATAGGCAGCCGCAAAACGTTCGATGAAATAATTCATCGGTGGCGAGCCGCGAAAGCCGCTGACGTCTGCAATCGTGACGCCACGCTGCGGGCGGTTCTCCACATACAGCACCTCTTTCGAGCAAAGCACCTCTAGCCGCTGGTCGTAGCCGAAGGGTGCGCGGCGGCAGTTTATCATCTGCACGAACCGGCCAGATGCGGATGTCAGCGTCACCATGGCCGTATCGATATCTCCGGCATCGCCGAACGCCTTGTCGATCAGGCAATTGCCGACCGCGTAGACGGTCGTTATCTCCTCACCGAGAAGATAACGTGCCATATCGAAATCATGGATGGCCTGGTCGCGGAACATGCCGCCGGAATGGCCGATATACGCGAGGGAAGGTGGCGACGGATCGCGTGTGTGCATGACGATGTGCTCGAGTGTGCCCGCGTCCCCGCTCAAAACGCGATCGCGCACGAAGCGAAAGTCGGGGTCGTAGCGGCGCTGGAAGGCGAGAAGGCAGGACACGCCTGATGCATTTACAGCATTGGTGACCGCCTCCACAGTCGCAAAATTCAGGCTAACAGGCTTTTCGCAAAAGATGGCCTTGCCGGATTTAGCCGCTTTCAGGAGCAGTTCGGCATGTGTATCAGTCGAACTGGCGATGATGACACCGTCGATTGACGAGTCTGAGAACACCGTGTCTGCCGAAACGCTTTCTGCACCGAGTCTGGCCGCAAGATGTGCTTGATGTTCACCAGCGATCGGGTCAACGAGATATTTGATCCGCACCGAGCCCAGGCCGCTCGCATTTATCGCGTGCACATGCCCGATACGACCCACGCCGAAGACAGCGAGATTGATCATTGATAGCCTCCCATTTTTTTCCCGGTACTGTCATGCCTCCGTACGGGTTGTGGACAAACTAGCCTGATGTTATCGATGGCAGACGTCATTTTTTGAAGAGATCTCTTCAAATGGAGATGAACGAATGAGCAAACCTACGGCTCGGGATCTGGCATCTGCGGCGGGCGTGTCGCTGTCGACCGTCGACCGTGTACTCAACAACCGTGGCGGCGTGAGCAAGGATCGAGAACGCCGTGTGCTTGAGCATGCGCGCAAGCTCAAGATCGACAGGGCGCTGAACCAGCGGCCTTCGCGCACGCTTCGCATTGCGGTTCTACTCCAGCAGAGGTCAAACCCTTTTCATGCTTTGGTCCAAGATCATTTTGAGGCGGCAAATCGAGATTTCGCCTTCTATAACCTTCAGTTCCAAGTGTACCACATCAACCATTTGCGTCCTGCTGCGACGGCACAGTTGATAAATTCCCTATCATCACGCTGCGATGCACTTGCCATAATCAGTCCGCAAAATGCAGCAATTGCAGGGGCATTGAGGGCATTTGGTCAAGGTGGAAAGCCCGTCGTCACCTTGGTAACCGATCTTCGCGATGCTGAAAGATATGCCTATGTCGGGCCGGATAACAAAAAAGCGGGCCGTGTCGCGGGCGATTTAATGGGACGTTTGCTTGGCGAGGACGGCGGCGAAGTTGTCGTCATCGCGGGTTTGATTAGCATGATAGGCCATGAGGAGCGCGAGATAGGGTTCCGCACCGTTTTGCGTGAGCGCTATCCCCGGTGCAAGGTGACCGAGGTGCTCGAAAGCATGGAGCGCGGAGATATGGCAGGTGACCTCGTCTTCAATGCGTTGAGAAAAAATCCAGCCATACGAGGCATCTATAATGCGTCTGCGGGCGCTCAAACGGTAGTCAATGCCATGACGAAGCTTAGCAAGAACAAAGAGGTGATCTTCATCACCCATGAGCTCACGAAAGACCGTCGTCAATTGATGAGGGATGGAATGATTGACGCAATCATCGATCAGGATCCGGAAACCGAGGTGCGGACCGCGGTAGAGGTGCTCGCCGCATATTTCGGCCGTAGGGATGAAAGCCCTCTTTCCCTTATTACTCCCATTCAGATACACATGATCGAGAACTGCTAGACACTTTATCCTATAGTGAAACCTTAACAGTGGCAAAGTTCACCGCCGCTAAGACCTCCGCTCCGCCTCGTCCCAATGATAGCGTCCTCGGCCAATTGTCGTGAGATCTCGGAAATATAAAATCACTATGGCTCGGTTGTTGCCGTTGATCGATCAAACGGAAACCTCCAAAATCTCTGTAGAATTCGTGGGAAAGAAAGTTGTGCTTCCAGTAATTACATTTGAGGAAATAATTGCTTGTCAATATTTTAGACTTATGTGTCGTTTATTCGGAATGGAAATTCCTTTAAATAGAAATTGAAATTGTTATTTAGAAATATTGTGAGAAATGTAGTTTAGTGCTTCGGATAATCGTTATAGCAAAAAAAATTATAAGGATAAATTAACCGTGCGTAGTTTAAATTCTCCTGAGTAAAAGGGGACTTACATAGATGCGATTATCTGTATTTGTTACATCGATCCTGTTGTTGGGGATGGGGAGCGTTGAGGCAAAGACGCTCGGAGTGTCGATCGCCAACGCGAATGATGCTTTTCTTCACAGCTTGCTAGGTGGCATCAAGACTGCCGCCGATAAGACGCCAGACGTGAAATTGCGTGTCGAAGACGCTGGTGGCGACCCTTCGCGCCAAATGGAGCAGATCGGTAAGCTGGCGTCCGACCGCGTCGATGCAATGATCGTGATCCTTTCGGACGGCGACCTCGGAGCAAAGATTTCTCAGATTGGCACTACCGCCAACATACCCGTTGTCTATGTAAACAATGTTCCGGTCAATTTTGCCGAGCTTCCTGCTCATCAGACCGTGGTCGCTTCAGATGAAGTCGAAAGCGGAACGATGGAAACCCAGGAGGTTTGTCGCCTTCTAGGAGGCAAAGGCAGAGCCGTCGTTTTGATCGGAGAGTATTTCCATCCTGCCGCACGCACACGCACGATGGACATCGATAGTGTTCTGTCCACCGATGCATGCAAGGGAATTGCCATCTTAGAGAGGCAATCTGCGAACTGGTCACGTGACCAGGCTGACGATCTCATGCAGGAATGGCTGACGGCTGGCGTTAAGTTCGATGCCGTGATCGCAAATAACGATGAAATGGCACTCGGTGCGATCCGGGCCATGAAGCGAAACAACATGCAAATGGACAAGGTTGTGGTAAGCGGCATCGATGCGACGTCGGACGCGCTTGACGCGATGGCTGCGGGCGATCTCGATGTCAGTGTCCTTCAAAACGCGCCCCAACAGGGCTCCAAGGGCGTCGAGGCGGCCATCAAGCTCATGAATGGAGATACCGTACCCACCTTTATCAAGGTGCCTTTCGAGCTGGTGACTCCGGTCAATTTGAAGTCCTACCAGGTAAAAAGCCAGTAAGCCGCTCAAACAAAATATTGGAAGGGACTAAGATGTCTTTCTGGAAAAAATCGGGTATCCGGACACAAATCACCCTCGGCTTTTTGCCGCTTATTGTCCTCATGAGTGCTCTCACCTTCGTGGGCAATGATGGACTGGGAAGCTTGTCGAACTTGTTCTCCAGCTTTCGTTACACAGCTGGGCAGAGCTTGGCCATTTTTGACTATAACGTACAGTTGCAACGTATCCGTCTCGCGGCAGAGGCCTACCGCTCTAATCCGTCCGACGCAATCGCAACACAGCTCCAGGATGCCGTGAAAGCGTTTGCGGTAGACGATCCGCGCATGGCGTCTGACGCTGACCTTCAGTCTGGTTTGAATGTCGTGCGTCGCGATGTTGCAGATTACAATACTGCGTTCGGAAAGTTGGTCGAGCTCCAGAAGAAAAAAGAAGTGCTTCTCAGCAAGGTCACGGAATTTGGCCCGTGGACCATTATCGCACTAAAAGACATCCAGCGTTCGGCTTGGCGCAAGAATGACATCAATGCGCTTTATAAGACCGGCGAGGTCATCAACTTGATGTACCAAAGCCTGTATTATTCCGAACGATTTGTTTACTCCGGCGATCTGTCGGCGTATGGCTCGGCCCAAACGGCCCTGAATGACGCGCTCAAGCGCGCGGACGCCGTGGTGGCCTCCAGCTCCGATAAGTCTCAGGCAGGGCGAGCTGATGCCGCGAGACGCTTGATGCGCAACTACACTAGTCGCCTAGATGAAGTTCGCGACGCCTGGCTTCAAAGCAACAATATCCGATCGACACAGCTAGACATTCTGGGCCCGAAGATTGCGTCGTCATTCGATGCCCTGCTTGCCAAGGTGACGGGCAATCAGAACAGGTTGGGTGAAACAGCGAAGGCGACTGCAAGTGAAACTGCGTCGATGACCCTCATGATATCGGCGGTTCTCATCGTTATCGGTCTAGTACTGGCGTATGTTATTGGCCGCCTTATATCTGCTGCCGTAAGCCGCCTGGCCGCAACAATGGAGCAACTGGCCCGTGGCAACGACAATGTGGCGATCGAGGGAACCGAATACCGGCATGAACTTGGTGCCATGGCGCGTTCATTGCTCGTGTTTCAGGAAACGGGACGCGGTAAGGTCGCCGCTGAACTAGCGGCTGAAAAAACGCGTCTCGCCGCTGAAAGCGAACGCTTGCTGCAGGAACGTGAGAAAGCCGAAGAAGCTATGAGAATGGCACATGCGTTCGAACAGATATCGCTTGGTCTCGATGCCCTTTCTCACGGCGATCTAACGGTACGTATCGGAACCGTTGACGAGCGATACGAGCGAATACGCGACCATTTCAACACGTCGGTTGGCTCGTTGGAGGAAACCATCGGCACTGTGGCGATAGCCGTCAGCACGATCCGCTCCGGGCTTGAAGAGATCTCGTCTGCTTCCAACGATCTGGCTCGTCGCACAGAACAGCAGGCTGCATCTCTGGAGGAAACTGTCGCGGCTCTGGGTGACGTCTCGCATCGCGTTACCGGAACGGCAGACGGGGCTGGTCGTGCGCAGGACGCTGTCGCTGCTGCCCGCGACAACGCGACGAAGGGTGGTGAGATCGTCGGACGTGCCGTACAGGCGATGACTGCTATCCAGGAATCGTCGGCAAAGATCGGGAACATCATAGGCGTCATCGACGAAATCGCCTTCCAGACCAACCTTCTGGCATTGAATGCGGGTGTCGAGGCCGCGCGCGCAGGTGAAGCGGGCAAGGGTTTTGCCGTTGTCGCGCAAGAAGTGCGCGAACTGGCGCAACGCTCTGCAAACGCAGCCAAGGAGATCAAAACTTTGATCTCTACGTCAAGATCTCAGGTGCAGGCAGGCGTTGATCTGGTTAGCGCAACAGGTTCGTCGTTGAATGACATCGTTAACCAGGTCGTGAATATGAGCTCGACGATTACCGACATCGCCGACTCTGCCCGCGAACAGGCAATGAGTCTCAAAGAGGTAACCGGCGCTGCCGATCAAATGGACAAGGTAACACAGCAGAACGCTGCAATGGTAGAGGAGACAACGGCCGCGGCACAAAACTTGACTCAGGAAACGGAAAGCTTATCCGAAATGATGCGTCGTTTCCGGACTTGCCACGACAGCCATCATATCAGATACGCCGCTTAATTGTGTTAGCGAGAACAGCCACTGACCGTCAGCGGCTGTTCATTTGTTACGAAAAACCGCTGACATTGCAGGCGGGCGAAGTGCTACTCGGTTCAAAACATTCAGCCAGAGGCCCTAGCGAGCGCTGGTGGGGAGCAGGCGTTACGCTATCTCCGCCTTCCAAGGCTGCGGAGTTTGCTCAAGAACCGCCTAAACCCGCCAGCACGCAAAGCCGCCTACCATATCGCACAGAAGGTCGAAATGACGCCCACCGGACTGGAGAGGTGCACAGAGCGCGGTGTTGACAGTCCCCATTGTCGGACAATTGACTTGGACTGCATCATGTTTCTCATCATCGATGACTTCGACACTCATTTCCTGAGAGCCAACCCGAACAAAATGAGGCTGATGGCTTTTATCGCTAGGTCGGTCGCCAGTATAACATCCGTGACGAAAACAATTGTAGTCACCTTTGAAGCAACTAGCCAACATAACAAAAATATCGTGAGACCAGCACCGGCCGCGAGCGAGGAAAAGCCTAGCCGGTGGGGCGTGGTTACAGCGATCCACACACGCACGATGAAAAGCGATATAAATGCAACTATAGCACTAGAGAAGGATAAGGGATTATCCAACATATGATCGGATGCGACTATTGCTCCAATGATTATCTGAAGGAATGCCTCTATGAGCCATTCTGGATAGGTTCTCGGCGTTGCGATTTTTACCAAAATGAACAGACTGAAGAAGCCTGCTACCATGTTGGCAGTCCCAGGCACGTAATCGATTTCTGTCCTGCCGAACAGATTACTCGCAAAGGCAACGACCGCGAGCTGCAGTAAAATCACTCCAAGCATGACTATGCGCAGCCAGTCAGAGGGCTTTTTGAAATAACTAAGTCGTTGGCGCTGAGCCTTCGTAATCGTACGCTTCAAAATCAAAAACGGCGCGCGCGGCTGGGGACGCGCGCGCGCCGGGAGATTCCCTGCACAGGGTGTTGCAAGGATCTCCATTCCGGCGCGGGCGGGACACGCTCGGAATGAGTTCTGATGCTCGGATGAATCATTGGTAAAAGCGTCCCTGTTCATCTCTAAGATCCAATTTGCCAATCTTTGACATCCTTCGACGAATTTACATACATACCAAATGTTTGTAAAATAAAAATGTTTGGTCCATTACGGTTTTATTGAGGTGTTACCCTGGTTGCTTTTTCATGCCCGCCAAAACTGTTCTTACGATCATCGCAGCATCTGGAGCTAAGCGGAAAGGAGCTTTCCTCAGCGCCCATTCAAGAACGAGACCTCCGACGGTTGCATTCAACATGGCGGCGGCCACAGAGGGCGTCCAAGGCTTAGCCAGACCGGCATCCCGCTCCACCGCTTCAAATATGCTTGTAATCCACCCTTCCATTTCCTCAGGGAAGGCGCTTCCATTTGCGGTGTCGTCAGAAGCTTTTGCAAGATCAAGCCTGATCATAACCCGTAAGATGCCTTGGTGACGGGGATCCTTTTGTAATCGGCTGAACACGTCAGCAATGACGTCACCTAGCCGATCTAGAGACGCAACGCTTCGCCCCGCCGACAAGTCGTTAGCAAGCAACCGGAAAGGCTCCTGCGCTTGGTCTCGAAGCGCAAGCAAGAGGCCATGCTTGTTTTTAAAATGCCAGTGCACAGCACCTCGCGTCACATCACACTGTGTCGCGATCTCTTCCAAGCTGACAGACTCATATCCCTTCTCAAGAAAGAGGCGCTCCGCTGCTTCAAGAATTTGTCTGCTGGTCTCAGCTGCTTCTTCTTTTGTGCGCCTCAAAACATGTCCTTCCTTGCAAATTCCAAAGAGTCCTACAACTTCATCACGACCTACTGCAACATGTGGAAAAAGTATCGTATTTTTTGAGGTGTAGATCCCCTGTTAAAGGGGATCTATATTCTCGATCAGGCCTCTTTTTTTCGGCGTGTGAAGACCGCTGAAACGATGATGAAAAAGATAGGCACGAAGATGATCGCAAGGACTGTGCCTGTCGCGGTACCGAAGAATGTAGCATAGCCGATTGCCTGTCTTGCGCCCGCTCCTGCGCCTGATGAAAGCATCAAAGGAACCACTCCAAGGCCGAAAGCTAGCGACGTCATCAATATCGGTCTGAAGCGCAGTTTGGCTGCTTCACACACTGCCTCAAAAGCAGTCTCACCCAAGTTCAACATACGCTCTCTTGCGAACTCGACAATCATAATTCCGTTTTTACCCGTCAGCCCCACTACCGTCAGAAGGCCAACCTGGAAATACACTCCATTGGATTGCCCTCCGATCCAGGCTCCCAAAATTGCGCCGAGCACGCCTACGGGCATGGCGAGCAAGACCGCGATCGGAATGTTCCAGCTTTCGTAGAGAGCGGCTAGGCAAAGGAACATCGTTGCGAGCGCCAATGCATAGAGTGGCAATGCGCCTGCACCTGCGTCCTTTTCCTCTAGAGACATCCCTGTCCACTGAAGACTGAAACCTGGCGGTAGTTGAGTTGCCAGCTGCTCCATCTCGGCCAAGGCCTCCCCAGAAGAATAACCCGGCGCGGAAGAACCTTCGATCTCCATGGCAGGAAGCGCATCGTATCGGCTAACTTGCTGAGGACCGTAGATCCAGTTTTGGCTGGCTACTGTTGCAAGATCTACAAATTCGCCATTCGAGTTTGGAATTCGCCACTTCGCCAAATCGTCTGGGTTTGTTCTAGCATCTGGTTCGCCCTGGACATACACTCTCTTCATTCTTCCTTCATAGAGGAAGTCGTTCACGTAAGAGCTCGACCAAACAGTGGTGAGGAATGCCCCTACATCCGACGCGCTCAGACCAACGGCGCCTGCTTTTCCCCAATCGATGTTGAGCTCGAACTGAGAGGCGTCCTCTACCCCACTTGGTCTCACGGCCATGAGCTTTGGATTTTGCGCAGCAAGGCCGAGCAGCATGTTTCTAGCTTCAAGCAACTGCTCATGAGTTTGGCCAGAACGCGCTTGAAGGAAGGCGGTGAAGCCATTGGAGTTGCCAAGTTCGGTCACTGCCGGAGGCACCAGGGGAATGACAAATGCTTCTTTTATTCCGCCCATCAGTGGGCCGAAGGCGCGTGATGCGATTGCTTGGGCAGAATTTTCCCTGCCTTTCCTTTCATTCCAGTCTTTCAGCTTTACGAACATCATCGCCATATTCTGACCCTGCCCAGCGAACGAGAAACCGCGCACTGAAAAGACGGAGTCAACGTTGGCCGCCTCTGCCCCCCTATAATAGTTTTCCACCTTTCGCATGACGCCTTCTGTCGTTTCTGCGGTTGCGCCAGGAGGCGCTTGGATTATCGTCATCAATGTCCCTTGATCTTCATCGGGCAAGAACGAAGTTGGTGTCCGTTGGAAAAGTACAACCATCGCCGCGACAAGTAGAAGATAGATCACGAACATTCGAACCGGCCGCTTTGCGGAAACCCTGACGATGGTTCCATACCGGTTTGTCAGCGAGGAAAAATGCTTTTCGAACCACGACGAAAATTTCGATCCAAGATTTGCCTTGGCATTGGGATCGTGTGATTTCAGCAAGGTGGCGCATAGCGCGGGTGTAAAAATGAGCGCCACCAGGACCGAGAGTGCCATGGCAGAAACGATAGTGACAGAGAATTGCTTGTACATTTCGCCGGTCGCACCACCGAAGAACGCCATTGGCACGAAGACCGCAGAAACAACCATCGCGATACCCACGAGCGCGCCTTGAATTTCTCCCATAGACTTCTTTGTCGCTGCAACTGGATCGAGATGTTCATCCCTCATGATCCGCTCAACGTTTTCAACCACGACAATCGCATCGTCAACAAGCAGACCGATGGCGAGAACCATCGCCAGCATTGTGAGCGTGTTTATTGAAAATCCCAGAGCTGCCATTATTCCAAACGTCCCCAGAAGAACTACTGGTACAGCAAGGGTAGGGATGAGGGTGGCGCGGAAGTTATGTAAGAAGATGAACATAACAAGGACGACGAGGACGATTGCTTCAATGAGGGTATGAATTACGGCCTCGATCGATAGTGAAACGAATGGTGTGGTGTCGTAGGGTATGACGTAGCTCACCCCCGCAGGAAAAAACTGCGACAGGTCTTCTACCTTCGATTTCACCAATTCCGCTGTTTCGAGTGCGTTAGCTCCGGAGGCCAACTGAATTGCCATACCCGTGGCCGGTCGACTATTGTGAAAGCTCGACACCTCGTAGTTTTCGGTACCAAGCTCAGTTCGCGCAACGTCTCTCAACAGCACGAGCCCGCCATCGGTATCCGCGCGTAGGACAATCCTATCGAAATCTTCGGGCGTCCGCAGGAGCGACTGCGCGGTAACGGTCGCATTCAGCTTTTGGCCATGTGGTGCTGGCATGGCTCCGAACGAACCTGCTGAAATTTGGGCATTTTGCGCGCTGATAGCGGTCGTAACGTCATTTGGAGACAGGCCGTAGTATTTAAGTTTCTGGGGGTTGAGCCAAATTCGCATAGCGTACTCGGATCCGAATACCTCGACCTTACCAACACCTTTGAGCCTCGATACTGGTTCCACCATATACGAGTTGAGATAGTCTGATAAATCGATCGCAGTTCGAGCCCCATCGTCAGAGATGAGGGCAACAACCATCATAAAGCCAGTGGTTGATTTTTCTACCGTCACGCCCTGTCTTGTGACCTCAGCGGGAAGGCTTGCTTCGGCTTGGCTTAGTTTGTTCTGTACTTGCACCTGCGCGATGTCTGGATCGGTCCCTAAATTGAACGTCAGGGTAATTGTCGCTCGGCCTGTCGAAGTGGTTGAAGAGTCAATGTATCGCAAACCATCGAGGCCGGTCATCTCCTTCTCAATGATCTGGACCACCGTGTCTGAGACGGTCTCTGCTGACGCTCCAGGGTAGTTTGCGCCAATGACGACCGAGGGGCCTGCGATTGAAGGATATTGCGATATTGGGAGCCTCAAGATCGAGAGGATGCCGAGACCCATTATAATGATGGCGATGACCCAAGCGAAAATAGGCCTTTCAATGAAGTAGCGTGCCATGATCAGTTGCTCCCGACTTGCTTTGGGGGTTCAATTGAGGGCTGCTGCTCAATTTGCACGGCGACGCCAGGTTTGGCTTTCTGGAAACCCGATGTGACGACTGCTTCTCCTGCCTTCAATCCACTTTCCGTGACCCACTGATTGCCATCAGCGGCGACAATCTTAACTGGACGGACTACGATTTTTCCGTTTTCAACGACCCAGACCGATGCCTCACCCTTCGCGTTGCGCATCACAGCGGACTGTGGCACGAGAATAGCTCCGCGCGTTGTGGCCTGCGGGAGTTCGACTTCGACGTAAAGCCCTGGCAAAAGCCGGTCCTCTGGATTGTTAAAAGCGATCCTGAGCGTGACCATTCCCGTGGTTGGTTCTACCCGAGGTTCTGCAGCTCTAAGATCGCCCTTGAGCGGGTAGGGCGTGCCATTTGGTAGGATCATCGTTGCGATTGCGGAGGCTCTGGCGTCGCCAGAGCTTTTATCTGCGTTCCATCGCAAAAGGTCGTTGATCGACTGCGTGACATCAACGTAGATTGTGTCGAGTGCTCGAACGGTTGTCAGAGGCGACGTCTGTTGTGCAGCAACGAGAGCTCCGGGAGTTGTGTCCGAGAAACCGATGACGCCTGAAATTGGAGCTCTTATGGTTGTTCGTGCTAGGTCGATTTCGGCTGTCCGCAGTTGAGCTTGAGCTACCTGCAGCGCTGCCTGCGCCTTTTCCCGTTCAGCTATTTTCGTATCGCGAGTTGATGCTGAGCTCACATTGTTCGCAAATGTTTCCTCGGCGCGCCGCGCATCAATTACGGCAAAATCGTAGCTTGCCTGAGCTTGGGCAACATTTGCTTTAGCGGATTCAACAGCGGCAACATAAGTTTCGTCGTCGATCTTGTAGAGTATCTGCCCGGCTTCAACCTTGCCGCCTTCCTCGAACAGTCTCTCGCGGATGATACCTGACACTTGGGGCCGAATCTCAGATGTTGTGGAGGGTTTGATCCGACCAGGCAGCCTGGCGGTAAGGGTGAAGTCTTGCTTTTGTACGTGCGTCACTGCAACTTGTGGAGGGGGCTGGTCTTGCGCATAAACTGCAGCAAAGAGAAGCGGATAAGCTAGCGACGTAGCTGTCAAGGTTCTCGTAAATCTGTCTCTTCTCATAGTCTTGTGACCTTCTGTCTCTCGGGCCGAGGGGGAAACCGGTTGGTGGGCCGATATGTACTTTACATACATACGGAATGTAAATATACAAATTTGCGTATCTATCGACACGGTTCGGCCGTCTGGTCAGTGAGGAGAGACATGGTTAGGCGAAAGCGCGGCGACAAAAGCACGCTTGAGGGTGAGCTCTATGAGACGATCCTAATGAAGAGCTCCTACGGTTTCGGTCTTCACGGATTTGATGGGACGACAATGTCAAAACTCTCGTGCGAGGCGGGTGTCAGTAAAGGTAGCCTCTACAATCTCTTTCAAAACAAAAGAACGCTGTTCCATCAATGCTTCCTCTATAGAATTAAGATCGAGAATGACGAGATATTTTCGGCATCTAAATCCACGTCGGCTCCGTGGAGCCTCGAGACTTGTCTTCGGCTTCATCTTCGTCTTTTCTCGGAAAAAGGTTCATCCTTCGATCTCCTACAGGTGTCAGGTTCGCTCCCTGCCTGTGCGTTTGAACAGACATTTTATGAAGATCGTCTGTTGCCCGCGGTTGAACACTGTAGATCATTGTTGGACTCTTTTGACGGAGCGGCTGACAGCATTAAAAGTACGGAAGCTGTTTCGACCACTCTCATATTGTCGACCTTAGGACTTTGCCTGTGGAGCAAGGTCACAGGATCAGGACAGTTTGTCGACTTCCCAAACTCGGTCCTTTCGGCAACAGGGTGCGGATCCAATTGAAGCTGAACTCGAAAATCATACCGGCGACATACTCCCATTAGAAGAAGAGACACGAGATGAGTAATTTCTCTAGGCGCCGTCTTGCGCCAATACTGGGCCTGCTTGGTGCCTTAGGGCCTCTTTCAATCGACATGTATCTGCCTGGAATGCCGCAAATTGCTTACGGCTTCAGCGTGGACGAAAGTAAGGTCCAGCTTAGCCTCATGAGCTTCTTCGGTGGATTGATGATCGGGCAACTAGTGTTTGGCCCGCTTTCTGACGCGTTGGGCAGGAAACCCATGCTTCTTGCGGGCCTATTTGCTTTCGTCGCATCATCTGTAGGATGTGTAATGGCGGACTCGTCGGTCGCGTTCTGCATATGGCGATTTCTGCAGGGTTTGGGAGGATCTGTGGGTTTTGTTGTTGGCTTGGCGATTGTTCGAGACCTTCACAGTGGCCGTGCAGCCGCTAGCCTAATATCCCTGGTAATGGTCGTCCAGGGGGTGGCCCCAATTGTTGCCCCAATGATCGGAAGCACAATTATCGCTTATGCGCCTTGGCAAATGATATTCGTATCGCTCGCAATTTTTGGGGCGGGCTGCATATTTTTAGTCTGTGTCGCGTTGCCTGAAACAAGGGACGCGACTTATAGGACATGTATCCAACCCTTAGACGTTATTCGCCTTTACCAGAGCGTGATTTTGGACAGAAAATTTCTGCCCTACGCTAGCGTCTTAGCATTGGCAATGGCAGGCTTCTTCGCTTATCTAGCGGGATCGTCGTTTGTCTTTATATCGGTACATGGGCTTTCTCCGACTATCTACAGCGCCCTTTTCGCAATAAATGCATTCGGATTGGTGGTTGGCGCGCAAATCGGACCTCGGTTGATGACGCGATTTACTCCAGAACGAATTATTATGGTAGCTCTCGCGGTCTATGGTTTTATTGCGGTTGCCATCCTGAGCTACGAGTTGCTGCACGGTGCAGGCACAGCGTCGATCGCTAGTTCGCTGTTTATAATCACTTTCTCTGTGGCGCTCGTTATGCCTCTGGCAAGTGCTTTAGCCCTAGAGCCGTTTGGCGCTGTTTCTGGGGCTGCTTCAGCGCTGATGGGTGGGATGAACTTCGCGGCTGGAACTGTTGCCACACTATTTGTCGCAGCATTTGCAGACGGTACGGCAAAACCGATGCTCATCACAATAGCTTTCTTTGCGCTATCCGCGACTGGCGTAGCAGCTATGTTTTTTCCGAGAAAAAGCCTACTACGCGCGAGCCTGAAATGATTTCAACATAAACTCGTGTTGGTGAAACAAAATCGGATCTAATCAACCATCAGATTTGCATTCAGGGCGTGTGGCTGCCATCCTACATGTGGTGACTGCCGCGCGCAATTTCATATCTCGGAATGCTGATAAGGGTTCCATAATTATGGTTATGCGATTTCGTTATGTAATGGCTATTTAGTAATGCGACACTTGGGCCAGATAGAAATGCGACACTCTCCTCGCACGACTCTGGTCTATGTTAACGTTGGGAGCAAGGATGCGACGATGTTCAGCCTGACTTCGCTCAGGAGCGTTCGGAGTTGCCATGTCCTTTTTGATCACCATGTCGCAGAAAGAATTGCATCGCCTCGAAGTCATCCAGAAGATTCATGATCGGCGCCTGAGTGTCGTCCAGGCCGCCGGCGTGCTCTGCATCAGCCGAAGCCAAATGCATCGGCTGTTAAATGCATATGAGACCGATGGCATGCCCGGTCTCATCTCTAAGAAACGTCAACAACCAAGCAACCGGCGTCACAGCGAGGATCTTCGCAACGCCGTTCCCGATCTGGTCAGAGAACGGTATGCCGATTTCGGTCCAACCTTGGCTCGTGAGAAGCTGATTGAGCGGCACCAACTGGCGATCGGCAAGGAGACGCTGCGCCAATGGATGACCGAGGCAGGCATCTGGATATCTCGGAGAGAACGCAAGAAACGTGTCTTTCAACCCCGAGGCCGGCGCGATTGCTTTGGCGAGCTGGTGCAGATCGATGGATCGCATCACTGGTGGTTCGAGAACCGAGGGCCAAAATGCGCCCTTCTCGTCTACATCGATGACGCCACCGGCAATCTGCTGCATCTGCGTTTTGCCGGATCTGAGAACACTTTCGATTATCTGCATGCGACAAAAGCCTATTTGCAGCAATGGGGTAAGCCGCTTGCATTCTACAGTGACAAGCATGGCGTGTTTCGCTCTACGCACGCTTCTCAGAAGGATCGAACCAGTGGCCTGACACAGTTCGGACGCGCGCTTTATGAGCTGAACATCGATATCATCTGCGCCAATACCCCGCAGGCAAAGGGTCGAGTTGAACGTGCGAACCAGACCCTGCAGGATCGATTGGTCAAGGAATTACGGCTTCGCGGTATCGACACGATAGAAGCTGCTAACCACTACGTTCCGGAATTCATTGCTGATTTCAACACTCGTTTCGGCAAGCCACCCCGCAATCCGAAAGACATGCATCGTACCCTCGCCGCCCATGAGAACCTTGATGGCGCCATGTGCCGTAAGGAAGTCCGCACGCTGTCCCAGTCACTGACGCTACGCTATGACAAGGTGATATTTATTCTCGACCCGACGGAACGGGCAACGTCGCTCGCCGGTCAAAAAGTCATCGTATGCGATTATCCGGATGGTCGCCTGGAGATCATGCATGAGAGTTTCATGCTGCCCTACAAAACATTCGATACTTTGCGGTCGGTTCATCGGTCGCCTGTGGTTGAGAACAAGCGGCTGGACGACATGCTGTCACTGGTTGCCCAGATTCAGGAAGGCCGCGATCTACAGCGGAGCAAACATGGTCCGCGCCGAACCGGACAGGTCAACAGTATATTCGAGATCCCTGACGGCAGCCAGAGCAACGGGTATCAGAAACGTGGACGCAAACCGGGTCGGCGGACGGATTTCATGAACGATCCGCAGGTGATTGCGAAACGGCAAAGGGCACTTGCTCGAATGGAGGCGGCCGAATAGAGGCCGCTTTTGGTGCAAAGCCGCGTTGTCGGTTGAGGAAGCTAAAGCCGAAGAGGGTGCTCCATCACCCGCCCCCTCCCTACCCTTGCAACCCGGCCCCGCCGGTCCGGTCGGGGGCTGATCGTCAGCGCCAGTGTCGCATTTCTAACGGGCCAGCGGCGTCGCATCTTTAATTAGCTTTGACACGTTATGCGCTCGGTTTCAACTCTATTAAGGGTTGTAATCCCTGCTTTGATTAAAAGTAATTGTCTCGCCCACAACTTGGAGTGTGAGTGCACTGGAAAAATGCTCACGTGACACCAACAATGTACCCGTCGCGCCCAGCGAGATTGTAACATTCTGTCTGGACCGCCTGCGGCGCACAGGCACTTCGGCAACAGAGGAAGCGCGAGTATGCGGAAGAAATATAGCTTTTGTTGCGTCCTGATTTCGAACCTGAAGTCGCTTGCTCGAGACGGTCGCTGTGTCCGAGATCTTGGCCTGCACGCACCGTTAACTTGCGAAATTTGGTATTGCAGATGGTAATCTGTTCAGATCAATGGCTGGTTCTACGCTGGTTGTCAGAAGGTCGAACCGTTCTTGAGATAGCTGAAATTGAAGGCTTGTCATACGTGGCTGTGCTGGCACGGATCGAGGCCATTTTCACATCTCTTGGTGTCGCCGCCGTGGATAAGGCCCTTGCCGTGGCACGTGGAACCAGTGTCGTTTAAACGTTTTTGCATCCGCCCAATTGCCGGTCCACTCCAATGCAATGATGGTTGCTGGAGGTCAACAAGTGGCATCATACCCAATGCCTTGTAGGAACCACCAGGCTTTGGACGAGTATGTCTGAAAGTCAATTCCAACGACCATGAGCTGTGTTGTCGGGAAATTGACCGCACTCGCATTTCTGGCAGTTACAAGCTGACTGAAGAGCTATTACGTATCCAAGTCTGGTCCGAACGCGAGCGTCTGGGAAATAAAGTATGACCCAAAACCAAAGGCTTGCATCCTCATTGACCCTCCTACAATCGCTTGACCACTTTGATCAGTTGGAGAGCGTACTTCAGCAGATCTGTGGACGCTTCGGAGTCAAGCAAATGGCTTTCCTTGTCATTCGTGTCGGCATTGAGCAGGCACGATTTCGTCACTATAGCACGACCTACCCTAAGCGCTGGGTAGAGACCTATCTTGCAGGAAATCTTTACAAAACAGACCCAGTAATCGACATTCTAAAATGGAGCCGCCGTCCCGTCGATTGGTCGGTGCTGGACACGGAAAGGTACCGAAAGTTTTTCAAAGATTCCCGTGAGAGCGGGGTTGGCTGTAATGGGATGACTATACCACTGAGAGGGCCAAGAGGAGAGCGCTGTCTTTTCTCGGTAACTTCGGACTTGTCTATTCCTGATTGGCTCTTGCTGAAAAACGATTGTGCAGAAGAGCTTTGCATCATTTCCCATTTCGTTCACGAAAAGGCGCTTTCGTTACTCGCTCAGGCTTCTCACACTCCTCGGCCAGTCCTTTCGCGAAGGGAAAGGCAATGTCTCGAACAGGTTGCTACTGGATACATTCCAAAGCAGATTGCTGCGAGATTATCGATATCGGAAAGTTCGGTTCGGCTGTTTCTTCGTGCTGCACGGCGAAAGCTCGATGCCAAGACAAGTCATCAGGCTGTGGCCCGTGCGAGTTTTTTCGAAATGATTGACATCTAGCAAGACGCTCGGTTCAAACGCCAGCATCCAGCATCCAGCATCCAGCATCCAGCATCCCGCACATCACTTTAACGAATCCGACAGGTTGTTTCGTCTCCCCTTCTCTCCGATTGTAACGTCACGTTTAGTCAGAGCGTCGTGGTGGGGGACCATCTGTTTTGTGTATCCCAGATGCGCTTGCAACGCTAACAAAAGGAGCGTTTCGATGACTGGGAGGCATGTTATTGAGCAGTGGCGAAAAGCCCCTCGGTTGACGACACTTGCGCAATTTTTCGAGAGAACCGCAAGCGGACTGGGAGGCGCGCCTGATCGTGCTACACCAACCGTCGATCTGAGCCTTCTGGATTTCGATCTCGAATGCGTGGTATTTTCCGACACGCACCGCAGCTTATGGGGACCGTTTGACAAACATTATTTCGCCAGCATCCCTTATCGTCTGGAAGAGGAATGCAGGATTGGATCGTCATTTTTGTCGACTGGGCTGAAACGCTGGGCCAAGACGGGCATCCCGGCCAAGATTTACACGCTTGGTACCGGCACGGGCTGCCTGGCACGCACGCTCGCGAAGCTGGGAGGCGGACGTATCCAGACGTTGTGCTGTAGCCCGACGATCGCCAATCGAACGGCCTTTAACGAGAGCCGCGGCAGTCCTCATGCATATTTCTTCCACGGGCCTTTCTTCGATCTGGATGAGGAGAGGTACGTCGCTGACCCGGAGTTGGCGCATTTCCGCGAAGGGTTTGACATTCTTATGGAAGACACTACCTTCCAGATGTACGACCGTGACCGTGTTAGCCAGTTGGATTTCATCGCGCCCCGTATTCGACCTGGCGGCCTCCTCGTCCAGGTGCAGAAACTCGCCAATCCAGATGATAGCGTCTATCAGGCACGAGAGCGACAAAAGGACGAGCTTTTCAAGTCCCGCTACTTCTCAACGTCGAGGATCTCTGACAAGCGAAACGAAGTCCTTGACACGATGGACAACCTCCAAGTCGATCTTGAGACGACTGCCGCCGCCCTTGGGGCATTCTTCCGGTATTCCGTCTTGGTTTGGAATAGCGGGAACTTCTACACGATCGTCTCATCTAATGCGCGTCAGGCCGTCGTTGATTTTGTCACCCAGATGCTCAAGCCTGCCATCCCGCCCTCCTATTGCTACCTAGCGCTGCCCACGGCGTTGAATGACACTCCTTCCCAGCCTATTGGACCTGCGCTGAAGTGGAGGAACGCGAATTCGATCGTTGACGCCCTGCCCCATCTCGTTGCCTCGTGAGTTGAGCGAGCAATGTCTGCGGCCTTTCCTCTTCGCTGCCACCCTGATGACATCCGTCGGGCATTGACGACGCTCATGCCGTCTATCGAGGCTTATTGGGAAAAGCCGCTTCAGACATATGCTGCTGCGGCATATGAATTTCAGCGGCAAACAGGAACAAGTGCAACTCGCGACCACGCAATGAAACTGACGCAGGCAATGGTGGAGAGGGCGGCGCTTAAGGCGGGCTTCAGCTCAGCCGATGCAATGAGCGCTAGCAAAGAGTTGACCACATCCCCTGTCCTGCAAACCGGACCCCACTGTCTATTGCTTTTCGAGCCGGATGCCTTCTACACGCATCTGTTCAGCTTGCTTGGTTTGCAATCACTCGGTCGCCGCTGGCATATTTCCTATGCTGGTTCAACGATGTCGTTCAAGGAATCCGCAAAAAAAGGACCGGGCTGGTTACGGCTGGAGGGGCGACCGCTAAATCTCTTCGGTTTGCCGCGTAGCCGAATGGATGGACGCAGCATCTGCTGCTCCAATGGCCCCTACCGTTTCGCGCTTTCGAATTCGCTTGGCGTTGATGCTCCGACTGATCTAGCGAAGCGGTTGTTAGCAGAATTGCCCCCTACCCTCTTTCCATCTGCTGCAGAGGCGATCAACGCCGCCAATGCGACCCTTTGGCAAACGCATTTTGGTTCTTCAATAAACCTACTTCAAATAGACGATTTTGACGTCGCGGGCCTGATCGCTGATCACCTTGAGGATCCAAATTCGTGGCTGTACGAGTTTTTCATTGCGGAAAGGCATGCAGCGCTCGTGCCGAACGTGATTGAAGGCCTCAATGAAGGACCTTGGCGTGGCTGGGTGCGTCGATCGACGGACTATTTTTGGTACGTCGGACCGGAACGAGTGCTCCCGTTGGCGCTTGATGAGGGATATCTCAGGAGTTCAGACTATCCGGATGTGATGGTCAAGTTTTCACCCAATAGCATCGCAAGCGCTATTCGCGACCATAAGCTCCTCCCTACACTTTTCCTGGCGTTTCTTGCGCTGTCTATTCTACCGGGCATTCGGGCACTCGGTGGATGCCGCCAGCCGGTTTATTTGCCCCTTCTAAGGTATCTTGCCGCGTTGCTCGCCAAACGATCCGGCGACATAGAACTGGTGAATGTCCTGCGGGAAGATGATCACCCGGGGATGTGGGGCCATCGCGTCTTGCGGCCACAAGCTGGAGAACCATTTCGCGATATCCAGACTTATGGCGGACTGTCAGAGCTGCTTGAAAAATACAGCGCGCTTCCTTTGCTCGAGGCTAGCGGAGATCTTGCCAGCTTTACAGGAGACGTGCTCTGGGCAGAGATGAGCGAGCATCTATTGTCTGGTGAGATAATGTTCTCGTCGGCTGAGTGGAATGGTCAGGAATTTGAGCAGGTGAGAGATCCTGGACCGCCCTACCCCGCCGGTGGCACCAGTTGAGCTGAAGGTATCGCTAGACAGGTAAGAGGCTGAACGAATGCTGTGAGCTATAAAGCCCCATCTCACGTGAGGTTGGGTTTCTGATCTCAGGGCTTCTTAAATCTTACGCCGACTCCACCGCCGTTTGTCGGGATGAACTCCACACCAGCAGCTTCCAACGTTATCCTCAATAGTTTCAAATTTGCAGCTGTTATCGCTGGCGCGCTGTCATCCGCTTCAGCGCGCCTAACGGTTGAGAGTCCCACGCTTGCTGACTCGGCAAGGTGTTCTGCTGTCCATCGAAGCAAAGCTCTTGCTGCTCGAATTTGGGCTCCAGTAATTTCACTCATTCGACGCAATTTCTCATTGAAACTATTTCGTTCATATGCGATGTTTTAGTTCAAATCGGTCACGCTTAGTGTTTGAGCCACCGGGCGTGACCTGACCAAACCCTAGCTGTCTGGAGCTCGGATCATGGCTGATTCTGAGAATAGCAGAACTTTGCCCGCAATCACCTGCAGAAACCCGCTGCAGAGAGCGGAATGGTTACTGTCCAACAATTTTTCTGATCAGGAACATCGTGTGCCGGGTCTTCGCGACATCGTCCTGACGAAATGGCATGCCTGGCACTGTGCTTTCCAAGAGCTCACTGACCTTGGACGAGCGCAGCAGAAGCTCGAAAGCCAATTGAGGTCCATGCTCCCACCGCATCAGATGGTTCTGTCGACGGATAGCGGCGGGCCTTTCGCTACCCCCTCAATGCATGGATCTCTGGACCGTTCGAGAGAGGATGGAAACACCTGTGCTCACGCTGCATTCCTCACAGAGAGGCATAACTGGGCGCCGATCGATGAATCCAATGGTTACAGGCGGGCAAAGCACGCAGAAGAACACGTGTCTATCATTGAAGAGCATCTGGCGGACGAACTTCTGCGAACGCCAGCGATGACGACCGTTGCAGTTGCTGCGAAACTTCACTGCCTTCTGGCGCGAGATTCACCAAGCCCCGACAGCGACGAGCGCCCCTGGCCTCAAATCAGGTCAGTTCTGAGTGACATTCTTGCAATGAACGGTGTGTCTTAAAGGATGTTTTTTCGAAGTGAACCACGGCACCTACCGTACTCCTTGCCGATCAGCGCGCTGCCTATGTAGCCTGAGCACCGAAGAAATCTCAGATCGAAATTTTAGAATCTCTGACCTGCGAACGCTGGGAGCGAAGCAGGAAGGACGACCTGCGCCGTGAGGAATTGGCAGCCAGGGAATTAAGCAGACGTAATCAATCAAAAGGGAACAACGTAATGCGATTTATGAAGATTTTCCGGCAACCTCTCGTGGCCATGATTATCACCACGGCGACCGCGACCGTACCTTTGGGCTCGACCGCCGCCGATGCGGAGGAACTGAGGGTCGGGACACAACTGAAGCTGATGACCCTCGATCCGCACTACGCCGACCTCAACGAGAACAATGCGTTGTTAGCGCATATATACGAGCGTCTCGTTCGGCAGGACGAGCATCTCAATCCCCAGCCTGCTCTCGCCGTTTCGTGGAAACGACTGTCCCCTGTTTTGTGGGAGTTCAAGCTGCGAGACGGTGTCCGGTTTCATGACGGGTCGGCCTTTACAGCGCAGGACGTCATCTACTCGATCAAGCGTGTCCGCGATTTCCTAAAGCCTCCAAGCGGCGGATTTCAGGCCTTCACCAAGCCGATTAAAGACGTCACTGCGCCTGATCCCCTGACCGTTATGATCGAAACGAGCGAAGAGGCTCCTACCCTTCCCTTGCAGATGACCGCGATCTTTATCCTTCCGCATAAAGCAGACGGCTTTGCGAGCACGGATGAACTGAACTCGGGCGCACAGCCCAACGGGACCGGTCCTTACAAATTCAAGGCATGGGAGTCGGGTGAACGTCTCTCGTTGTCCAGCAACCCTGATTACTGGGGTGGCGCTCCTGCTTGGTCAGATGTCACGGTAAGGGTCATCGAAAGCCCAGCAGCGCGCGTGGCGGCCCTCACAACAGGGGACATTGATCTTGCTGATTTCGTTCCGGCACGCGATGTCGAGGGTCTTAAAGAACGCAAAATCAAGGTCGACAGCACAAGTGCCTCGCGCTCGAACTTCCTCCAGTTCGATATCGGAAGCGACCAACCTCCAGGCGTGACCGACAAGGCCGGAACGCCCATCGGCAATCCGTTTCGTGACAAGCGTGTTCGAAAGGCGCTGACAATGGCAACGGATCGGTCATTCATCACCGATCGCATTCTTTCCGGTTACGGCACTGCCGCCGCGCAACTGTTTCCGCCGGGTCTGGCGGGAACGTCTGACAAGCTCAAGGTCACTCCTCCTGACTACGATGGCGCGAGAGCTCTCCTGACTGAGGCGGGGTATCCCAACGGGTTCAGCCTTGTACTCGCAGGTCCCGGCGGGCGTTATCCCGGCGACGCTGAATCGCTTCAGTCGATTGCACAGAACTGGGCGCGTATTGGCGTGACCGTCAAACCCGTTCTCTCGCCATTCTCGGTCTTTCTCACGAAGCGGTCCAACGGGGAGTACCCCGCCTGGTATGGCGGTTGCTCTGGAGAGGCGGTCACACTTTGCCTCGATGGTGTTATCGCATCTCAAGATGCCGCACGTGGCACCGGATCGCTCAATTACGGTCGCTACGAGAACAAAGCATTCGACGCGATGCTGGCAGATGCAAACGCGCTGGAAGAAGGGGTCGGACGCAGCGAAGCCCTTGCACGCGCGACGGAATTCGTGATGGCGGATTATCCGATCATCCCGCTTTACCACTACCATCTTATCGTCGGACACGGTCCGAAGGTCGCGACCTTTACCGTGCATCCGCGTGGCTGGACAACGGCCATGCAGGCCACTCCGCGAACAGAGTGAGGGCGGCGCACATGCTATCAACGGTCATCGGGAGACTTGCGCAAGCCTTCCTTCTCCTCCTAGCCATGTCGCTCATCGGCTTCATAGGCATTCACAGCGCCGGCAATCCCGTCTTCAACCTCGTCAACATCGAGACTGCGACAGCTGAAGACATCAGAATGGCAACGATTGCGCTGGGACTGGACCAGCCTGTCTGGCGCCAGTATTTCGTCTTCATCGGAAACGTCTTGAGCGGCAATTTCGGGATATCCTACATTTATCACCTCCCAGCCTTTGAACTGGTGATGAGCAAACTTCCCGCCACTCTTGAGCTTGCGATTGTCGCAATGTCGATCGCAGCCCCTGCCGGGGTACTTCTGGGATTGCTCGCAGGCCGCCGCAAGGGAAAGCAGATCGATCACGCAATCCTCCACGGAAGCGTGGTCGCCCTGAGCATTCCATCTTTCTGGTTGAGCATGATGCTTATCCTGGTCGGCGCCATCCTGACAGGCTGGTTTCCGTCTGGCGGCCGCGGTTCTACCGCCCCTCTGCTTGGAGCAGAGTGGAGTTTCATGACGTCAGATGGCCTTTGGAAGATGGTGTTGCCGGCATTAGCGCTTGCGCTTCCCAACATCGCGCTCATTGCACGGCTCACACGGTCTGGAACGATAGAAGTTGAGACGCAGGATTTCACGCGGTTCTGCAAGGCGAAAGGCCTGTCATCCCGGCGGGTTCTGTTTCGTCATACTCTTCCAAACATCAGCGTCCCGATCGTTACCATCATCGGCATGCAGTTTGGCGGAATGCTGGCCTTCGCCGTCGTCGTCGAGTCGATTTTCAACTGGCCAGGTGTCGGAAAACTCTTGATCGACTCGATCCAGCTTCTGGACCGGCCAGTCGTCATGGCCACCCTCACCTTCATCTCGATCGCCTTCGTTGGCCTCAACGCGCTCGTTGACCTCTTTTACGTCGTGCTCGATCCACGCACGCGCCGAAACGGATGAAAGGTATATCGATGAAAACCGACACGTTAAGACGCTTATGGAAGCGTCCCGGCAAGCCTCATGTCAGTCTGCCCATCATAATCTTGGCGGTCTATGTTTTGCTGGCCCTTGCTGCATCTCTAATATCGCCTCAAAATCCTTATGACCCTTTGCAGATCTTCGCGTGGGAATCATCTTCGCCGCCAGGAACCGCGAGCAGCGGTGGATATACATATTTACTGGGTACCGACGGGCTCGGTAGAGACATTTTTAGCGCCGTCCTTCACGGACTTCGTATCAGCCTGTTTGTCGCGATAACCAGCACAGCTCTCGCGGCCCTTATCGGGATAACGGCTGGTGTAACCGCGGCATATTCCAACCGTTGGGTCGACGCGCTCATCATGCGGATCGTCGATCTGCAGCTCAGCCTTCCAACGATCCTCGTCGCCTTGATCGCTATCGTTACGCTCGGACCAGGCGTCGATCGCATTATTCTGGCACTGGTGATTGTCCAATGGGCGACCTATGCACGCGTTACGCGGGGGGTAGCAATGACCGAGGCAGGGAAGTCTTACCTGGATGCCGCGCAACTTCTACGCTTGTCTCCGCCTCGTATCGTAATAAGGCACCTTCTCCCGAACAGCATAGCGCCCGCGATCACACTGATCCCGATAGAGCTTGGTCACGCGGTCGCACTGGAAGCAACGCTATCATTTCTCGGGCTCGGTGTGCCCGTCGACAAACCATCCCTCGGCTCTGCGGTCGCGAACGGCTTCCAATATCTCCTCACCGGCCAATACTGGATCAGCCTTTTTCCAGGGCTTGCACTGTTTGGTCTCATCGCAAGCATCAATTTCGTCGGCGAAGACTCACGCCGACGTCTCGATCCAAGGAGCCGTTGAATGGAAAATGACCAAATTCCCCTGCTCGTGGTGCGCAATCTTACCATGAAACATGAGCGTGCCGACACCTCGACGACAATCCTTCGTGACGTTTCCATTGAGCTCTATTCGGGAGAAATCCTTGGACTGATCGGCGAATCCGGTGCTGGAAAATCAACACTCGGCAATGCCGTCCTCGGGTTGCTCGCACCAGGGTTTAGCCAGAGTGGCGGCACGATACTCTTTCGCGGGCAGGCAATCGATAAATTGCGAGAGGAGGACCGAGCCGCCATCAGAGGTCGTCGTATCTCGGCGATATTTCAGGATCACACCGCCTCATTAGACCCGCTCATGAGCGTAGGTTCTCAGATATTCGAAACAATTCGAGCCCTGGACGGAGATATTGGTACTCGAGAAGCCAGAGCGAAAGCGCTTGAGCTTATGGCGCGTGTGGGGATCCACAATCCGGCTGAGAGATACAGTCATTACCCGCATCAGTTTTCCGGCGGGCAGCGCCAAAGGCTTGTCATCGCGATCGCGCTCGCAGGGAAGCCGGACATTATCGTTGCGGACGAGCCAACCTCTGCTCTTGATGCGACCGTTCAAAAACAGATCCTTGCGTTGTTACGGAAGCTAACAGATGACACAGGGGTCTCGATAATTCTTGTCACGCATGACATGGGCGTGATCTCGGAGATCGCCGACAGGGTCGCCGTCATGCGCCATGGCAAGATCGTGGAACAGGGACTGACATCCTCGGTTCTCGATGCGCCTACGGAAGTTTATACCCGAAATCTCCTTGCGGCAGTCCCGCGTCTGCGGCTGGTGGCCGACCATGACGCGCAGCCGTCCTTTACACGTGAGGTGGACGTGGGTGGAGACGGCACCAGCGTTGCACGGCCAGCCGGTTCAACTCCGCTCCTGTCAATCAAAGGCGTCACCAAGACGTTTGCCCGAAGGGGGATTTTCTGGCGTCGCAATGATCGCCAGACGTTTGCACTTCAAGACATATCCATAGAAATCGCACGTGGCGCCATTACCGGGATTGTCGGTGAAAGTGGCTGCGGGAAGAGCACAATCGGTCGCATTGTGGCTGGTCTCGAAACCGCTAATCGGGGCCTACTCGAAATCGAAGGAACCTGTTTTGACATTTCACGTGCAGGCCGCAAAAGCGGTCTGTTGGGACGAGTCCAGATGATATTCCAGGACCCGGCAATGTCGCTCAACCCTCGCATGTCGATTGGTTCTGCGCTCGAAGAGAGCGTTCAATCCGGTCTTGGCGGTGCAAAACCAAGCGGTGACGAGATTGCAGAGATCATGGATCGGTTGGGCCTGCCTAAAAATCTACTGAAGAATCTGCCCCATCAATTGTCCGGTGGTCAGAAGCAGAGGGTCTGCATCGCTCGTGCGCTTCTTGCGAGGCCAAGCATCATCGTCGCGGATGAGCCGACCTCGGCGCTGGACGTATCGGTTCAAGCTGAGATTGTCACGTTGCTGAAAGAAACCGTCCGCGAGCGCGGCGTGTCTATGCTGTTCATCTCACACGATCTCGCTCTGGTTCAGGACCTCTGCCAGCAAATTTACATCTTCAAGGACGGCATCGTGGAAGATCATGGTACCACGGATTTTATATTCGCTCAGTCGGATAACGCCTATACGCGCCGACTAATCAAGGCTCGCCCTTTGCGGTTCACACACTGACCGCTAATCGTCGGGAGCGCGGATCCGGGCTCCCTGCCATCTCAATTTTTACCTTTCTCATCGCAGGAACATAAGACATGACGAATGATTTCACGGTCGCAGTGACCGGTCAGTCGCTGATCAAACACGACCTCCGTACCTTTGAAACACCCGGCTTCAACGCCGTCCGCGAGACCCTTGGCAAATCAGACTTTGCCTTCACCAATTTTGAGAGCACGATTTTCGGCAGTCATGGTGGCTGGCCCATGAAAGGCTCGTTTTTCGGCAGCAGCCAACCCGTAGTCCTCGACACGCTTCAGTCGCTAGGGTTCCACGGGCTGGCGCTCTCCAACAACCATGCTTTTGATCTTGGCTCATCAGGCATTCTCTCAACGCTTGAGGAGGTTGAAAGACGCGGCTTTATCCATGCCGGCATCGGTCGCAATCACACGGCCGCAGGCCGTTTCGGAGCAGGGACCGTTTCTAATAGGAAAATCGCCCTTGTCGCCATGGATGGAGGGCCGGGGCCTGATTTTATGTACGCAGCAGACGCGGCTCCTGGACGTCCCGAGCGGCCGGGCGTCAACCGTCTGAAACTGACACAAGTTATCGATGTTGACGCGGACGCTTTCGAACAACTCGCGACGATCCGGGATAAGGTCGGATACAGCAGTATGGATCTTGGCAATGACAGTCAGCCCGATGACAAGCCAATTGTCGACGAGCTGTCCGAAATCGCACTTGCTCGTGGGCTTTTCAGACGCTCGGAAACATTCGGCCGCAACGTAAAGATCGATCCGAACGATCTGACCAGAAACCTCGCCGCCATTACCGATGCCGCGGACAGAGAGTGCCTCGTGGTCGCCTATCTCCACCATCATCACTGGGCCTCTGATTGGTATCAGGTTCCAGGATGGGTTGGCTCCGTTGCCAGACGATGCATAGATGCGGGCGCTGACATGTTTGTCAGCCATGGCGCCCCGGTCCTCCAGCCACTCGAGATCTACCAGGGAAAACCGATCTTCTACAGCCTTGGCAATTTCGTCTTCCACATGCAGCCTGGTAAATCCAAGTGGACTGCGCGCGAGGTATGGGAAAGCGTAGTTGCCCTTTGCGCTTTCAACGACACCGGCTCATTGAGTGGAATTACTTTTCACCCAGTTATCATTGGCGGCACAGAAGGGCTGAAAACCGAAGCACATGAACAGCGCCTTGCGCCTGAGATCGCGACCGGCGAAGACGGACGAAGTATCCTGCAGCGGTTTCAGCAACAGTCTGCGCAACTTGGCACTGTCATCAGGATTTCGGAAGGCGTCGGTTACTACGACGTCATGTAATGGCTGGGCGCAGAGGTCGCCATCGTCTCTGGGTTAGATATCATCGAGTGTTATCGCTGGGTGGCCGATCCAAAGCAGATCGGCGGTCTCAATATGCAATGTCCGCGCCCGCGTTGAGGCTATGCCGATGGGCGCGGAATATTGGGTTCGTTTCGACGAATTTAGGTGCAATGAATGTCCGCCTGTGCTTGATCCATTCGTCCCGCAACGCATCACTCTAAAGAGTGTCGGTCATTGACAATCTCAATGTAACCTATGCCCAAGAACCGGCGCGGCACTTCAAGTCGGGTTACAAATGAGCCCACCTTCTTAACCAGTTTTTTCTGCCAGCGCGGCGATTGTCTGTGGTCGAATCGTCCGGCAGCCCAATTCATTCTCAATCACCTGAGCAGCTCGATAAATACTGAACTCGTCGAAATTCCGCCCGACAATCTGAACCGAGAGTGGTAAGCCGTTGGCGCTGAGGCCTGCCGGGACGCTCATGGATGGTGACCCTGTCAGATTGAAGGCTGCGTTGGCGGACGGGGTTCCGTTTGCGAGTGAGTTTCTCGCCACGTCATGGAAGGGTGGAGCGACCCCGAGTGCGCCGATAACCAGAAGCAGGTCAACAGAGGAAAAAGCTTCCGCGAGTTCTCTCATCAGTTCTCCCCTTCGACGGCATGCCTGGATATAATCAGTCGCTGTTAGTAGGTATCCCGGCATAAACCGTTCGATAGCGTAGGGTCCGTAGAGATGAAGATGACATCGGAAGTCGTTTTCGTGGACAGCTGCTGCCTCGCTGTACATAATGACGCGTTGGGCTGCAAAATAATGACGCAGGGGCGACAGCCGAACTTCCATGGTCGTTGCACCGGCTTCTTTTAAAAGTCTGGCAGCTTCTTCAAATATGGTGACGCATTCATCCGAAAAAACGTCAGGCTCCTCCTCGTGGAAACTGCGCAGGAGCCCTATCTTCAGGCCACGGACGCCGAGAGACGTTGCCTGCGCCCATCGCGGTACCGGGATCTGGACTGTGGATGGGTCATCTGGGTCATGACCAGCTAAAACCTCCAGTGCCATTGCATTGTCCTCGACAGACCACGTCATGGGGCCAACCGTGTCCATGGAGTAGGCCTGCGGCGTCACTCCGCGACGGCTGATCCTACCATAGGTCGGTTTCATTCCCACAATGCCGCAATAGGCGGACGGTGTTCTTATTGATCCACCCGTGTCAGTTCCTATCGCAAGCGGTACAGCTCCCGAACCGACAGCTGCAGCGGATCCGCTTGAGGAACCTCCGGTGAAGCGCGTGAGATCCCACGGATTTCGGGCAGGCCCGAACGGCAGGCTGAAATCCGGGCCGCCCATTGCGAATTCCTGTGTCTCAGCCTTACCCAGCAAGATAGCGCCAGCTGCGCGTAGCCTTGCCACGATTGACGCGTCAGATGTGGCCGCGCCACCAAGTGTAAGGCGGGAATTATTCGTGGTTGGCAGGCCTGCGACATCAATGATGTCCTTCACAGCGTAGGGAATGCCATGTAGGGCGCCTTTGTATTGTCCGTTCATGATTTCGGCCTCAGCGATACGGGCCTCGATGCGCGCACGATCCTGCTCAACGCTTATAAAACAATTCAAGTGCAGATTCATTGCAGTGGCGCGTGTAAGGAAATAATCGACGGCCTCGACGGGTGAAATCTGCCTTCCGGCAATTAGCCGCGCAATCCCCGAGATCCCAAGTTCCCACAAATTGGACATCCATCAGACCCCGCGGTTACTCGATCACCTCGCCTATGAGCGTGGTTGATCCAAACACGCGGAATGAACAGGACGGCTCGACACTTCGATTGCGTGGTGTTCGTACCAATGCAGTCAGGAGGCGGAGATTTGCGTAGGATTGACGTGCAGCCTCAGACTGATTTTCGTCAAGTTCAAGTCCAGCGCGTTCAAGTAAGGCGGAAAACTCTACCAGACTAATCATGTGTCACGCCTCTTGGCCTTTTTAAGCGATGGCTGCCCCGTCCAAAAACTCGGTTATCAATGCCTCACTCCGCCTTTAGACAAGTATCTATGTCTCGACGCTACCTAGCGATATTGACAGGATGACAGTTTGTCAGGACCGTCGGCAGTAGGAGTAGCAGTAGCCCTAGTCGCGTGGACGTGTACCGGATGCGGCGTCAACGAATCCTGCGCAATTACGCTTCGAATTATTGCCCTGGACCATGGCCGGATCTCCGTCGATCAACCCGCAAGGGGTCGGCTAGCTAGCTGCCGCCGCTCCGTCTTCGCCTCCGCGGTGATCGCGACCGTCCCAGTTCCTTCGAGGGAGCCATCAGCGGGAATTGGCCCGCATCCGATGGAGTTTCCGAACATGGCACATGATCTTTCCCTCGCTCAGTCTCACGCCTTCCTCCTCTGCAACGATCTGATGGTTCCCACCACCCTGTTCAAATCTGGCAGTGAATTCGGTGTCCTTCCGTCCGACGAACTCGATGACGAAGACGATCTTGAGATCGTGCATGAATACTTCCCTCGCGGGTCTCATTGAGACCCACCTGTTCCTGCCGCTGACGACCTGTCGGCCGCAAGGGAAGCTGCGCCGCAGCAAATAGCTGCAATTTTTGTCAGTTGCGCGCTGCGCCCTTGCACCCTCCGCTCTTCGCGGCGGGAAGGAGGTGTCCCGCGCTTTGCGGAAAAATGAAGGGACGGCCGCCATGCGGCCGAGGTAAATTATGAACCAGAAGAATTAGAGGCGCTTCGCGCCAGCGCAGTTGTGAAGCCGTGCTGGAGAGGGCCGGATACGAACTCGATTTGCGAGAAAGCACGCGGCTTGCCGTCAAATACCGGGACGGTGGCAGCATCTTTATTGTGACCCATGAAGGACGAGGCTGGTTCGATCCTCTCAGTGACGACAAAGGTGATGTCTTTAGCCTCGCCATGGTTCTCGAGCACATCACGTTCCCAGTCGGTCGGCTATGACAGCGGCGCCCAGCGCAAGCGGGCGCGGGCGCGACGATATCGCATCGGGCATGGCGGGCAAGCCGGACGACGTTCGCGCGGGCCCCATTCCCCAACCTAAGCAGGCTCCGACGACGTGACAGACGGAGCATGAGCCGGGTTGCCATTCTTCCCATAGGCAAATGCGGTGAACGCCATTGCGATATCCCTTTACGACAGAGTTTCCGGCAACCCATCTGCGGGCTCGATGGGGTATGTCTGACCGGAGACCGGCTGCGCCTCGATCGTTTTCCCGCAACGACAAGGCTCAGATTTCTTACCCCGGCAGGCTGCGCCCTCCTCCTCGCCCACTATTAAATCTGCGACTTGCCGCCCTCCATTGCATTGCGGCCCTATTAGGTGCGGTCCGATCGTCACCGGTCTTTGCGACTGCCATCGAGGCCGCGATGGGCGCGGCCCGAACACCGAAAAGGAACACGACAATGGCTACCATCGGCACCTTCACCTCCGATAAGAACGGCTTCACCGGCTCCATTCGCACGCTCGCTCTCAACGTCAAGGCACGCGTCGCGCGGGTTGAAAATCCCTCCGACAAGGGCCCGCAGTTCCGCGTCTATGCCGGAAGCGTTGAGTTCGGCGCCGCATGGCAGAAGACCTCCGAGCAAGGTCGTGACTACCTCTCGGTCAAGCTCGACGATCCGAGCTTCCCTGCCCCGATCTACGCAACGCTTGCCGAGGTCGAGGGCGAGGAAGGCCTCCAGCTCATCTGGTCCCGCCCGAACCGCGACTGATCGGGACCACGAGGCTCCGCCACCGGCTGAGCCCACCCTCCTGCCGAGAGATCAAAGCCGGATCTGGCATTGAGCCGGGTCCGGCTTTTTGGTGGCATACGGTGAGCGGGGAAGCTGCTCAGCATCCATGATTGTCCCAAGCCGCGACGCCAGCCTCAAGGATGAGCGGTTCCCCCAATTTGCTCCACCTGCCCTCGGGGGCAGATTCCGCAAACTGGCTCCCCCACTCCCCGGCTCTGCCGGTCGCTGGCGCGATCCCTGACCCCGCCATCCCCTCTCGGGCCCGACGGTCATCGTTCACAAACGTCTAGGAGACGAAGATGACCTACGAACTCGAAATCCAGATCGAAGAACTGCGGGCCGAGCTGCGCAACGCTGTCGACGGCTCCGAGCGTCGCCAGATCCAGGTCGAGCTCGAAGTCGCCCAGGCGGAACTGGCTATCGCTGCTGCCGAGATGGAGGGCCTTGTCGAAGTCGAGCCGCCTTTCTGAGGTGGCTTAAGTCGCCTGTGGTTTTCGGACCAGAGCCGCCGCAATTTTCTTGTCGATCCCATTTCATCGACATTGGGAATGATGCGGATCGTGCGTCCTACCGCAACCTGATGCCGGCAAAATTTTCCCCGCCTGCGGCTCCTCGCGGCACAAAATTCAGCCGCCCTCAGGTCCTCCGCTGCACTGCTCCCGTCCCGGTGCAGTACTCCTTCCCGATCCGCATTTGATCCCCGCGATGAAACGCAATCGACAGGAGAAACCAAATGCAACAGCTCGCCAAGTTCCTCAAAGCCACCGGCCGCCGGCTTCACACACTCGCCAAGGTGATCTGTCACCTCTTCGGCAAGGGCAAGCTCGGCATGAAGATCGCGATCAAGATCCCGTTCTTCGTCGAGATCGAGGTCAACTTCGAGACCGATTGGAACCGGCGGACCTAACAGCCAGATCGGCCCGGTTCGCCGGGCCGATCTTAAAGCCTCAGCACCCTGGCTCTCGTCGGCCGCTCCAGTCCGCGCCAATCTTTGGCGACAAGCATATCGCCAAGACTTTGACCGTTGCGCACAAGGACCCGAAGCTTTCGGCCGTATCGGTCTTCGTCGCGCCCTGGCCAGGCTCGGAGCTCAAAAGGGCCAGCGTTGATCAACTCGACCAAGCGGGCGGTCGCCTTGTTGCCAAGGGCAAGTTCGGATCGGCATTTCGGTTCGCTGATCTCGGGCGTATCGATATCCGCGATCCTGATCTTTTCACCGGCAATCCAGATCGTGTCATTGTCAACCACACAGTTCGTCCGAGATCCGGAAACGCATTTACGAAATTGGGACAACTGCTTGGAAGCTGCGTAAGATGACGGTGCCTCCAGCATCGTTGCGATAGAGATGGCGATAACGAGGGCGGACAACGTGGCGGTTTTCAAAGCGTATTCCTTCGATCGGATGGGCGAAACAGGCTTTATCAGATTCACTATTTGCCGGGATTGGTTTGGAAGCCCTTTTTCGAGAGCGTCAACGTATGCTGCCGGTGTAGTATCCACGGTTTCGTTTCTGGCGGGTGAGGTCCAGAAACAGCTTCACTGCATCCTGTTCGCGCTCGAAATGGTGGATCATTGTCTGGCCCTTTGCACCGAGCCGACCCCAACGCCGCATGAGGCAGGTTTCGCCAAAGAGATTTGGCTCAATCGACATCGCATAGAAGCGGGACATATTTTTTGTCCGGTCCGTTAGTTCCACATAGAGCTGGTAGGGTTGCGCGATCATGGTGACAGAATCGTGTTTTCGTTCGCCAGCGTCCAACGACAGTTTTGAATCGGTCATCGACCGTCGATTCATTTTAGTGAAGTAACTGAAGTGTTGGGCGGTCCGCCTTCGGCGTACGGCTCTATCCGCCTGCAGCGAACGAAGCTCGCACGCGGTCTTCGCCCATCCGGGTGACGATCCTCCCGCAGAGAAATGCCCTTGAGGCAGAGACCGTCGCGGCGACGGGCCAAGGTGTTGTCGGGTCGCAAGGGTACATCGATTATCTATCCGAGCTTCTTCCTGCTCAGTACGACCATCCCGACGTTTACGAGTATCGTTACGATCACGAGAGAAAGCTTCCAGCAGGTTCCAGAAGCCTCATTAGGTACCTGAAGGGCACGATGGTATTCTTTAGCACCAGTTCGCCCTATAATCAGAATAGTGCGACCCATGATGCCCGCCACGAGAAAATGAGCGAAGTCGAGTTCAAAGACTACATGGGACGAGGCGCGCGGCATTTTTTGGGAAAAGCGATCACGCGCCTGATCTCTACTCGGAGGGTGCCCCAGTCGCAGCAGGTTGAAACCGGCCCTGCGTGACGCATGATTTCATATCGGCCCGCCGGAACCAGATGGCACGGCCGCATCGCAGCGGCGGGTTGCCTGCTGTGAAGACGATCTGCTCGTCCGCCCGCATGCGCAGCACCTCATGAGGCTGTATGAGCGGCCGGGCAGCCAGCTGCTTTGAGCGCGTTCGTGATGACCCACGACACTGAAAATTACTACTGACCTGATCGATCTCGACCGTCGTCATGCCGCAACGGCGAGAGATGTAGTCTGCGGTCTCCGGATCGTTGATGGCCGCGAAACTGATCCAGCTCGCGCTCTCGAACCACTTGCTAGACGCGTCTCGTCCGCCATAGGTCTCGCGCATCTGGCCGATCGACTGATAGATCATTGTCAGCGTGATGCCGTACTTGCGGCCGGCGTCGCGCGCGGTCTCCAGAATGCGCATGTAGCCAAGGCGGGCGACCTCATCTAGCAGGAACAAGGCGCGCCCCTCCATGGCGCCATCGCGATTGTAGATCGCGTTCAGAAACGAACCAATCACGACCCGCGCCAGCCCGGCGTGGGTCTCCAGTGTTTTAAGGTCGATGTTGATGAACACGTCTGTTTTGCCCGATGAGATATCCTCGGTGCGGAAGGTCGAACCTGAGACCAGCGCCGCATAGTTCTGGTATGACAGCCAGTGCGTCTCCTTGATGGCATTAGCATAAACGCCGGAGAAGGTTTCCGGCGTCATGTTGACGAAGGCGGCGACGTTTTCCTTCACGAAGTCGGATTCCGAGTTGTCGTAGATATCCTGCAGGCGCTGTCGCAGTTTAGGCTCGGGTTCGGACAAATTTTCGCGAACCTGGCGAAGCGTCTGCTTCTCCGTCGGCGTATGCCCAGACAGGCAAACGTCGGCAATGATCGCCGTCAGGAGCTGCAGTCCCGAGGCACGAAAGAAATCGTCGCGCACGCCGCTCGCGCGACCGCTATCGCTCATGATCCATGACGCGACCGAGGCGATATCCTCTTCCTTCGTGCCGCCATATTGGCCGACCCAGTCAAGGGCGTTGAAGCCTGTCGCGGGTTTGCGCGGATCGAGAATCCTGATCCGCCGCCCCGCGTCTTCACGATGTTTCGAGATCATCGGCGCGACCTCGTTGGAGGGGTCGAGCAAGATGAGCGATCCGGCCCACTTCAACGCTGTTGGGATCGTCACCGAGGTCGTTTTGTAGCCGCCCGATCCGGCGAAGATGATGCCGTGCGATGAGCCGAATGAGCCATCGAAGCAGAGCAACGGTGACTTGCCGCCGGCGCCCCACGTTTCGCTGTTATCGGCACGGAACGAAACGCCGGCTACACCGTCGCGGTCGACACGATACAGCTCACCAACCACGATACCGCCAGTGCCTGGAAACAGCTTCTCCGCTTCGGCAAGTTTCATCCAGTCAGCCTCGCCGTGAAGGGCGCGTTTGCCAGTGATGCGCTTCGGTGCAGCCCGCGCAAATGCACCGTTGCCAATTACCGCCACGCGTATTGCGAAGCAGCCTGACATCAATGCTGTAGCCGCGCCGATCATGGTCGACGGATCGAGATAGGACAGCGAAGATTTGTCCGCCGGTACCTGAGAGAAAAACGCTGCAAGCCGCACGCCTTCTCGCAGACAAGCTGTCAGGATGACTGCCACGTTTCCGATTGTGGCACCCAGGCCCGCGGCACGGACACTGGCTGATCCGGCCGTCGCGAACAGGAAAATCAAGCCGAGGGCCGCAGCCGCGACGTATGGCGCCGCGACCCCTGCCCGTCCAAGGGCGAGCTTTGCCGCATCTGTCTTTCCGAACCCGGCAAGCCACGTCTCGATGCCGGTGAGCGCAAACACCGCCGCGCCCATCACGGCCGCAGGTAGAATGACGAGAGCGATCTTATTCGCCTTCATTGCCGAACGCCTCCGCTCCGATCGCCGTCAATCGTGTTCGCTCTTTTTCGTCGGACTTCAGCCGCTCTTGCAGGTCGATCAAGGCGCCAAGCAAAAGCGCTCGCTTCTCGAAGCGTAGGCCTGCTTTGACGATCAGGCCGCCGAGCTCGATCTTGTCGCGCGTATCTTTCTTCCGGGCTTCGGAGGTCGCGTTCCTGCTCATCCGCTCAAGCCTCGCCAGCGCTGCCCGAAGCCGCGCCAGGCGCCTTCGCCTCAGATTTCCCGTCCCCCGTCCCGGTGCCTTCTGCCCCTTTCCGTCCGCTCGAAACAGGCTTGCCTCCGCGAAAGCGTTTCACCAGTTCCTCGAACGCCGCCTGAAGCTCAGTCTCCTCGATGTCGATCTCTCCAAGGCCTGCCCGCAGTGCTACGCGGCCAATACGTTCAGCCTCTCTCGTCTCCGCGTGCTTGAGCTGTTCCTGGAGCTTGGCAATTTCTTCGCGAATCTTGGAGGAAGGTTTCTTCATCTCTGGATTGTCCTCTGATGGTGCATGTCATTGTTCACGCATCCAGAGTCCTCCAGATCGGCGTGCCGATCTACTAACAGAAATGCGAGTAGGCGGAGCCTACGCTTTCGAGCATCATCCCGTCCGTTCGCAAGGACGGATCCGAAGGGCGCAATTATACGTCGCTGATGCGACGCTTTGCTTCTGGGCCCCGGTGGGGCCTCCCGCTCCAAACGAACTTGTTGATTTTGTTTGATCGAAGGACCCTGTCTGCCAATGGCCGTGCCGCATTTCTCAGTCAGCATCGTTGCACGCGGCTCCGGCCGTAGTGCGGTGCTGTCGGCGGCGTATCGGCATTGCGCCAAGATGGACTATGAGCGTGAAGCGCGCACGATCGATTACACCCGCAAGCAGGGTCTGCTGCACGAGGAGATTGCCATTCCGGCCGATGCGCCGGAATGGCTGCAATCGATGATTGCCGATCGGTCCGTCTCAGGAGCCTCGGAAGCTTTGTGGAACAAGGTCGAAGAGTTTGAGAAGCGGTCGGATGCGCAGCTCGCAAAGGACATCACCATCGCCCTGCCGATAGAGCTGTCGGCCGAACAAAACGTCGAACTCGTCAGGGACTTTGTGGCTAGCCACATCACAGCTCATGGCATGGTGGCTGACTGGGTTTTCCACGACGCACCTGGCAATCCGCATATCCATCTGATGACAACGTTGCGGCCGCTGGCCGACGACGGGTTTGGGCCGAAGAAAGTCGCTGTAACCGGACCAGATGGCCAATCACTTCGCAACGATAGCGGCAAGATCGTCTACGAGCTTTGGGCCGGTGGCCTCGAAAACTTCAATGCGTTTCGCGACGGATGGTTCGCCTGCCAGAACCGGCATCTCACGCTTGCGGGCCTCGATATCCGGGTCGATGGCCGGTCCTTCGAGAAGCAGGGCATCGACCTGAAACCAACCATCCATCTTGGCGTCGGCACGAAGGCGATCGAGAGGAAGGCGGAGGGTGGCGAGGAGAGTGCAGCGCTCGAACGGCTGGAGTTACAGGAAGAGCGGCGGGCGGAGAACGCCCGCCGTATCCAGCGCAATCCGGAGATCGTACTTGACCTTATCACGCGGGAAAAGAGCGTGTTCGACGAGCGCGATGTCGCAAAAATTCTGCATCGTTATATCGACGATGCGGGCCTCTTCCAAAGTCTGAAGGCGCGCATCCTGCAGAGCCCGGAGACCCTCCGTCTTGAGCGCGAGCGGGTGGACTTTGCGACAGGGACCCTGACATCGGCAAAGTACACGACGCGCGAGTTGATCAGGCTGGAAGCCGAGATGGCCAAGCGTGCAATCTGGCTCTCGCACCGGTCCTCGCACAGCGTTCGCAAGGCTGTAATCGAGGCGACATTTGCGCGGCACGATCGTCTGTCCGACGAGCAGAAGACGGCGATCGAACATGTCGCTGGCGACGCCGGGATCGCTGCTGTCATCGGCCGTGCCGGTGCTGGCAAGACCACGATGATGAAGGCCGCCCGGGAGGTCTGGGAAGCGGCTGGCTATCGCGTTGTCGGTGCGGCACTGGCCGGCAAGGCCGCGGAGGGCCTGGAGAAGGAAGGCGGCATTGTCTCGCGCACGCTTTCGTCTTGGGAATTGCGCTGGGAGAAGGAGCGTGACCACCTCGATGACGAGACGGTTTTCGTTATCGACGAGGCGGGCATGGTGTCGTCTCGCCAGCTGGCGTTCTTTGTCGAAGCGGTGGCGAAGGCCGGCGCCAAGCTCGTCCTGATCGGCGATCCCGATCAGTTGCAGCCAATCGAGGCCGGCGCCGCATTTCGGGCCATGACAGATCGGGTCGGCTATGCCGAGCTGGAGACGATCTACCGCCAGAAAGATCAGTGGATGCGGGATGCTTCACTCGACCTAGCCCGTGGAAACGTGTCGCTCGCCCTGAATGCCTATGAGCAGGCTGGGTTGGTACAAACCGGCTGGACGAGGCAGGACGCGATTGTAGGACTAATCGAGAGCTGGAACCGGGATTACGATCCCGACAAGACCACGCTCATCCTCGCACACCGTCGTCGTGACGTGCGCGAACTGAACGAGCTGGCGCGTGGCAGGCTCGTCGAGCGCTGCATTGTCGGCGAAGGTTTTGCGTTCAATACCCAGGACGGCCCACGTCGATTTGCCGCCGGCGACCAGATCGTCTTCCTGAAGAACGAGGGCAGCCTTGGCGTCAAGAATGGCATGCTGGCCAAAGTCCTTGATGCCGCACCCGGTCGCATCGTGGCCGAGATCGGCGATGGAGAAAACCGCACACAGGTCATCGTAGAACAGCGGTTCTACGCCAATATCGATCATGGCTATGCGACCACGATCCACAAGTCCCAGGGCGCAACCGTCGACCGTGTCAAAGTCCTTGCCTCCAGCACGCTCGACCGTCACCTTATATACGTTGCGATGACCCGCCATCGCGAGGCAGCCGAGCTCCATGTCGGCGTGGAAGAGTTCACCAGCCGGCGCGGCGGAAGACTCGTCGACCATGGTGTGGCGCCCTACGAGCACAAACCCGGAAGCCGCGACAGCTATTTCGTGACGCTCGAACATAGTGACGGACAGCAAAGCACGATCTGGGGTGTCGATCTCAAGCGAGCCATCGAGGAGGCTCGGCCTGATATTGGCGATCGCATCGGTCTCAAGCACGATGGATCGGAAACGGTAACATTGCCGGATGGCACGACGGCCGAGCGCAACACCTGGAGAATTATTCACGTCGCGGACCTGGCGATAGAGCGACTTAAGGAGCGGCTGGCCCGCGATGGATCGAAGGAAACGACCCTCGATTATGAGGGCGCATCGTCCTATCGGGCCGCGCTGCGATTTGCAGGGGCGCGTGGTCTGCATCTCATGAATGTGGCGCGCACGATCTCGAAGGACCGGCTCGCCTGGACCGTCCGACAGAAACAGAAACTCGTCAATCTCGCCGCCCGGCTTGCGGCCTTTGGCGCCAAGCTCGGTTTTGCAACATCGACGGCCAACACCTTTCCTAATGCAGCAAAGGAGACCAAGCCCATGGTGGCCGGTATCACCACCTTCCCGAGATCGATCGAGCAGGCAGTCGAGGACAAGCTGGCGGCTGACCCGGCGCTCAAGAAGCAATGGGACGAAGTCTCGATGCGCTTCAAACATGTCTACGCGCAGCCGGAAGCAGCATTCAAGGCGGCGAATGTCGACGCGATGCTAATCGACCAGGCAGCTGCGAAAAAGACGATCGCCAGGATTGTCGGCGAGCCTCAATCCTTCGGTGCTCTCAAGGGCAAGACCGGTCTGCTCGCAAGTCGTGCCGACAAACTGGATAGGGATCGTGCGCTGAAGAATGTCGCGCCGCTCGCCGACAGCATCAGGGATTATCTGCGTCAGCGTGGCGAAGCCGAACGCCGTAACCATGCACAGGAACTCGCTGTCCGTAGACAAGTCGCTCTGGAGATCCCAGCCCTTTCTGCCAATGCGAAGAGCGTGCTTGAACGGGTACGTGACGCCATCGACAGGAATGATCTACCCTCGGGTCTCGAATATGCGCTCGCTGACAAGATGGTGAAGGCTGAACTGGAGGGTTTTGCCAAGGCGATTACGGAACGTTTCGGAGATAGGACCCTACTTCCGCTTGCAGCGAAGGACACCAATGGCGAGGCATTCCAGCGCGTCACGGCCGGTATGAATGCCGCGCAGAAGAGCGAGGTGCAACAGGCCTGGACTACGATGCGGACGGTGCAGCAATTGTCGGCTCACGAGCGCAGCGTCACGGCGCTCAAACAGGCTGAGGCACTGCGCCAAACGAGGTCCCAAGGACTGACCCTCAAATGAAAATGCGCCGTCGATATAGAGTGCTACGGCGCATGAAACGGCTCGTGTGGTTCTATCGGATCTCCAGCGTCAGCCTGTTCGCTCTTGGCTTTATCGTACTGCTCGGCGGTCAGGGCCTTAGGGTCAATGTCACACCGAGCGAACCGCTGGGCATCTGGCGGATCGTCAAGCCCGATCGCCCGATCCTGGTCGGCGATCTTGTCTTTATTTGCCCGCCGGACACCGACGCGATGCGTGAGGCGCGGACGCGTGGATATCTACGCTTCGGCCTCTGTGACGGTTGGGTCGCTCCACTGATCAAAACGGTGGTGGCAACATCCGGACAGGCGATCGAGACAGCTGATGACGTTCGCGTCGATGGTCGACAGGTGCCCCACTCCCGTGTTGCGAGGGTGGACGGCCATGGGCGTGAGATGGAGCGGTACGACGGGGGTGTCGTTCCGCCCGGCACGGTATTCTTGCATTCCGAGTTTCCTTCGTCGTTCGATAGTCGTTACTTCGGTCCTCTGCCGATGGATGGGATCCTTGGACTGGCCCGAGAGGTCTGGACCTATGCTCCGTGAGCTTTTCCGAACGGGTGTCCTCGTCGCGCTATCGACAAGCGCTGGGTGTATTGGCTGGAGCGGTGATGTGCTTCTCTTGCCCGTCGCTGCCACCTTCCCCATGCTTTGGTCCTTGGCACAGACGCGTCTGCAGGCAACAGCGGTCTCTGCTGCCTACTTCCTCGTGGCATCGCGTGGTCTGCCGCAGGGAGTGGCGAACTTCTATTCATCGGAAATCTGGCCCGGTCTCTTACTCTGGCTGGTCGCCTCCTCCGCATTCGTGACCGTCCATTCCCTGCTCTGGACCGCTCGCAACGGATGGCGAAAGGCGCTCCGATACATTGCTGCTTGCTTTGGCATGGCGATCCCACCGTTCGGCATTCTGGGATGGGCGCATCCGATTACTGCCGCGGGCGTTCTGTTTCCCGGCTGCGGATGGTGGGGTCTGGGCGCAATGGCAGCCGGGTTAATCGTCATGACGACGCGATATCGGCCGGCTGCAGCCATGGCGATGACAGGCTTATGGCTCTGGTCCGCCGCTGAGTGGACGCCGCTGACCCTACCTGCGTCGTGGAAAGGTGTCGACCTTGAAATGGGCGCATCGCTCGGGCGTGAGGCTGGCCTCAAGTGGCAACAGGAGCTTATTGGCATTGCCCAACGCCACCCGCCCGGCACTACAGTGGTATTACCTGAGAGCGCTCTCGGCTTTTGGACGCCGACGGCTGCTCGCGTCTGGCAAAGAGCCCTCACGGATACGGGCATCACCGTGATCTCGGGAGCGGCCACCATTGACAGCCAAGGCTATGACAATGTGCTCGTGAAGATATCGGCTGATGGAAATACTATTATTTATCGAGAGCGGATGCCGGTCCCTGGAACGATGTGGCAGCCGTGGCGAGCCTGGGTTGGCGATAGCGGCGGTGCGCGGGCACATTTCTTTGCCAATCCCGTCGTCGATGTCGGTGACCTGAGTGTGGCGCCACTGATCTGCTACGAGCAGCTTCTCGTCTGGCCAATCCTGCAATCGGCGTTCCACCGACCCGACGCCATCGTCGCAGTCGGAAACGGCTGGTGGACCGCGGGAACATCGATCATTGCCATTCAGCGGGCGAGCAGTGAGGCCTGGGCCCGCCTGTTCGACCTGCCTCTCATCATCTCATTCAACACGTAAGTTTTGGAGGTCGTATGCTGGAAGCTGCGCTGATCAAGGAATGTGCCGACCCATCGTTGAAGCCGGCAATCGTCGAACAGTTCGTTCAGGCGGTCGGCTCAGAAGATCCGCTTGCCATTACCGTCAAATCTGGCGGCCGTCTAATCCTCGTGTCCAAACCGAAAACGCCCGAGGAAGCGATCGAGATTGTACGTGAGAACATCGGGGGCTCTATTGTGCGGGTCGGTTTGACTCAGATCCCCGCGGGCATAGGGTTGAAGGACGCGTCGGAACTGAAGGTCGATCTCGTCGATCCCTGCGCCAATCTGCGGACGGGCACTGCGATGTTCGGCAAGATCCTTCGTATCGTCGCCAAATGGTATGGCAACCCGACAAGCGAGGAGGTCTTTCCGCAGCTCTTCGACGATGCGGTCCACGCCTGGCAAACCGGAAAGTTCGAGGGCGAGAGCGTGTTCCAAGCGGAGGATCCAGGTGGAGCGGTCGTGCAGCGGTCAGTGGTCGAAAGTGACGACGCTGCCGACGTCGCAGACGACGAAACTGATGAGATGTTGGAGGAAACTCCAATCAAACCCGATCACGCCGGTATCCGGATCGACCTGACAAGGATCGGGGGGCAGAAATAGCGGGCGGCACGGTGCGCGTCCCGCGGCACGAGCGCATGTACGCCGATCTCAGTTCGGTGGGAGAGAATAGCGGGTAAGAATGGCCTCATCGCCCTCGATGCCGACCTCGATCACCTCGTTCAGCAATTCCTCGCCCTCGGCAACCTCCTCGAGGATGAGTGTGAACAGCTCTCGCTGCAGTGCCGGGACGACTTGAGGCACGATGATGATCAAGCCGGCGTGGATTTCCTCGCTGCTATAGAGCTTCCTGAAATCGCGCGCGTTGTTGGTGACGAACGTATAGTCCTGAGCCACGATACGCGGCATGAGATCCCAATCTTTTTCTCCGCTCAATCCTAACCAGTTCACGTGGAAGCCATCGTGGCCGTTATTCTGAGCAACGGCCACGAGAGACGTGTGCAAGCATTCATCAATCAGGAACTTCACTATATCAGATGCCTGACGAACTGTTGGCGGCCTTCGGAAGTAAGAGCCGCTTGGACGATTTCACGGTCGCACCACCGTCGGACAGTTTGCGGGGCCGACCCCGTGCCGGGTGAGCCGCAGCCCAGATCTCCGCGAGTTCGACCATACGCATAGTAAGCGACGGATACCCCTCGACAATCTCCTCGGTGCTGGCTCCCTGGGCCCTCATGGCAGCAACCGCTCTGACAGGAACACGTGTTTTGGTAAAAACCGGTTCGCCGCCAAGGACGCCCTTCACGGATTCGATAACTCGTTCCGCTTCGCTAAGAGCTTCCGCACGATCTGCAAGCTGCTCGCGCGCACGGGCAACGTCAACGATCAGATAATCGTCTGCTCGTACGGTGTCGGCGCTTGGGTTCTGGTCTATCGTGTCGAAGAGCCTCTGACGGCGTTCAGCCGACAGGATCGAGCCGACCCCGTACCAGAGCTTGAGCCGAAGCAAGTCATCGTCGGAAAGTGCTCGTCCCTCATCCTCCTCGAAACGTCTGGCTATTATTCGCTTGTCGATTGCGTTGTGTACCGACTTCACGGCAATCCCGCTGACGGCAGCTGCTTCGGCAGGCGTATAGGCACGCGACATCTGAACCATTATTATTCTCCTTGCGAAGAACATATAATGGTTCTAGGGGCGTTTGTGAAGAGTGAGATCCATTTGCTGTAAAATCAATGAAAGCTTTGGCCCCAAACCGGTTACGCTGCGCAGATTCAGTTTTCCCGATCAGGCATGACGAGCTCGACATGGCTGACGCCCAAAGCTTGGGCTATCTCATATAGTGTGACTATCGATGGGTTTCGCTTTCCCCTCTCTAGCCCGCTCAGATACTGCTGGCTAAAGCCGGAGCGCGCTTCAATGTCCTCCTGCGTCAGGCCCTTTTCCCGACGAAGGCGGGCAAAATTTCGGCCGACCAATCTGCGCATATCCATGCGATCAAGATCGACATTTACATAGTTTAAGTTTATCAACTATAGTATGTAAGTGATGTCATCCGGCGGTTATGGCAAATCGATAAAGTGCTCAAGAAGGTTTACACTGCTATAGAGGAGCCGATAAGTGATCGAGGTTAAACGACACAAACATCGATGGTCCCTTGTCTGAAACAAAAATAGTCCTGCGACCTCTCATCGGTTTGATGAGTGCTCAGCCGCCTTCAGAAATAGAACTCCACGTCGTGCGCGAGATCGAGAAATATCGTCGCTTGCGCGACGATGCCGTAATGCTGGAGGCGCAAGTTCACCCGGAGTTTGAAACCGAGCCCGACGGTGACGCAACTCGGGCCTATATCGCTGCGATGATCGCAGTCCACGCTCAGCAAACAGTTGTTTCGACGTTGCTCGATATACTCGGATATATTCCGGAAATGCCGAGTTCCAAGGCACACTGATAAAAATTAGATCAGACCAAACTCCTTCGCCATGGCAGTCGCTTGCGGCAAGCTCGTTGCTCCAAGCGCCGACTTGGCATTTCGAAGGAAGAACGCCACATTCGCGTAGCTCATGTCTTCTATGACGGCGATTGCTTTCATTGATTTACCCTCGGCCGACCAGCGTAGACATGTCAGTTCTGCAGGCTTCATCCGGATCGGAGTATGGTAGGTCGGTTTTGCCCCAAGGCATCGAAGTCTTGAATGTAGTTGTGCGACGGCTGAAGCGGCGAGCACCGGGTTCAGCGTGAGCCCCTCCGGCAACTTTGTGTCGTCGGATGCCAAGGTAAACATTGCAATTCTGCCGAACCCGGTCCTTATCGGGACCGTGATGCCAGAACGAATACCAAATTCCGCCGCCTCGCTGTAAAAGTGACGCCGTTCCTTGCTTATCTTTAAAGATGTCTCGGCCGACCATGCGAACGCTTCAAAATGACTGCGGGCGTTGCGCACGACCGGATCGATGCGCGCCAAAGACTTGTCAATATAACGATGCTGCCAATCTTCGTGATAATTTGAGATTACTGTCTGCGTTCCCGCCTGGAGGTTGAGATAGGCATAAGCGCGGAAACCCGCCTCTTTACTCAATCCTTCCAAGGTCCTCCTTGCTGCGACTTCATCGTGGGTCAGTGTAATCTGTTCGATCAAACGCTCAAACCATTGGTTCAATTTCATCGCCTCCTTGAGAATAAGGGTGAGACCGCGACTAAGTTGCAGTCCCAATTGATGAAGCTTTTCTACTCAGCGTATTCAAGCTTCCAATGCGAAGCGAGGCCCACTAGTAGCAGTCTGATGTTGATTATCGATCAATGATATTTCCTACGCAAGATTGTATTTTATCTGTATCTCAGTATTAGAATCCTCTTATGCGCGAAAAGTTTCTGTCGGCTAGCTTCGATAAGCGGCCGGAAATATGATATCTTGATCGACAAGTACGTTAAATTTGTAGCCTGGCCTGATCCTGATGGTTGGCTGATCATTTAGGTTCTTTGATATTGTCTGCTCGGCCACCCTACCGAAGCTTTCAGCGAAGTTCCGGCGCGCCGCATCTGAAGCCGTGTCCTGCGTGGCCAGCGTCGAACTCTCCGGCATCGACATATCGATCCCTGTGCCGATGATAGCGACAAGCGCCGCAGAACCAAACGTGCGCCAGAGGTGGCGATCGACCTTGTCCTTGAAGCCGCCATACCCTTCGGCATCCGTGCCGGACATGCCGCCGATTTGAAGTGTCGACCCGTTCGGGAAGATCAGGTCAGTCCACACCACTAGCACGCGCTCCTGCCCGAACGACACCTTGGAATCGTAGCGGCCAAAAAGCTTCGCCCCCTGAGGTATAAGCAGCCGATAGCCTGTGGCGCTATCATAGACGTTCTGGCTGACCTGCGCCGAAATCCTGCCCGGAAGGTCGGAGTTCAAGCCCGTAATCAGCGTGGCTGGAATGACGGATCCTCGCTTCAACTCATACGGAGAAAGCTGCGTAACGACCTGGTTCGGCAGGTAACCAAGATCCTTGATGTCCTGATTGAAAAAGTCCTCTTTCGAGGTCTGCCCGTTCTGATCGACGTTTTGTCCTAGCAAACCGGACTGCATCGCAGCGCTGTAGAGATCGGATGCACTGTTCGTCTTGGAATTGAGCGATTGGTGGGCGTCGGCCCTGATTTCGGAGGCGCTCTTCGGCACCTCGGAGACGTCGACCTTGAGAGGGGAATCGAGGGCTGTTGCCCGAGCCTGGAGGCTTGCCATCCTCTGACGCTGCGCTTCGCGGAGGATTTGCTCGTCCTGTTCCCGCTTCAGCCGCGCCTTCCACTCGGCTTCGGGTTCGAGGTGCGATCGTCGTTCCGTTCGCACCTCACTCTGCCGCTCCACGACCGGTTCTCTCACCGGCTCCCGCTCGACAATGACTGGCGTCGGCTGGAACACTTCGCGTTGTTCCGGCTCGCCTATGATCCCGTCCGACACGCCTCGCTTCAGCTGATCGCCAAATGTTGTTGCCGGAGACGCCGAGGTGCTGTCGAGCTCATTTCCACGGTTGAAGGAGAGACCGCGCCACGACAGGCCGATGATCACGACTCCGAAAAACAGAACGATGATGACGATCGTGACGATGATTGGCAGGCGATTGAGGCGTCGCATACTCTGTTGATCGTCAGCGTTGCCCGTCGTGCCGAGCTGGAGCGATTGAACCATGATCTCCCCTCCCCCTCAGTTTCGTTGCATGATCGAGAGCGCACTTGCCGGCGTCGCTCCGGCTGAAGTCGCCGTGTAGGCGCGCCCGAGCGCAATGGCCGGCGTGCTGACACGCGCCAGGACGTGTCCCTCGAAGCTGTCGACCGACCACGCGATCTCGACAGGTTTCTGATCCTTGCCGATCTTGCCGTCGGCGATGACAGTGTATCCCCATCCTTTCAGCGCTGACTCGAGCGCGGCGGCGTACTCGGAGGTGTCCTTGTCCATTTTGATGATCGTTGTGCCGGCCGGGCCAACCTGTTCGGCAAGGCGGCTTGCCATATCGGCGGCGATGGCGCTGGCGGTGGCGCCAGTGACGGCAATCGGGGTGGAACTGGAGGTCAGCGTTTCATCCGCAGTCTGACAACCGGAAAGAAACGCAGTAATGACAATGGCGACAAGTGTCTTTCTCATCGGTCAGCCTCCCAGTCGAATCGTGATTTTCTGCTGGCGCCAGCCAACACCGGAGACGAGCACGCCCTTGTCGATCGCGTAGTCGACGATCATCATGTCGTTCTTCATGCGATAGTTGACGACGCGGTTCTGGCCACCGCTGACGACGAACAGCACCGGCGCGTCCTGTCCGGAGATGGACCGAGGAAACTGGATGTAGGTCTTGGCGCCGTCGGAATAGACGCGCTTCGGCCGCCATGAGGCACTACCACTGATCGAGTAGGAGAAGTTCAGCTTGTCGGGGGCGTTCCCTGGTATGCCTCCGGTCTCAAACCGGGCATTGATGTCGGCCAGCTTGGTCGACACATCCTCCGGATACTCGAAACCGATGCGGGCCATGTACTGGCTGCGATGGGATTTGAGTTGAATATGATAGGTTCGCCGCGAGGTCGTAACAACCATCGATGTGACGAGGCCAGCCTCCGATGGCTTGACGATCAGGTGGATCGCCTGCCCACCGGTCGCCCCCGACGTCGCCGGCTCGACTTTCCAGCGAACCGTGTCACCGACAAGCACATCGCGGACGATCTCGCCGCCTTGCAGCTCGATATCGCATACTTGAAGCGGTGAGCACACAACGGAGGGCTGGGTCTCGCCGAACAGAAAGACGACTTTGCCGTCTGGACCAGTCGTCACCAGACCAGGTGTCCCCCGCCATTTTTGGGAGATGTTGGTCCCCTTCACCTCGTTCGATGTCATGCTCTGAGCGACTGCGCAATCCGCAAGGATGAGTCCGGCCATGCAGCCGGCGGCCGCGATTAATCCTGTTTTGTGCATGTGAATTCCTCTGCCCTTAAAGCTGTGCGGTCCAGTCGAAATCCTGAACATAAAGACCGATCGGATTGAGGCGGATGATCGCCTCGTCCTGTGGTGCCGTTAGCGCGACCGTCGCGATGCCGCGGAACCGGCGTGTACCGGTTTCCTTGCCCTTGCGGTCGCGTTCATATTCGGTCCAGTCGATCTGGTAAGTCTGGTTGGATAACGCGACAATGTTATTGACCTCGATGGCAACCGTCGACGTCTTCGCCTTTTCGAAGGGCGAATTGCCGCGGAACCAGGCATTGACCTTTTGGGTCGAAGGATCGGAGGTCCTGAGAAGCGCGTAGGTCCGGTCGATGTACTGCTTCTGCACCACCGCATCCGGTGTGATCGACTTGAGGCTGGTGATGAAGTTGCCGAGTGTCGCGCGGACAACGCGGGCATCGGCATACTCGATCTGCTGGGGGAAGCCAGCCGTCACTGACGTGCCGAGCTTGTCGACCTCGACGATGTAGGGCACGAGCTTGACCTGCGTGCTGAGATACATGGCATAGGTGAAGCCGATCACGGCCATCGCAAGTCCGAGAATGCCGACGATCCGCCAAGCGCGCGCCGCCTGGACGTAGGATCCATATCGTTCCGTCCATTCCTGCCGCGCGGCAAGGTAAGGGCTGTCGGGTGGCCGGTTTGCTGCCATCGCTTGTCGCCTTTCTGATGATTACTTGTCGTTTCGTTCTAGCGGCGTTTTGGCACCACTTTGTCCCGTGCGGCTCTGGTCGAGCTTGGCGTTGGCGAGCCCCATGATCGAACCGGCATAGGCTCCGGGCGAACCGATCGCCTTTTCCTTGGCAGCCGAGCCGGCAGCCTTTCCAGCGGACCCGATCCCGGCGCCCATGCCGCGAAGCGCTGCACCGGCAAATGAGGAGCCTGCTGCGCGAGCTGACTGAGCAGCCGCGGCGCCGGCTCCGACGGCGCCGCCGGCTAGTGAAGCTGCTCCAAGAGCAAATGATGCGGCCTGCCCCCCGTGGCGGATGGTTTCCATGCCACCTGTGACCGATGCCCCTTGAACGACGCCTTGGATGATGTTCGGCACATACATGGCGATAATGAAGACCACGACCGCGATTCCGGCGATCGCCAATGCTGTCTGAAACTGGTCCCCCACGTCGGGCCGGTTCGCAAGGCCGATCAGGACCTCGGAGCCGATCCGGGAAATCATGACCAGAGCCATGAGCTTCATGCCGACCGAGAACGCATAGATGAGGTAACGAATGGCGAAGTCCTTAGTGAAGGACGAGCCTCCTAATCCGAGCATGATCATTCCCGCGAGCAGACCGAGATACATTATCATTCCCGCGAGCAGACCGAGATACATTTCCGCCATCACCGATACAAATATCGCGGCAACGAGGGAGAATGCGATCACCGTTACGACCATCGCGAAGGCCGCCGAGATGGCGAGCGCATTGTCCTCGAACAGGCCGAATTGAACTTTCTCGGACATCTTGGTTGCAACGGTCAAACCTGCATTGAACACGTCGGCTGGCGAAGCCGTGCCTCCACCAGCGCCGATCTGAAACAGGCTATCGACGACCGCCTTCGCGAAGGTCGGACCCTGCGCGAGAACGAATGCAAAGAAGCCCACGAACATGGTGCGCCTGACCAGTTCAGCAAACCAGCTATCGAGTGACGCGGCCTGAAGCGCCAGCCAGACTGCGGCGATACCGATTTCGATCCCTGCGAGAATCCAGAATAGCGATCTTGCCGCATCCATGACGGTGGTCTCCCAACCCTTGGCGGCAGTAGTGATTTCGTCCTGGAGGGCCGTTAGGACCGAACCCTCCTGCGCAATCGCGGGCTGGAACGACACAGCGATGAATGCGACGAGCACAGCAATGCCCCTGATCGTTTTGAGCTCTGAGGTCATGCGCCTACCACTCGATCTTCATCTTCTCGCCGCCCGACGTCGGATACTCCTTCGTCGACCCAGACAACTTTTCGTGCCGCTCTTGCACTTCCTTTCGCTCTGAAATCAGGAACCACGAGCCTGTTGCACCGAAGGAGATGACTACGGCGACGATGGCCAGGATCACCTTTGTTCTCACCATTCCACCTTCATTTTCTCGCCGCCGGATGTTGAGGGCGCAGTTGATTTGAAGAATTCCTCACGGCGTGCCTGGGCGAGGTCCTTGTCCGTCTGCTCGGTCTGAAGCCACGTGCCCATCATCGTCATCTGCTGGGAAACCAGGCCGCGTAGCTTCTGCATCTGGGAAACCTGCTGGGCAGCGATCTGATGTCCGACCTGGAGGGCCTTCATCTGGCCGTCGGCAGACTCCGACATGGATCGCAGCGAACTCATCGTTCCTTCCTCCGTGTCAAACTGATCCGCTGTCAGGCTTGCCGCCTTCAGTGTGCTGCCGATCGTGTCCCGGTTTGTGTCCGACCAGGACTGGTAGGTGCTCGAGAAGGATTCAGCATTGGGAAGATTGGTTTTCAAATCCGCATAGCTCTTGAATCGCTGCTGAAGGACGTCGTCGGCATTGCCCATCGAGAACGAAATGCTCTCTCCCTGTTCGACGATGTCACGAAGCTGATTAAGGTCGCTCTCGACCTGACCCCAGATATGGTTCGGGAGCTGCGCGGTGTTCTGCAGCATGTTCTCGTAGATTTTCAATTGGTTTTGGATTTGCTCTGCCAGTTGCGTGATCTGGGTCAGTTGATTATCAACCTGTATGCCAGAGCTCTTCAGGAGGTCGATGAGCTGAGCATTGTTGGCAAGCTGCGTCCATTCGGTGGCCGCGCCCGTTGCAGATCCGGCGTGGGCGGAAGCGGTCGGCGACAGCGCGATTGCCGCGGTCATTATTGCGACGATCCAGTTATTCGACGTTGAGGTGCGACGTGGCATCGTGAACTCCTCTCGATTGAAGCCAATGGGAAAGCCAGTCCTGGCCGTGTTCCGCCTTCAGCGCGCGGATCCGATTCAGGTCTTCCTTTCCGGATGCGCCCACAAAGCTCAGAGCCACCGGCCCGAGCGACATATCGAACAGCCGCCGTCCATCTGGCGTGGCGACGTAATATTCGCGCTTGGGGATGGCGCCTGAGACAATCTCGATCTGGCGCTCGTTGAACCCGATCCGCTCATAAAACTCGCGGGTGCCCGGCTCGCGTGCAGCGCCATTTGGCAAGCAGATCTTCGTCGGGCAGGATTCCTTCAGCACGTCGATAATGCCGGAGCGCTCTGCGTCGGAGATCGATTGCGTCGCCAAGACGACGGCACAATTGGCCTTGCGTAGAACCTTCAGCCATTCCCGGATCTTATCGCGAAACACCGGATGGCCGAGCATCAGCCAGGCCTCGTCGAGGAGGATGAGGCTCGGCGAACCATCCAGTCGCTTTTCGATCCGGTGGAAGAGGTAGGTCAGGACGGGCACCAGATTGCGCTCACCCATGTTCATGAGCTGTTCGATCTCGAAGCACTGGAACGCTTGAAGTGTCAGACCATCCTCTTCCGCGTCAAGAAGCTGGCCCATCGGGCCATCGACGGTATAGTGGTGGAGCGCATCCTTGATCTCGCGCAGCTGCACGCCGCTGACAAAGTCCGACAGCGACTTTCCAGGCGCTGTCGCCATCAGCCCGATTTGGCGGGAGATCGCATTACGGTGATCAGGCGTGATGGTGACGCCTTGAAGCGCGACGAGCATTTCGATCCACTCGGTCGCCCAAGCCCGATCGCCATCTGTCGAAAGATCGAACAGAGGGCAGAACGCCAGCGCTCTCCCCTCCCCGTTCTGGTCGTTGCCGATCTCGTAGTGATCGCCGCCGGCAGCAAGCGTCAGGGGAAGGAGCGAGTTGCCCTTGTCGAAGGCAAAAATCTGGGCGAACTCGTATCGGCGGAACTGCGCAGCAATCAGAGCGAGAAGGGTGGATTTACCCGAACCCGTTGGTCCGAAAATCAGGGTGTGGCCGACATCATCGACGTGTAGGTTCAAGCGAAACGGCGTTGAGCCCGAGGCAACTTGCATCAGCGGCGGTGAGTTCGGCGGATAGAACGGGCATGGCGCCACCGGATTGCCTGACCATACCGAGTTCAGCGGGACAAGGTCTGCCAGGTTGCTGGTATTAATCAGCGGCTCGCGGATATTGGCGTACCAGTTCCCGGGCAGGCTTCCGAGAAACGCATCTGTCGCGTTCAGGGTCTCGACGCGCGCCCCGAACCCTTCGGCCTGGAGGAGCCGGCGGATGGCCTCGGCCTTTTCCTGCAAAGCTTCACGATCTTCATCGAACAGTATGACGACTGGAGTGTAATAGCCGTAGGCAACAAGCTGGGACGAGGCCTGGGCGATAGCGTCCTCGGTCTCGGCGACCATAGTCATAGCATCCTGATCGACCGATCTGCTCTGGATCTGGAAGAGCTGATCGAAGAAAGGTCGAACCTTCTGCTGCCATTTCTTTCGCGTGCGCTCGAGCTTCTGGCGCGCTTCCTCCGCATCGAGGAAGATGAAGCGTGACGACCAGCGGTAGGTCAGCGGCATCAGATCGAGATTGTTGAGGATGCCGGGCCAGCTTTCCGCCGGCAGGCCATCGATAGCGACAACGGCGAGGAACCGGTTCTCGACCTTCGGAGTCAAGCCATGCTCCAACTCGGCCGTCGCCAGCCAGTCGAGATACATGGGCACCTCGGGCAAGCGGACGGGATGGCTCTCGCCCGTGATGCAAAACCGTACAAACTGCATGAGGTCGTCATAGCGTGCTACCCTCTCCCCTCCCCTGTCGCGGACCTCGCGGGTCTGCATGCGACCAATCGACAGGGTGTTGGCAAGGTACTGTTCGATCTCCCGGATCGCGTTGCGAAATATGAACAGGACCGTGTCCGCATAGGACTTTTTCCGGCTCTCCTCGTCCGAATAGATGTATTTGCTGAGCGAAGTCCTCTTCGACTCGAGCGGTCTGTAGGTCAGAATGATCGCGTGCTTGCTCTCGAAATGCCCTTGCTCACGCCCGAAATAGGCACGGCGCTCGGCATCGATCGCGCGTGTGACGGGGTCAGGGAAATGGCACTGGTCCGGTGTGGGGTAGTCGATCGTCGGCACCCGTATGGCCTCGACCTGGATCATCCATCCTGTCCCCAGACGCGACAGGATTGCATTGATCTGTCGGGACAGTTCGTTGCGTTCGAGATCGGTGGCGCTCTCGGAATCAGGACCGGCAAAATACCAGCCAGCCATGAGGCTTCCGTCCTTCAGAAGCAGAACGCCGTTGTCGATCAGACCTGCATAGGGAACGAGATCTGCGAAGGATGGGCCGGTGGTGCGGAAGCGTTTGAGCGAGGCCATCTGGATACCCCTAATATTTTCGCCACGGCGCGGCCGTTGGCCGGTAGTGGGGCTTGTAGGAGATGTGACGCGCATAGACTTTCCGCATCAGCGGATCGGACTTGGCCATCACGCGGAGCAGGCCGACGATGACGACCCAGACGGCCACGCCAAAAAGTGCCGAATAGACGGTCAACACGACGAAGATTAGGATGACGGCCGCAAGACCTGTGATCAGCACCAGCTCGCGATCGGCGCCCATCAGAAGGTTCGGACGCGACAGAGCGCGATGGATGCGATTGCGATGGAGGGTCACGACGCCCCCTCCCCCGCTTCGTCCGAAAGAGCTTGCGTGACCTGATCCGTTGGAAAGCCGATAGACGCACCGGTGGCGCCGAAGAGACCGACGATCGTCGTCGCACCAAGCAGGATGCCGGCGACCAGAACGACGTACATCAATCTGCGAGCGAAATCGTTGAGTTCACCTCCGAAGATCAGCATCCCACCGGCAATTGCGACAGCGGCCAGCGCGATGTAGCCAGCCACCGGACCAGTGATGGATTCCTGGATTTGTTCGAGCGGTCCTTCCCACGGAAGACTGCCGCCAGAACTTGCGACGGCGGGGGACGCGGTAGCGATGGCAGAGAAGATAATCACCGCCAGTATCAGGTGGGATTTTTTATGCTGCATTGCGGCTCTCCTCTGCATAGGGCTCAGTCTGGTACTGGCCGCCTGCGAAGCGGGTGACGTGAAGGATTTCGCTGATGCGCCGGCCCTTGGCCGTTCGCTCGATCGAGATAATCAGGTCGACTGCATCTCCGATGACCGCTTGCATCGGCTGATGACTGACTTCGGCAGTGAGCTGCTCGAGGCGCTGAAGCGCGGAGCGTGCGCTGTTCGAATGGATCGTTGCGACCCCTCCGGGATGCCCCGTGTTCCAGGCTTTCAGCATGGTAAGTGCGGCTCCGTCACGGACCTCGCCGACGATGATCCGATCCGGCCGAAGGCGCATCGTGCTTTTCAGGAGACGTGACATGTCGACAGCGTCGCTGGTGTGCAGGCTGACCGCATTGTCTGCGGCGCACTGGATCTCGGCCGTGTCTTCCAGGATGACCAGGCGATCGTCGGGAGAACTCAATACGATTTCAGCAAGGATCGCATTAGTTAGGGTCGTCTTTCCCGAACCAGTGCCACCGGCCACGAGGATATTGAGCTTTGACGCGACTGCGCTGCGAATGATTTCCGCATGCTCGCCGGTCATGATTTTGCCCGACACATAGTCATCGAGAGGGATGAGGCGCGACGCATGACGGCGGATCGTAAACGATGGGGCCGAGACGATGGGTGGTAGTAGTCCCTCGAAACGGTGCCCGCCCATCGGCAGTTCACCCGAGACGATCGGCCGATTGTCATCGACCTCAGAGTTCAAAACATGGGCAACGCTCCCGATAATTGTTTCGGCGGCAGAGCGTGTCATCTCGCCAGCCGCGGCCATTCCATGACCGAGCCGCTCGATGAACAGACGACCATCTGGATTGAGCATGATCTCTACGACGCTCGGATCTTCGAGCGCGACGCATAGATGATCTCCCAGTGCGTTCTGCAGCTTGCTGACAAGACGGGGTAGTGAGCGGCTTTGGGTGCTGAGCATGATCAGGCCGTTTCCTTTTGATGGTAGGAGAAATTCGACGAGTAGGTGCTGGGGCGAAGTTGATCGAAGCTCACCCAGTCTGCTGGCAGCAGGCCAGCGACGCTTTTGGTTTCATTGATTTGTTCAGGGGAGCCGAGGCGGGCGAGAGGCCAGCCGGCGCGACGAAGGATACGCTCAAGTCTGACATCCGTTGCAGTTACGATTTCTCGGTAGCCATTTAGGATACTCCACTCAATGATACCGGCGAACATCGCGAGTGTCGCCGAATGTAGGCCTGCCTGCTCCCGCTCGGCAGCCGCGTTTGTGTCCACGCAAAACCGGGAGCTCTCGACCATCCGATGGTGCGTAGCGAGCTGTCCCGTTGACAGGAGTTGAGGGAACACTTTCTCCAGCATTGTGCCGTCGGTCGCCGGCAGGAGCCGAGCGCATCCAATCACTCCGCCGGAGCAGTCTATGCAAAGTACGTACGTCGGACTGAGCTCGTCGAAGCTGTCGATCTCAAGACCTGATATCGAACTTACTTTCCAAGCCAATCGACCGCCGAAGATGCGGGCCCGGAGCCGATGCATTTCATGGATGAGTCGGTGCTCAGCTTCGCTCTTTGGATTCTTGATGGCGACGACACGCATCGAGCAAATCTCCCCTGCATTGGTGATGCGATGAGGTTTGCCGTGGCAGAGAACATCGATCTACTGCCAAAAGTGTTAGCGAGTGATTCTATGCGCGAGCGTCTGTGGAACGCTTTTTTCGACGAGGGCAGGCACTGAAGCACCAACAAAAGTGTTAGTAACCGGTCGATCAAAAGTTAGCGTTGTCAATCTCTAACGTCCCAATTCATAAACTGAATCGGGCAAATCCTTCCACTCAGGTGGCGGCAGAGAATAAGGGCGTTAACTTGATTAACTTTAAATATCTTGCAAATCCTACCGGAATCGGTTGTCGATGAGCGGCGTGACGTCCGCGATCTCGTCCTCGACAAGGGAAGACGCCTTTTGTGTCACTTCAAGCGGCTCCACCATGATGGCCGCGAGGGTCAGCTTCTCGATCCCGAAGCCAGGATCAATCTTCTCGGTCCTATCGCGTAACAGTTTCGTCAACCAGGCGACGTCGCGGGCGGCCTTTGTGGTCCCTGCCCGCAGCGCCTGGGTCGTGTTGTCGACCTTGTGAATGATGAGATCGACACAACAAACGCCCAAGCCCTTTTCTGGAGGTGGTTGCAGAGCTCGATAACTAGGCGACCCACATATTTATCGATCGTTTCGGCTGCGCCTATTGGCTCCTGGAACATGCGGTTGACTTCAATCAGCTCGGGCCTGCGGATGGGGTCTATGGGTTCGCCCACGCGCCCGAATAACTGGTCGAGGCGGCGGGCGATTTCTGGGCCGAAACGCAGTATTAGCGGTGCCCGAGGCGTCGCAGACAGCTCACCAAAGGTTCGAAAGCCTAGCATCCTCAGATCATCGATCGTCCTTTCAGATAGCCGCAGCAGGGAAATCGGTAGTCGCTCGACTGCTTTTACGGTTTCGCCGCGCGGCACGATCACTGTTTCCCTGATGATGGTGCGGGCGCATGCATGGGCGGCGCCCCAAGTATCGGCAATGGCTACTCGGGCTGTCAGCGCAGCGCCCCTAAAGCGGTTGGCAATCCCCGCCACCATGGCAAGCTCCCCCCCTGAAGATGGTCGGCACCATCCGTGTCCATGACAATGCCATCTGGCGCATCGACGGCGACGATCGGAGAGTAGTGGCTCAGAGCCCAGGAGGTGATACGCTCCAGAGCCTCGGCGTCCGCCTTTAGGTCAGCATCGATCATCAGCCCCTGAAAAAAAGCCTGCGCCTTTGCCGCTTGCATCCCCGCACGCAGACCTGCCTTTCTTGCGGCAGCATCGGCGGCCGATACCCAGCGTTTCGAGCCAGATTTCGCAATCACGGCGATGGCCTGTTCAGCCGGAATGCCGGGATCGGCGCGACGAATGCGATCCGTAGACAGATCCGGTAGGAAGATCGATGCGACCCTTGTCATCACACGCTCCAACGATAACCTCAGCACGCGACCGCATCAGTTCCAGCAACCACCTTGCCCGCCCAACACCCGGCACGGGCAGCTCCTCCGATGGCAGCACACTCACCCTCCACTGGGTCGTCGACGCGGTGGGTTGGCCAAAATCGTTGGCTTCCGTCTGTCGCCGCCACCTGCGAACAACGAGGGCCAGGCTTCCCTTCTTCTCTGCAGCAAGCTGGAGCCGGCGGCTCGCCAGCATTGGCAGTCGAACCACCTCTCCGACGACGGCGCCGAGCCCGCCGAAAGACAATGCTTCTCCATTGAGGCGAGGACATCCTCTTCGCGATCGCTTTCCACGAAGATCACGCGGTTAGCATTAAGACCTGCCTGCGCGAGTGCAGGGAAAAACAGGTCCGGGCGCGTCAGACACCAGACGATCTTTCCGTTGGTGCGAGCAGCAACGCCTGCCACGAACAGCGCTGCCGCCGCGCCATCGACGGTTCCGGCGCCTCCGCCTGCAAATTCATGAAGATCGCCTCTTGCGAGACCGCCTCCTGGCAGCACCGCGTCGATTGCGCTCACACCGAACGGCAGACATTCCCCCTGCTTCGCCACTACGCCTTCCAGCGACGCGATGCGATCGCGCAGATCCCCTATAACATGCTCGCGCGCGGCAGCCCTTGTTCACGTAATCCTTCCGGCTCGCGTGGTTTATGGGAACCGCTTCATGCCGCTATCAATGTTGATGTTCACGTTCTTCCCGCGTCCAACAAGAGTCGAGAGGTGCTAAATTAGGAATGCAGTCCTCCATTTTTAGCGATTCAAAAGATTCGTAAATTGAATCAGTGAGTAAGACTTGGAACGGTGCTCGGTGACGAGCACAAAATAAATTTCAGGGGAGCCCGCTTAAATCCTCAGCATCGGCTGTCGTTGCGTGCAAGCTCCGCTGATCGTAGCCCTATATCCAGGGACCATCCTACGCCAATCGCGCTTATCAATGCTGGAGTTTGAAGAAAGGTAGCAACGAAGTGGTCGAAGCCAGGGTACGTGTCATCGACCTCGAAACAGGCGGCAACGGCCCGAATGACGTTTGCGAGATCGGCTGGCAGGATGTCGTGATCGACCAAACCGGAATATGGCAGGTCACCGATGAACGCGGGGCGCTGTTCGTAAATCCTGGCCGCCCCATCTCACCCGACACCATGGCGATCCATCATATCCTAGATGCCCAAGTAGCGGATGCTCCCTTCTGGAAGGAAATAGCATCTACGGTTCTTCGTCCACCCGGCCGCATCGACGCCTTGGCAGCTCATCGAGCCGCCTTCGAGCAACGTTACTGCACGCCTCGATTTACAGGTGGAACACCCTGGATCTGCACCTGGAAATGTGCGCTGCGTGTCTGGCCGCAGCTTCCTCGGTTTTCCAACCAGATGCTGCGTTATCAGCGAATGCCCACCGGGCTGGTACATGAAATTGGCCTCCCAGCGCATAGGGCGATGCCTGACGCCTACGTCACGGCTCATCATCTCCGCGACATGTTGAACAAAACCTCGCTTGAGGACTGCCTGGCATGGAGCACTGAACCAGGTCTTTTGCCTCGCGTCCCCGCCGGACCAGATCGAGGAAAACCCTGGGATCGCATCACCATTGAGGCGCTGCAGGCGTTCGTTGCAGATCGGGATGTCGACGTTCGCTTCAGTGCACAGACCGAACTGGCTCGACGGATTGAGGACAAGCCATCTCAGAATGCGGAACCGGCGCAAGGGACGCTTGGGTTCGAATGAGCAACAAATATCCAGATACGCCCGATGGTCGATACTTCGTCGTAAAAGGACGGCTGTGGCGCCGCAGCAATCCTGCACTCGATGAGCTCAAGCGTTCGGCACTGATCAGGGATTTGATGGCTGCGCGCCGGGCAGTTCGCGATGCATCGGCAGGCTCTCAAGCGATGGTCGAAGCCCGACAGAAAGTGGATGGAGCCAAAGTTGCCCTTGGCGAACGCGGTCCGGTCTGGTGGGACGATGGCGCGCCGGACTACAATCGCCATCTCGCTAGAAACACTCCATACGCAGCCTGGTTCGAACAGTTGAAAATGGACTGAGACGTCATCACACCTCGAAAACAGAAATCTAACCCGCTGAGCAAGGTTAAAGGCATGGAATTTGATCTGGCGCGGTTCATCAAAGCGCGGCAGGACAACTACGCAGAAGCCTTGCAGGAGTTGAGTGACGGACAGAAGAGGTCTCACTGGATGTGGTTCATCTTTCCGCAAATTCACGGACTTGGTCGATCGGAAACTACTCGCTTTTACGCGATCTCTGGACATTCTGAGGCCGAAGCCTACCTGAAATATCCTGTTTTGGGAGCCCGTTTGGAGGAGTGCACTCGCTCCATGCTTAGCCATCCCAGCCCAACTGCGCGCGAAATTCTTGGCTCTCCCGACGACCTCAAATTTCATTCCAGCATGACGTTATTTGGCATCGCCGCCCAGAGTGGTTCGCCGTTCAAGACCGCCCTTCACGTTTTTTACGGAGGTGAAGGCGATCAAGCCACGCTTGCGATCAGACGGTCATCGACTTTTGCAAACGTTGCGACTTATCGTAGTTCAACCAGGACTCGGCCGCGTGGACGTGCTCGCGCGCACAGCTACTCCAATGGCGTCGCGGTGCCCGAACCAAAATTCCCATAGGTCAAGGATGCATTTTTGCTCCCTTTACGATCTTATCGACCACCTTCTTTTCGGCTCTAAGTGCCAGTCCTACCAGTTTCGAATCGTCTGGGCCGAACTGGGCGAACACCTCCCTGTTGGCGGCGTCGTGCCCTGTTGAAAACATCTCCTCAATATAAGCCGAGACTGTGACGTCGCGGTCCAGAGCCCGCCTGAGGATCGTGCGCAGCGTATCCTGATCCGAGGCGAGGACCACGATTGGCTGGATCGTCATGGGATTGTAGACATGACCAACTGCATCCCGATATGGTTCGCCGATGATCGCTGGTGTCTGAGTGACGATGCCACTGGTCAGGAAGGCGGTGACGTTCAACTTCTGCCAGGTTGCGAGGTCATCGCGGATAACGATTGCGATCTTGGTGTCAAACATGCGGTTGAACTCCATTCAAGGTATCGAGGGACAAGAATACCTAGCTTCGAGCAAGGCGGGCGGTCTTGAACGTTCGTGCAAAGTTGGATTTGCCGACAGCATGCGTGTCGCCGCGCCCTCACATGGTGTCGAGCGGATCGAAGCCCGGTTTTATGGCAACGCATTTTCTCCGCACCGGCACGACACCTATGCGTTTGGACTGACGCTCCACGGCGTACAGACCTTCCGCTACCGCGGCGCCGAACGTTTCAGCAGCCCAGGCAACGTCATCGTGCTGCATCCCGACGAGCTGCATGATGGCGCTGCAGGTACAGAGGATGGATTGATATATCGGATGATTTATCTGCCTCCCGACCTGATTGGTGCCGTCGATGGTTACCGCCATGCTCTGCCATTCGTTCCCGATCCGGTGGTTGTCGATGTCGGCCTCTGGCAGGCACTGGCGGAGATTCTTGCCGATCTGAGCGAAGAACCAAGCGACCTGATCATGGATGACGTCCTGATGCGACTGGCTTCGGGCCTGTCCCGCCAAGCAGGTGCACCGCACAAAAGCATCGCCAAATCGGCGCGGTCGGCTGTTCTTCGTGCCCGTGACTTTATCGAAGAGCATTGCAACGATATCGTGCGCTCTGAAGCGCTAGAGGTTGCGTCTGGACTGGACCGCTACGAATTGGCCCGCCAGTTTCGCCGGTTGCTGGGTACCAGCCCGCATCGATACCTCATCATGCGCAAGCTTGAACTGGCGAAACAGTCTATTCTTAATGGCCACGGATTAGCGCAGTCGGCAGCAGATGCGGGTTTTGCTGACCAGGCACATTTTACCCGGCATTTCCGTAAAGCTTTCGGTATGACGCCAGGAGACTGGGTGGCAATGCGTTCTGCAAGCTTTGGATAGGTTCTGATTGTATTCGAACTGCCATCGGACGCGATACAAGCTAATTGAAGGACGGTAGCGGGCGAATACGATCCGCCCGCTTATGCATCATGCTGCGTGATTCGCGGGATAGTCGGTGTAACCTTCAGCACCGCCGCCTGCACAAAAGAGATCGGATCTCACGTCATTAAGCGGAGCGCCGGTCTTGAGGCGCTGCACAAGATCCGGATTTGCGAGCGCCATGACGCCCAGTGCTTCAATATCGGCAAGTCCCGCCCCCACATCAGCACCGATCTGTTCACGCACACGACCGGGGCGGTTGAGGACTAGAGGTCCATCGAAAGAGCGGCGGATATCTTCTAAGAGCGGATCCTTGCGGGCATACAGGATGTGAATATAGGCCAACCCCATCTTGCCGAATTCAGCAGCGAGATATCGGTACAAGTCGTCGTTGTCCTGACCTTCGGCGATGCCACCCGTCGCAACACCGGGAGAGAGGCGGATGGCGGTTTTCTGTGGGCCAATGGCATCGACTACCGCACGCACGACATCAATGGCAAAGCGCGCCCGGTTCTTCATCGTGCCACCGTACTCATCGGCGCGATGGTTGCTGTCCGGGGCGAGAAACTGGTGTACCAGATAGCCGTTCGCTCCATGGATTTCGACGCCATCTGCACCGGCTTCGATAGCGCGCTTTGCGGCATAGGCAAAATCCGCAATCGTCTGCTGGACCTCCTCTGTTTCCAGTGCGCGAGGTCGCGGCACGGGCTGCATCCCGCTCATCGTGAACATGGAATCGCCTGACGCGATTGCCGAAGGTGCAACGGGCTGGCGATGATGTCGCGTGTTATCAGGGTGAGACCGTCTGCCGACATGCATGAGCTGTATGAACAGGCGCCCATCTGACGCATGGACGGCGTCGGCGACTTTCCGCCAGCCAGCGACATGCTCGTCAGTGTAGATACCAGGGGTAGCCAGGTATCCTTGCCCATCGTCAGACGGCTGGGCTCCTTCGCTAATCAGAAGCCCGAGCGATGCTCGCTGAGCGTAATATTCCGGCGCGAGGTTGCCAGGTGTTCCGTCGGGCCTTGCGCGGCTGCGGGTCATCGGTGCCATGGCCAGACGATGCGGCAGGGTAATCCCGCCAAGTGTGATCGGGCTCCAGATATCGGTCATGAAATTCTCCGGTGAAGGTGTGGGGGTCGCTGGCGAGTCTCCTCGCCATTTGCATTTCAGCAATTTGGCTTGACCGTTCGTCGGTTAAGTCAATTGGCAGACGCAAGGCTCTCCGCAAAGTCACGGTAGCTGTGCAGCGGGCGGCCCAGCATTTTCACGAGCCGTTCGACGTCCCCTTCACTCGGGATCATGCCGTCGGAAACATACCGTTCTGCCATCAAACGCATTTCATACGCGGTCCACTTCGGCATGAAGCTCGCCATGTTCTGTTCGAAACCGCTTGGATCGTCACCACCATAGACGATCTCGCGCTCGAGGACTTCGGACCAGATCGCAGCCACCTTTGTTCCGGTGAGCGTGTCTGGACCGACAAGATTGATCGTTTCAACTGGCAAGAGTTCGGCGGCCTGATCGCGGCGGATAAGTTCGATTGCCGCGACTTCGGCAATATCGCGCGCGTCAACCATTGCAACGCCTTTGGAGCCGATCGGCATCGGATATACGCCGTGATTGATAACGACATCCTTGATCATGATCTCGTTGTCGATGAAGTAGGTCGGACGCAGGATCGTAGCGCTGAAGCCCATCTCGCTCAGCATACGTTCGCCACCCGCCTTCACAGCAAAATGCGGGACGTTGACGGAGTTTTCGGCGTTGAACACCGAGAGATAAACAACGCGTTCGACACCCGCCTCTTTGGCAATGTTAAGGGTGATGAGGGCTTGAGTGAACTCATCACCTGTTACGGCATTGAGAAGGAACAAGGTGCGGATATCTTTGAATACCGCGCGAATTGCATCGAGGTCGAGCAACTCGCCTTGGGCGATTTCGATGTTCGCAGGAAAGTTCACTTTTGTGGCGTCGCGGGTCAGCACGCGGACTTTGGCATTGCGCTGAACGAGCTGTTCTACGACGTGACGGCCAACACGGCCGGTGGCACCGACTACGAGAATGGTCATGAATGATACTCCTTGTGAAGCCGCTGGGGCGCTGTTGACATCTAGGAAGTTAGGTGATCCATATTCCTTCCGATAGACGATCTTTTGGGACGCATCGTCTCACAGGTGGAACACATGGATTTGCTCGCACTAGCTGATTTTACCCTCGTTGCTCGGTATGGCGGGTTTGGCAAAGCGGCGCGCATAGCTGGGCGGCCGAAAGCCACGCTATCCAGACGCGTCGCCGATCTTGAGGCGAGCCTCGATCTCCGGCTCTTCGAAAGGGGGGCACGGGACTTGAAGCTGACGGAAGAAGGGCGCGCCCTTTTCGAGCGCACGGCGCAGTTACTGACAGAGCTGGAGGAGACGACGACCTCAATTGCTTCAAGGAGCCAGACACCGCGCGGACGCCTACGCATCAGTGCTCCGCTATTGTTCGCACAGGCAGCCTTGGGAAAGCTGGCAGCGGGTTTCCTGCTGAAGTATCCCGAAATGAGGATCGAAATTGTCGTGGAGGATCGTCCTGTCGATATGATCGAGGAGGCTTATGATCTCGTTATCCGCGTCAATCCGAAGCCTGACGTCAGTCTCGTCGGCAGAGCTTTTCTGCATGACCGCCAAGTCGTCGTCGCTGCTCCGAAGCTTGTCTGGCCTGAAGAGGGTCGCGCCATGCCATCGATCGTGCGCGGCTCTGTTGGTGAACGAAACAATTGGAAACTCAAGACGGCAAAAGGTCCGATGGAACTCAACGTCATAGCCGTTCTTGGAATGTCTTCCAACACGATGCTGCGGGATGCAGTACTTATGGGAGCCGGCGTTGCACGGCTACCGCTCTCTCTGGTCACCAAAGACATCGCCTCTGGTCGTCTCAACCACTGGGGCGATATCGAGGGAGCAGAAACGGCGCTATGGGCACTATATCCTTCCCGGCGTCTCCTAAGCGCGCGCGTATCAGCCTTCCTTGATTACCTGAAGGAGGCTTTCCCGCAAGGAAGCCCGGAAGAACTTGCTGCCTACCTGAACTGACCAAAAGCGTATCTGCGAGACTATCCGATATCGGCCAATGCATCCGCGATCATCCAAAGGGGATCATACACACACCACCATTAACGCAAACTAATCGTCCCGACCTCACAGATTCAGTCTTCAGCAAGAGCCCGTTCGTTTGAGGCGTCGTACTTTCGAACATCGCTTTTCATACGCCTCCTCCATCGGTTCACGAACGCCACGGTGACATCAGAACAAAGATGCGCAGAGAGGGACATCTCATCGGCCCATCGTTCGGCAACAAGCAATCGGCCAGATTGCTGGTCGTCTATGGCTCGATCGCGAGAGATATTGCCTGGTCTCCGGCGTGCGGCCATGGCGAGAAACTTTAAATCCTCAGTAAACTCGTTGAGATCAGCGGGATCGATCTGGACATACCCGACGACAATCAGCATTTGGCATTCCTTTGTTGCGATATGCCCCGTCCGTTCCCGGCCGGGACTCACGCCTTCAAGCGTTGACGAGGACGACCTTACCTTGCATGCTTCCCTTGGATGCACGCTCGTGGGCAGCGGCTGCGTTAGCCATTGTGAACGTGCTGTCGATCACAACGCGGATAGTACCATCATCGAGCAGGCGACCTGCTTTCGCCAGTTGCGCACCGTTGGAACGGACCTGCGTCGTTGAAACGGTGATCCCGCGTCGTTGCGCCTCTTCGTGGCCAGAGAAACCGAGAGGATTGACCAGATATAACGCGCCGCCCGTTTTGATAACGTCTAGGATCCGCTCCATCTTGGAGCCGCCAACCGCGTCTATCACCAAATCAACCTTCTGCGTCACTGTCTCGGCTGACTGCCTGATGTAGTCAATGAACGTATCTGCGCCGAGATCGGACAGAAGGCTTTCGTGCCGTCCCGAAGCAACTGCAATTACGCGTGCACCCTTCGATTTAGCCAACTGAACAATCAGGTGACCGACACCACCGGCAGCACCATTGACGAGAACTGTTTTTCCCTGAAGCGGAATCGGTGCATGCTTGAATGCCTGGAAAGGGTTCGGTTCGTCGTGGCCGAGCTCCACGAGAAACTGCCATGCCGTCAACAGTGACATTGGAGCAGCAGCGGCCTGCGTGTGTTCTATACCTGCCGGTTTCAGCGCGAGATCCGAGGCCGGGGCTTTGACGTATTCCGCATAGGCGTTGCTGCCGCTCATGAGGTCGTGGGGAAACCGCACCATGCCATATACCTCGTCGCCGACGCCAAACTCCAGCACGTCATCCCCGACTTCGGCAACGATGCCGGGAATATTTGTGCCCAGGATCAACGGAAAGACTGGGCTGGGGCGCCACTCAGGCGGGAGCGAACGATAGCCGTCCCGTAGATAGAGATCAGGCGGATTGAGGCCTGCAGCATGTACCCGGACAAGGACGTCTCCCTTTGCGATAACGGGTCGCGGAGCATCTTCGTAACGCAGAACATCTGGGCCACCAAATTCATGCAGGCGGACTACTTTCATCATCTCAGTTATTTCAAACTCGTTCCAATTGTTCGTGCACCACATGTACGAACTTCCGATGAGATTGATAATGACGCTCCATTTCGCTCTAATAGTGCCATGAAGCAACGAATTGGAATCGATAGGTTGACCGGCTTGATCGCCTTTGCGCGAGCCGGATCGCTGGGCAGCTATACGGCGGGAGCGCGGTCGCTTGCGATCTCGCCGTCAGCGGTGAGTAAAAGCGTCCAGCGACTGGAAAGCCACCTTGGCGTTTCGCTGTTCACCCGAACGACGCGATCTCTCACTCTTACCAATGAAGGCCGTGACCTGCATGAGCGCGCACTACGGCTGTTGCGGGATGCCGAAGACATTGAGCAGGCAGCAAAGTTCGCGCGTTCCGAACCCGCGGGAACGTTGCGCATTGCCGCTTCCCTGCCGATTGGTCTGCATGTCATTGCACCTGTGTTGCCCCGGTTTCGCCAACGTCATCCGAAAGTTTCGATCGATCTCAGACTGAATGATCAGAGGGTGGACCTTATTGAGGAGGGTATAGATCTGGCTGTTCGCATCGGGGATCTTCCCGACTCACAGCTTCGATCACGGAAACTTTCGCCGCATCTGCTTTGCTGCTACGCTTCCCCGGAGTATCTGGCTACGAATGGCGCGCCTACCCACCCCGATCATCTTCAGCAGCACCAGACGGTCAACCTGCGCTATCAGAGCAGCGGGCAGTTATTTCGGTGGCCATTCCAACTCAACGAGCGAGAAATCGAGATCTTGCCGTCGTCCGCAATCATCGTTGATGCGAGCGAGGCTGTCATAGCAACGATCGCAGCGGGAGCGGGAATAGGAATGGCTACGAGCTTCATGGCGGCTCCATGGGTCAATCGTGGCCAACTGGTCCGCGTACTTTTTAATTTTGCCGTGGAGCGTCACAACATAACAGCAGTCTGGCCGGAAAGCCGCCGAACTAACCCTGCCGTACGAGCCTTCTTAAGCATCCTTACGGAAGCACTATGACTTTACGTCGATAGCCTTCGACGTGCTCGTTTACGTGAATGCACTGGAACACCATCTCTGCAGAATGCCAAAGCAAGACAAAAGTGACATTAAACTCGTCAGGACATGGACGCTGCCAGCCACTGTAACAATGGGGTCGGCGGTCCGCGCGAAAGGCGTATTGCAGGAAATACAGGCAAGGCTGCCCACCATTTCGAAAAAATCCATCTCTCTTGAAGGAGTTGATCTTACGCTTGCGATGGCAGCCAGCGAAAAGACCACCTTCAACGCTGCTGCGGCCATTGCTTCCAAGGTCGTCGCCGAAGCCGTCGCTCTTCCGGTCATCCCACGCGAAATCGAGGACGTCCTGGCGATCAAAACCAGTGAGCGGCACCGTTGGCTTGCCGACGGTCGTCTGCCAAGCGCGGGCACGAGAACCGTCAGACTGAACGGACGCGCCCGCCAGATCACCTTCCATGTCTTCGACCCCAGGGTGGTGGAAGAGCTTCTCGATACGGGCGTCGTCGAAGAATGGCGCGTGGAGGAAGCAGAGGCGAAGGCCGAAAAGAAACAGCAGGCGGCCTATCAGGCGAAGCTGACGCGCTCGCTCAAGAAGCAGTCCGCAAAGCGATCCAAGAGGGCAAAGGATAGCTCCGAGGATTCAACCCTAAAGCTTGGCGGCTGGGAGGAATTCGACATCGACGGACTGCTTCATTAAACGCGCCTTATAAGACGACTGCGCGAAGTCCATATGCTCAATCTCAATGGGGAACCTGTGGCGTCTGATCCCGTTACCTTGTCATCCAACAAGGAGGAAAAAAATGGATCACACAAACCACGTTCGCTTGTCGACAACGGAATTGACACCAGAAATTCTTGAAGGTGCGACTGTCTACGGCGCTGATGACCACAAAATCGGAAAAGTTGACCATGTTCACGCAGGGGCTGCAGGCGGCCAGGTCATCATAGATGTCGGCGGTTTTCTTGGAATTGGCGCGAAACCAGTAGCAGTCGCCTTAAGCGATCTGGACTTCATGCGCGACGAAGACGGCGACGTCCATGCTGTGACATCCTGGACAAAAGATCAGTTGAAAGACATGCCGGAACATCATCACTGAGGTAGACAGGGCCCGGTCTCAGTGTCGGGCCTTACCTCCGCTACTACTCGTCCTCCCCTATTCAAAGCCTTCAAGAAGGAAGTTGACGGCGTCCCTCGCTTCCTCGGATGAAATCGTGTGACCAACCCCAGGGTAGATCTTAGACCTTACAGTAAAGCCTGCCGATTCCAATTGGCTCGCCGCGACCGCCATTGCCGCAGGAGGGATGGTCTTGTCCGCGGAACCATGCATCATCAAAATGTCCGTTTGTGTCGATGACGACGTCGGTGGAAGAGGCAACAATCCAGCGAAGGTGACGACTGCGCCCACCTTCCAGCGACCCGAAGCCACTCCATCCAGCGCCATTATCGCGCCCTGTGAAACTCCGACGAAGGCCACCCGATCCAAGGCTGCTTCGAACCCTTCACGTTTAATAATATCAGATACTACTCCGTCAAAGGCGCGACGCGCAGCATCAATGCGCTCGGGGCGCATGACCTGGTCGTCGACTGCAAACCACTGACGTCCACCTGACCTATGTGGAAAAGGTGCGTCTGGCGCAGCAAACACTGTGTCCGGGAGCGTCGCCTCCCAGGAGTTTCCGGTCGCTTCCATCACAGATCCTCGCCCGCGGATGCCGTGAAACAGAATGACCAGTTGATGCGAACGCGTGACTTCTTTTCGCTTGGCGGCAACTTCGGGCGAGCGATCAGCCTGCGCTACTTGCAGAGGGTTGAAGCAATAGTCGACCTTGGGAGACACCATTGTAGATTCTCTGTCGGCCGCCATCACTTCATCCGGCCTCGCGAAAACGTAGATGGCACCAACGAGCAGAATGAAGAGAAAGACGAGGGTTGCGAGATGTGACGGTGTCATGGGACTTTCCTGTTGCATGTCCTCAACCTTTCCTCGGAACGTTCGTTCCGCGTCACAAACAGTCTGATACTGACAATTGCGTTATTGCCCTTGTCCGCTCAAAACGCATGAGTCTCGTGCTTGGAACATCCTTGCCTATCTCCCGTTCAGACTTGAACAGCATTGCATACTCAAGGAGATTTCGATGCAGCGGTTTGCAGACAAGGTCGTCGTCGTGACTGGCGCGGGCTCCGGCATAGGCAAGGCGACGGCGGAGCGTTTTCTTAGTGAAGGTGCGATGGTGACACTCGTGGGTCGCACCAAGTCCAAGCTGGACAACGTCGCGAACCCCCACCCTGCCGATCGGGTTCTCGTTGCCGAGGCCGACATTTCGAACGAAGGTGAGGTAAATGACCTAATTTCCCGCACCGTCGAAAAGTTCGGACGCCTTGACGTTCTTGTCAATAATGCTGGTGTCGTGGCTCAGGGCAACGTCGGCACCCTCACAACGGATGATTGGCGGACAGTGATGGCGACGGATGTCGATGGCGTCTTCTACGCGAGCCGTGCGGCGATCCCGCATCTGAAGTCATCGCGGGGCTCCATCATCAACGTCAGCTCGGTATCCGGCACAGGTGGGGATTGGGTAATGGCAGCCTACAACGCCGCCAAGGGTGCAGTGACCAATCTCACGCGGGCTATGGCCATGGACCATGGTAAGGACGGCATCAGGGTCAACGCAGTGTGCCCGAGCCTCACGCGAACAGGCATGACCGAGGATATGATGGACGACGACAAGCTGATTTCGAAGTTCAACGAACGCTTCGCGCTCAAGGGGCCAGGCGAGCCTGAAGACGTCGCAGCCGTTATAGCATTCCTCGCAAGCGAAGACGCCCGGTTCGTGACTGGGGTCAATCTACCCGTGGACGGCGGGATGTCTGCGTCAAACGGACAGCCGCCCCAGTGATTATCGAACGGCCCCTGATGGAATGTCCCGAGGGGCCGAGATACTCTTTATTCGACAGGTCGTTTATCTTCGGCCGCGGGCCAGTCATTGGCAGGCTCATCAATCACTCCATCATCTGCCGGATCTGGATCTTGCTCGTGAGCCATCAACAGGCCGTTGACCTCCACGACGATCATGCTGCAGGCGTCCTCGTATTTGATCCCCTTCACCACGAGACCATCAACCAGCTCCTCGAGCTTGACGCGAACCTCACGTTTTAAATCATCGGTCATTTCTCTCTCCTTTGTTTAGCGGTCTTACCAGTCAGTTCAATCCAGACAGGCGCATGATCGCTGGTGTGATCCCAGCCACGTACATGCTTGTCGACTTGGGCTATCAAGAGTTTCTCGGCGAGGTCCGGACTCAGCAGGAAATGGTCAATCCGAAGGCCAGCGTCGCGCGCGAACGCGTTCCGAAAATATGCCCAGAAAGTGTAGATGCGCTCGTCCGAATGGAGGTGCCGGACTGCGTCTATCCAGCCTTGCGCCACCAGGTCCGCATAGGCTTTCTTCACTTCGGGCCGGAACAGCGCATCGTCGATCCAACGCTCGGGTTTGTAGACATCGAGATCGGTCGGCATGACGTTGAAGTCGCCGATGAGCGCGACGGGCACACCGAGCTCCAAGAGTTCGGCCGCGTAGGAATGCAGTCGCTGAAACCACTCCAGCTTGTACCGGAACTTTGGTCCTGAGACCGGATTGCCGTTCGGCAGGTACAGGCAGCCGACGACTATGCCGTCAATGACTGCCTCAATGTAACGACTCTGATCGTCATCCTGACCGCCGCGCAGCCCGCGTCGCGTTTCCAGCGGCTTCTGACCTCTCGCGAGGATCGCGACGCCGTTCCAGGATTTCTGGCCATGCCATATCGCTCCATAGCCGGAGCGCTCTAATTCCTTACGGGGAAACTTGTTGGAAGGTGCTTTCAGCTCTTGAAGACAGACGATGTCGGGTGTCACCTCGTCCAACCAACGAAGGAGGATGTCGAGGCGCCCATTAATGCCGTTGACGTTAAACGTGGCGATCTTCACTGAAGCGGTCAGCGTTTGCGATCGCCCTTGTCGCCCTCGCCCGATTTCGTATCGTGCTTCGCATCATGGCGGGCGTCGGCTGAAAGTGAGCGGGAAACGTCGACGCTCTCCTTGAATTTCCCACCCTCGTCGCGGCGGACATAACGCTTGTCGGTTCCGGTATCGATCAATTCTCGCTTGGTCATAACAGACCTCCCTTTGGATTGAGTTACGGAGGCAAACGCGCTGCGTGCGGGAAAGATGCATTCGAATCAGCACCATAGAAGAGACTCGCATAACGGGCGCTCGCACCTGGCTAAGTCATTGAAAAACGATTCATTTTGCCAGGAACGATTCGCATGCTGATTCGGTTTGAATCTCATCGGTTGTGTCAGGAGTACGCGTGTCATGGGTTCCCCGAGAGCAAACTGGAAAGGATTCATCAAATTCGGCGAGGTGTCGTGCGCCGTTGCACTCTACACGGCGGCGTCAGCCTCGGAGCGCATCGCCTTCAACACACTCAACAGGGCGACCGGAAACCGGGTCAGGCGAGAGTTCATAGATGGCGAGACAGGAGAGCCAGTTGAAAAGGGCGATCAGGTCAAAGGCTACGAGACGGAAAATGGCCATTACATCGTCCTCGAACCGGAGGAAGTCGCGGCCGCAGTCCCTGACAGCGATAAGACACTCACGATCGAATCGTTCATTCCCTGCTCCGACATCGACACCGTGTACTTCGACAAGCCCTACTATCTGACGCCGGACAAGATGGGCACGGAGGCTTACGTCCTGCTGCGAGAAGGCATGAAGAGGGCCAAGGTCGCGGCAATAGCGCACACGGTCCTGTTTCGCCGTCTGCGCACAGTCCTCATTCGACCACATGGCAAGGGCCTCATCGCTTCCACTCTCAACTTCGACTACGAGGTTCGGTCATCGCAGGAGGCCTTCGAGGATCAGCCGGACATCAAGAGCGATCCGGAACTGCTCGAGATTGCGGAGCTGATCATCGACAAGAAGAAGGGCACTTTCGACGCCAGCACCTTTGACGACAGATATGAGGACGCTGTGACGGAACTCGTCAAAGCCAAGATCGAAGGCCGTTCGCTGCCAAAGAAGAAGGCTTCCCCTGCTGCGAAGGCCGTCGATCTGCTGCAGGCGTTGCGCGAAAGTGCGGGCCTCGGTGCCAAGAAGACCAGATCTAGTCGAACCGCAGCCAACGCCAATGCAAGCGCAAGCCGTTCAAGAACCAAGAAAGCTGCCGGCAAGGCAAAGCCCCCCCCGGCACCCAGCCGCCGCGCAGGCTAACAGGAGAACCACATGGCTGTTCGCCCTTATTGGAAAGGCCACCTGAAACTTTCCCTTGTCAACTGCGCCGTCCAGATGATGCCGGCGACGTCGGAGAGCGAGAAGGTTCGCTTCCACACTCTGAACCGTGCCACCCAGAACCGGGTGGTCAGCCACTATGTAGATTCCGTCACGGGCAAGGACGTGAAAGAGGAGAACGAGGTCAAGGGTTATGCGCGCGGCGAAAACGACTACATCATCCTTGAACATGACGAGCTAGAGAATGTCGCCCTGGACAGCACCTGCACAATCGACATAACGACCTTCACGCAACGAGACACGATCGAGTGGATTTGGCTCGATACCCCCTACTACCTGTCTCCGAGCGAAAAAGTGGCACAGGAGGCTTTCGCCGTGATCCGCGACGCCATGGCTTCGCAAGGTATGGTCGGTATTTCCCGACTGGTAATCTCGCGCCGGGAACGCGCCGTCATGCTCGAACCTCGCGGCAAGGGAATAGTCCTGTGGACGCTGCGTTATGGCGATGAGGTACGTGACGAAGACAGCTACTTTGACAGTATCGCCGATGAGAAACCAGACGCCGACATGATGCCTCTCATTCAGAAGCTCATCAAAAAGCAGACGAAGCCTTGGGACGCGAAGATGGTCATAGATCCTGTCCAGGATCGTCTGCTCGACATCATCAAGGCGAAGAAGAAACAGCAGAAAAAGCCGACTCGTGCCAAGGCAAAGGTGCCTTCGTCGCCTTCCAAACCAAGCAATGTCATCAACATCATGGACGCACTGAAGAAGTCGGTCGCCGCAGAAACACGGGCAAAATAGGTTGCGTCAGGCAGATGCCTTCCGAGCTTTGTTCAGCCGCTTGATAGCTTGCTCCAGCGAGCGGTGGCCCTCATTGTAGTCCTGCCAGGCCGTGCTCTTTTTCAGTAGGTCCGGAACTGTCCTGACGGTAAAGCGCGTTGGATCGAGGTCAACCCTCACCTGCGTCCAGTTCAAAGGCATCGACACCGTCGCACCAGCACGTGCTCGTGGAGATAGAGGCGCGACCGCCGTCGCCATGCGGTCATTGCGCAAGTAGTCGAGGAATATCCGCCCTTCCCGTTGGTTCTTCGCCATCTTGATGAGGTACTGATCCGGGTTATCCCGCGCCATATCCTGACAAACGTCATGCGCAAAGCCTTTAGCCTCGTCCCAACTCAGCTTCTTACCTCGACTTGCGGCGAGTGGCGTCACGACGTGCAGTCCCTTGCCGCCTGTCGTCTTGCAGAAACTGACAAGACCCAGTTCTTCCAGCCTGTCGCGTATCTCACGCGCGGCGTCCACGACTGCTGAAAACTCGACATTCGGGCCGGGGTCGAGGTCTAATACCAACCTTCCCGGAACTTCCGGCTGATCGGGCAAGCAGTTCCACGGGTGAAGTTCGATCCCGCCAATCTGGGCGATGGCGGCAAGTCCTTCGACGCGATCGACCTGGAGATAGGGCTTCTTGTCGCCAAAGACCGTCACGAGTTCCAGAAGGTTCGACGTTCCAGCCATGGCATGGCGCTGGAAGAACTGCTCGCCACCAATGCCATCAGGACAACGAAGGATCGAGCATGGCCGACCTTTGATATGATCGATCATCCACGCTCCAACAGCTTCATGGTACTGAGCAAGATCGACCTTGGTCACAGGTTTTTTGTCACCCGCGTCCGGCCAGAGCGCCTTGTCGGGGCTCGAGATCATGACGCCCATGACCTCTTCCTTTGCGCCCTTCCGAGAGCGTCTAGCTGGGGGCGTTTTGGTCTCAGGATCCGGGACATCCGCGTCCGCTGGTACTGCAGGCTCTTCGGCTTCCACCTCTTCGGCAGGCTTATCCTCACGCAAGCCCTTGAACGCACCCTGACGAACCTGACCATCTGCGGTCCATCCGGCGAACTCAATCTCGGCGACAAGCTCGGGTTTTAGCCAGACGATATCCTCCGTTTTCTTCGGCGCACCAATCCCCGTAAACGGAGATTTCGAGGTCTCCATCTCCTGAAGTTTCGGCAGAAGTTGTTGGACCGTCTTGGTGCCGTAGCCTGTCCCGACACGACCAACGTAAACGAAGTGCTTTCCGCTGAAGACGCCGACAAGCAGTGAGCGGAATTTCCCATTGGTCTTGGCATAGCCGCCGATGACAACCTCATGGCCCGCGCGACATTTGGATTTCGCCCACGTCTTCGTCCGACCGGAGACGTAATGAGCATCGGCCTCCTTGGAGACGATGCCCTCGAGCGACAGCTTGCAGGCCGACTTCAAGACGGCGTCGCCACCGGTTTCGAAATGCTCGACGAACCGCAAGCGGGGATCGTCGCCCGCATCGGCCATCAGGGTTTCCAGACGGGATTTGCGTTCCGTCAACGGAAGCTCCCTTAAATCCTCGTCACCCTCGAACAGCAGATCAAATGCAAAGTAGACAAGGTCGTTCGTCGCTCCTTCGGAGAGCGCTGCCTGGAGCGCCGCGAAATCGGGCGCGCCCTGCTCATCGAGCGCGCAGATCTCGCCATCAATGATGCATTCAGGTAGCGCCGACGCCGCCTCTGCAATCGCCGGCCACTTCGACGTCCAATCCAGTCCCTTGCGGGTCTTCAACGCGACCTCGCCACCGGCGACGCGCATCTGGACCCGGTAGCCGTCGAACTTGATCTCGTGGATCCAGCCTTTGCCAGACGGTGGACGTGTCAGGCTCTCACAAAGCTGCGGCGCGATGAAGCTAGGCATCGCCGATTTGGAGCTTGAGGACTTGGCAGCCTTTGTCCGAGCCGTCCTAGGCTTCGCCAGGCTTTTCGTACCTGCCTTGCGCTCCTCGGCGGCGAACCCTTCGTTGCTGTCCCACACCGCGTCTGCCTTGACCGTGTCGCCCTTCGTCATGAAAGGCTTAGGCTTCTTGCCCTTGCCAGCAGCGATTGCCTCCATGGTCCGGCCGGAAGCGACGGAGGTCTGATTGTCTTCCAAAATGGCGGCGCCATTCTCGTCGACAGAGTAATCGTCGCGGTGCTTGATCAGCAGCCAGTTCGTCCGCTTGCCGCCGTCGCGGTCGTTGCGCATCCGCACCAGAACGAAGCTTCCATTAAGGCGCTCACCTTGCAATGTGAACTTGAAGTCGCCTTTCGCCAGTGCCTGCTCGGGCGTCTTGTTGCCCTCCGGTTCCCAGTAGCCTCGATCCCACAGCATTACGGTACCGCCGCCATACTGACCCTTCGGTATCGTGCCCTCGAAGTCGCCGTAGTCCAAAGGGTGATCCTCGACCTCGACGGCAAGCCGCTTGTCTCCCGGATCGAGAGATGGGCCTTTTGTCACCGCCCAGGACTTGAACACGCCATCGAGCTCGATGCGGAGATCGTAATGGAGGCGGGTCGCGTCGTGCTTCTGGATAACAAAACGGCGCCGGTTCGACGCCTTGACCTCGATCTCTCCACTGGGCTCGCGCGTTTGCTTGAAATCGCGTTTGGATCGGTACTTACTCAGATTGTCTGTCAACGCATCAACTCCCGAGGAGAAAGCCAGGTTACCCTCAGACAGCACCCGAAACACGAATGGCGCCGGCATCACCGACATCACCTTGGACCAAGGGAAACTTGTCAGACGATGGCAGACACTTGGGACGTGACGGATTAAAAAGGCTATCTGGGCGAAAAATTCCCTGCTGCTGGATAAGATATTCGACCGCCAGATCGGCAGAGGCGCGGCTTTCGACCATTGCTCGGATCGTGGCCGTTCCGTCATCGATCATGCTTATCTCCTCATAGTGAAGTCTCAAAGACCAAAACCATCTGCTGCAGCAATAGTTTCCAGAAATCTGCCTTCGATGGTTCGCTAGGCCATCGAAGGCAAAAACCAAGAGAGCTAATAAAGATGGGCCCAGGAGATCCTAATGTTTGGCGACGAGCATTTTCACATGCGACAGATGCTTCTCCAGGCTCGGCAATGTCTCCTTCGCAAAGCCTACGACCGTCTGATCGTCGCCAGATTCTGCGTAGGTCCGGAAGAGTGCAATCGCCTCCAGATGTGCTTGGACCTGCATATCGAGATAAAGCGTGTCAAAATCTTTTCCCTTTGCGGCCTGCAACTGATCCAGCATTTTTTGGTGCTTGGGCGAAAGGACGATTGGAGAAGACAGTGGCTCGCCCTTTTTCTCCAGGATTCCCTTCAGCTTCTCACCAGCTTTCTGATGATCGGCGATGATCATTTTTGCCGCATCCTTGATGTCGGCGGACGCCGCATTCTGCAAAGCCAGCTCGCTGGACTTTATTTCAAACTCGTTGGCGCTTGATACGACGCTCACAAAGGTTGGCCGGTCCATGACCATCATGGGTGCAGCATCTCCAGCAGGCTTGGGCTTCTGTTCCTGCGCTATCAGCGGCTGTGACAGCAAAGCGACGGATAATGCCAGGTAGGATAGGTTCGAGAATTTCATCGTCATAGTCCTTTCTCAGGCGGTCACTTTGCTTCGGAAAATGCTTTTGCGAGGTCGGCATTGGCAGCATCGACAGCTTCCTTCGCCTTATCCACAACCTTGGCCATCCCGAAAAACTCGTGGGTTACGCCTTCATAATTGAGAGCATTTACCTCCACGCCAGCCGCCTTCAGCTTTTCCGCGTAAGCCTGACCTTCGGAGCGGAGCGGATCAATCTGGGCGGTGATGACAGTTGCGGATGGCAGTCCTTCAAGATCGTCGCGACCGACAAGGTTGATCCGCGGATCTGCGGTCTCGTCTTTTGACTTGAACACATGCGAGACGAACCATTCCATATCCGCCTTGCCCAGTGGCGCCGCGTTGGCATTTTCCTGATAGGATGGAGTGTTCATGTCGTTGCCCGCAATGGGATAGACCAGCAACTGGTGCACCGGTATTGTGGTCTTCTTTTCTTTCGCCATCAAAGCAACGTTTGCCGCCAAATTGGCACCAGCGCTTTCACCTGCAACGGCAATTCTCTTTGCGTCGCCATTCAAAGTATGAATGTTTTCAACCGTCCAGGTGTAGGCAGCCCAGGCATCGTCATGCTGCGCCGGGAATTTGCTTTCTGGCGCATGATGATAATCGGAAGAGACAACGATGGCCTTCGAACCGAGCGCAAGCGCCCTCGGCGTCGCATCATATGTATTTATGTCTGCCACAACCCATCCGCCGCCGTGGAAGTATAGCACTACTGGGAAAGGCCCCTTGCCTTCCGGAATATAGACGCGCGCTGGCAATGCTCCCGCTGCAGTTGGTATGGCGATATCTTTCGTTGCGACACCCGCCTCTGGCATCGGCGAAATCTTCTTATCTCGCTGAACTGTGCGCGCGGCGTCGGCAGCACTCGCCTGCATCCGCGCTTCCGGCACGGTCAGTCCCGAAAACGGCTTGGCATCTAGGCCTTTCAGGGCATCCAGAACAGCCTGCATCTGGGCATCAGGCTTTGCCTGTTCCGTCTGCTGAGGCTCCTGAGCCGTTTGGGAAGGGGGTGAGGCTGTCTGTTCGGCCCAGACAGATGCTGAGGACGAAAACAGTAGCGCCGCGACACTTGCGACACCGAAAGTAGAACGTAAGATTGACATGAGGTTTCCTTTGAACCAGATTTCTAGTCGTTATTGCTTGGGTGGCTCGATCTTCTGCTGGTAGGTTCCGACGATCTCACCTTTTGCGATTACGTGGCCGGAGATCGCAGACAAGAGCGCATCGCGGTCCGACGTCGGTGGAAGATCGATCATGGAATCGAGTGCAACAACCTGGATGTGATAGTGGTGCGGCTTGTCGCCCGGAGGTGGCTTCGGTCCGAAATAGCCGTGCGTTCCAGATGTGTTCCGACCCTGTAACACACCTTCCGGCTCTACCAGGCGAAGCTGCTCCTGCAGCCCTTCTGGCAGTGTCGTCACGGTGGCGGGAATATTCCAGGCCAGCCAATGAACGAAAGGCTTGAGCGGTGAAGAGTCCGGGTCTTCCATCATGATGGCGTAGGACGCGGCCTTAGGCACCGCGCTCCATTTGAGCGCTGGCGAAACGCCGTCGGCATATTCGCTATACTTCGCTGGGATCGCTTGGCTATCCGAGAACGCTTCGGTGGAAACTGTGATTTTGCCTTGTGTCTCGGTCTCAGGTCGCTTCAAGGCCAACGGCACATCGGCCCCTTTTTTCGCCTGCGCTTCCATAACATCGGCAGGAGCCGTGGCTGCGGTGTCGGCTTTTTGGGCATCTCCGGTATAGGCAATCCGATAGATGACACCGTTGGCATCATCCGCCATCAGCAGCGAACCATCTTTGGCGACGGCAAGACCGACTGGGCGGGCGAAGTGAGTCTTGCCCCCATCCGTCAGGAAGCCGGTCAGGAATGGCTCGATGGTTTTGGGCTGCCCATTCTCAAAGTGAATGCGGACCACTTCGTAACCCGACGCGGGGTTGCGGTTCCATGATCCACGCATCGTCGCGAACGCATCGCCTGCGAATTCGGCTGGAAATGCTGAGCCGTGATAAAACTTCATCTGCATCGGAGCAGCATGAGCCGTGTATCCGAGCACCATCGGCTGGCTCTGGTTGCGCCACTGTTCCTTTGTCACACCCCCAACCGGCGTCGATTGTGGATAGATGTCACCGAATCCGAACACATGGGGCCAGCCATACTGTTTGCCCTGCTCGATTTTATTCAGCTCCTCGGCCTGAACCTCGTCGCCCATCAGGTCGATGCCGTGGTCCAAACCCCAGAGTTCGCCGGTCTGCGGCTGCCAATCGTAACCAATCGTGTTGCGCAGACCCGACGCAAAGATCGTCCGGCTCTTACCATCCGGCGTCGCGCGAATGATCGTCGCATTTTCCGGATTGCTTTCGTTACAGGCGTTACAGGTTGACCCGACGCTGATATACAGCATCCCGTCGGGGCCAAATGCCATGACGCGGTTTGGATGCTGTCCGGAATCCGGCAGATCGCCAATGATCATCTCAAGCTCGCCGAGAGTGCCGTCAGCTTGGATGTCGGCGACAAAGACCTCCTTCACAGTCACCAGGTAGAGCTTGTCGCCTTTGATTGCCAACCCGTGCGCCTGTGCACGAGAAGCGACCTGGATCGGTGCGCGATCTGCCTTGCCATCGCCGTCTTCATCTTTGAGAAGTAGCACATCACCCTCTTCTCGACGGCTGACATAGATGAATCCTTTGTCGGAGACCGCGATAATTCGGCTGTTGCCAAGACCCTGCGCGAAGGGCTGCACGGAAAAGCCTTCAGGGACCTTCAACTGTCCTATGCGCTCGCTCGTAACCGGCACCTTGTTGGGCTTAAAGACGTTAGTGGTGATCTGAACTTCAGTTCCGTCACCCTGTTGGGCGTAGGAAGTACTGCAAGCAAGAAGTGCTGCCACAATTGATGTGGCGCCGACAACACGGGATATCATCAAGTATTCCTCCAAAGAACTCGCACGCCGAACATCCGAGACTCTTCAAAGTTCCTATCTCTCGTTCTTCTCCGCGGATCCGCCGCGCGCGAGGCGACTGCGCGGACGTTCCGCAGATGCCGCATGTAAAGAAGAACCGCGAGCTTTTCCCGCAAAACTTCGGTGCGCTGATCGGGGCTGATGCTGCTGGTGAAGGCAACTTGCGAAAGCCACGGTTTTCCCAGTTGGAAGTTCTCAGAGGTTTCAGAACGCATTCTAGGTCGAAAGGAACGCAACGCTTGGATGGGCTAAGAGATACGTTTCATAGCTATGGGGGCAGGCTGGTTCAAAGGACTGTCCTCTACAGAAAAGGGCCGCCCCCGCCCTCCCCTGTGTCGCTATGAAAACTGAGTGAGCCCCCAGTCCCCCAGGACACTATGTTCATTTTTTGTTCTGGATCGGTCTGCAAGTAGGTGCTAATTGTCACGATACCGATCCCGCGAAGTAGCTTTTGCTAGGATATGGACCTCAACTACATTGGAGGCATGGTGATGGCAGTTGCTTATCTTGAAAAGCTCAACGATCAACAGAGACGAGCTGTCGAGTATGGCGTTGGACCATCAACGCTGAACGTCAACGGCCCACTCCTGATTATTGCTGGTGCGGGTTCAGGCAAGACGAACACGCTTGCTCACCGGGTGGCTCATCTGATCGTCAATGGCGCTGATCCTCGCCGCATCCTGCTGATGACCTTTTCTCGCAGAGCCGCCTCGGAAATGGCACGACGCGTCGAGCGTATTTGCCGCAATGTGTTGGGCGCCAACGCCGCCGTCCTGACAGACGCGCTTGCCTGGTCCGGCACGTTCCATGGTATCGGCGCGCGCCTGCTGCGGATGTATGCCGAACAGATCGGTCTCAACCTCGACTTCACCATTCATGACCGGGAAGATAGCGCCGACCTCATGAACCTAGTTCGGCATGAGCTGGGCTTCTCTAAGACGGATAGACGCTTCCCAACCAAGGGCACCTGTCTCGCCATCTATTCACGCGCCGTCAACTCGGAGAGGCCGCTGAACGAAATCCTGCGCCAGCATTATCCTTGGGTCGCCACCTGGGAAGAACAGTTGAAGGAGATGTTCCGAGCCTACGTCGAGGCCAAGCAGGCACAGAACGTGCTCGACTATGATGACCTCCTGCTCTACTGGGCGCAGATGGTCAACGATCCTGGCCTCGCCGATGATATCGGCAATCGCTTCGATCATGTTATGGTCGATGAATACCAGGATACCAACAAGTTACAGGCATCAGTTCTTATGGCTCTGAAGCCCGGCGGCCGCGGTCTGACGGTGGTTGGTGACGACGCCCAATCGATCTACTCGTTCCGCGCAGCCACGGTCCGAAATATTCTCGACTTTCCCGCATCATTCAGTCCCGCGGCTGATGTCATCACACTCGACCGAAACTATCGTTCCACCCAGCCTATCCTCGCAGCAGCCAACGGCGTCATCGAACTGGCGCGAGAGCGCTTCACCAAGAACCTCTGGACCGAACGAGAATCGCTTGAGCGCCCGAAGCTGGTGACGGTGAAGGACGAGATTGAGCAAGCGAACTTCATTGTCGAACAGGTACTCGCCAACCGCGAGGTTGGAATGACGCTGAAGCAGCAGGCGGTGCTGTTTCGGACATCCAGCCACAGTGGCACACTGGAGGTCGAGCTGACCCGTCGCAACATCCCCTTCGTAAAGTTCGGCGGCTTGAAGTTTCTCGACAGTGCGCATGTAAAGGACATGCTGGCAGTACTGCGTTTCGCCCAAAACCCGCGTGACCGGGTTGCGGGTTTCCGTCTCCTGCAGATGCTACCAGGCATCGGCCCCAAAAAGGCTGGCACCATCCTCGACACAATCGCCACCGATCCCGAGCCGCTGCTGGCACTAGCCGAAATCCCGCCGCCACCGAAGACGGGCGAAGATTGGACCTCCTTCGTTCAACTGTTGGCTGGTCTCCGGAAAACAAAGGATGGCTGGCCTTCGGATATCGAGCGCGCCCGCCTATGGTATGAGCCGCATCTCGACCGCATCCATGAAGACGCCGATACCCGCAAAGCCGATCTCCTGCAGCTCGAACAGATTGCCAGCGGCTACCCCTCCCGAGAGCGCTTCCTAACCGAACTGACGCTCGATCCACCGGATGCGACAAGCGATCAGGCGGGAGTGCCGCTGCTCGATGAAGACTATCTCATCCTGTCGACCATTCATTCGGCCAAAGGACAGGAATGGCGTTCCGTGTTTATGCTGAACGTTGTTGATGGCTGCATACCATCGGACCTGGGGACAGGTACGACGCAGGAGATCGAAGAAGAGCGGCGTCTACTTTATGTCGGCATGACGAGAGCGAAGGACAGCTTGTCACTTATCACGCCGCAGCGGTTTTTTACGCACGGCCAGAACTCGAAAGGCGATCGGCACGTCTACGCGTCGCGCTCCCGGTTCATCCCGGCGACGCTGCTACAATACTTCGAACCCATGGCTTGGCCGAAGGTCTCGGCCGCTGCATCGGAACGCAGCGCCCAGCAGATCCGTATCGATGTCGGCGCACGCATGCGCGGAATGTGGAAATAGGAGGGGCCGATGTGCAATCTTTACAACGTGACCACGACGCGAGACGCCGTCCTGCAATTTACAAAGGCGTTCCGTGATCTGGCCGGATAGAACGAGGCGAGCTTCGACGTCTATCCCGGCTATCAGGCACCGATTGTGCGCGTCGCGGGGGATGGGCAAAGAGAGATCGTCCGCGCGACGTGGGGGATGCCTTCGCCTCCGGCCTACGTTAAGAACTACGATCCCGGCGTAACCAATGTCCGCAACGTATCCTCACCGCACTGGCGGCGATGGCTCGGACCGACCAGCCGATGCGTCGTTCCCTTCACCTCATTTGCGGAACCGGATCCGACGAGCAAGGTCGGTAGTGGCCGCGTCCCGAATGCTTGGTTTGCGAAGGATCAAACCAAGCCACTGATGTTCTTCGCAGGTTTTTGGACGCCGTGGAAAGGTGTTCGCAAGGTCAGAGACGGCGAGCAGGAGTATGAGCTGTTCGGTTTCCTCACGACATCGCCCAACGAGATCGTTTCCCCCATCCACCAGAAGGCGATGCCCGCGATCCTTACCACTCGGGAAGAAATCGATACCTGGCTGACGGCGCCGTGGGACGAGGCGCGTCACCTTCAACGACCACTTCCGGGCAACATGCTGGTCATCGTTCCGCCTCAGCAGAACCCCGATATTCAGGAAGAAGGGCTCCTGCTTTAACGAAGTCGCCCCAGCGCCGCCAACGTGTTATTCGAGCTACTGAAATTGACAAGCGGATCAACAACTTCCACGGCATTTCTGCAGGAACTAATAGACACTGAAACAGTTTGAGAATCTCCACCGACAATTTTCAAAAGGAGATCTCCGATGGGCCGTGGCATATTACTCTGGATGCTGGGTGTTCCCCTTCCAATCATCATCCTTCTTGCTATCTTTCTGCGATAGGAACGGCGATGCCCCTTAACAACAACTTGGGCGCAATGCCTGTCGAATCCTCACAAACGGCACTGTCTTGGGGCCCGATCATCGGTGGCGCGATTGCGGCGACGGGCATCACCTTGATTCTGCTTCTCGTCGGCTCAGGCTTTGGCCTCACCATGGTTTCTCCGTGGTCAGGCGAAAGCAGTTCCGCTGCAACTCTTGGCGTAACCGCGGCAATTTGGTTGATTGTCGTCCAGTGGTTGTCATCGGCTCTGGGGGGATATCTTACCGGCAGACTCAGGACGAAATGGGCTGCAGTTCACACTGACGAAGTGTTTTTCAGAGATACCGCACATGGTTTCCTGAGCTGGGCACTCGCCACCATCCTGGTTATGGGTTTCCTTGCATCTTCGCTTACGTCTCTTGCAAGCGCTGGCGCATCCGCTGTTGGTTCTGCCGCTTCAACCGCAACCACCGCCGGAGCCGCATCGTCTACCGGTTCATCAGATGGATCCGATTTGTCGACGTCCTATTTCACCGACATGCTCCTTAGGCCAGGACGAGTAACAGCGGATGCACGCACCGACAGCACTGCAGCGGCGTCCGAAGTGTCACGCATTCTCCTACAAGGTGCGGCGGCAGGTGAAGTGGCCGAACCCGACCGCGCGTACATCGCAAGTGTCGTGTCTGCCCGAACAGGTTTGAACGAGGCGGATGCCCGCAATCGTGTCGACACTGTGCTCGGTCAGATCGAAGCCGCTAAGGTAAAGGCTCAAGAATCGGCAGATACCGCTCGCAAGGCTGCAGCAACGACTGCTCTTGTAGGCGCTATCTCGCTGCTCGTCGGAGCGTTCATCGCATCAGCTGCGGCTGCATTGGGCGGAAAGCAGCGTGACGATGAGGAAGATTTGCTGAGTGCGCGTATTCTATAACGTGCACAAGATCTGCCAAGGGAGCATTTGCTCCCTTGGCATTAGATTCATGATCTCGATATCAGCCCGACATTATCTAACCGGATAACGCCTGGCTACTCTTTTAAGCTGGAACAGCAACAACGCTGGTCTTTTGGCGAAGATCGATCTGCGAACCTCAAGGACGTGCAAGCCTGCTGGAGCGATGGTGATTCCTTGTAAAAGGGACCGAATTTAACGATCGATCCTCCCATTTGATCCGGTTCTAGGCATCGGGCCTGCCAGCTGATTAATAGTCAGCATCGCTTTCCAGCAGGGTTGCTTTGTTTCGGACTGCGCAAAATTAAATGCCGTCTTTCGCTGTGGTATCCGCTTGCATGAGCGGCCCTGGCGATATCGAAGCTGAAGCGTGTTTCCAAGGCCTTTACAGCAGCGGTTATCCCTGACGATGATGGTTGAAGTTAAAAAAATCAAACCCAGTTTCTGACAGTGGTTATATGCCGAAATTCTCTGGGTATGGTTGCAGATATCTTCGGGTTAGCCGAGATCCAACCCATGCGTATCCGTAAATTCAAAAGAACATTCACTCATTGTGCATCAACTTTACCTCTGGCCATAGCTCCTCGGTAGCCCGCATCAGCTGAGAGGTTGAAGCCGCGATCCATGGGATATTGCTGCCTTCACGCGTGCTAATTCTGACATCGAGGCCCGCCTCTCGGGCGAGAACGGCACCGCCGGCGATATCCCACATTGTCGTCATCTTCTGCAAATGGCCGTCGAAAATGCCACGGGCCGCGAAGGCGAGGCCTATGGATGTTGAGCGGATGGATTCCACTACCCAACCGGCGTGCCGCAATCCCACGGCAAGGGTCGCAATTTCTTCGGCATCGGCAGCCGCGCTGTCTCCAAGAGACATGACCCTGACATCCTGGAACGGCACGTGGCGGACGAACGGCTTGCCGTTCAGCAGAAGGCCCGTCCCATCAGCTGCGGCGTAAATATCGTTGAAGACAGGGATTGCGACGATGCCAAGTTCCGGCCTTCCGTTGCGCACGAAGCCGAGCGAGATGCCCCAAAGTGGGGAACCCCGCAGGAAGTTGGCGGTTCCGTCGATTGGATCGATGATCCAATAGGCGTCGTCGGCGACGCCACCCATCTCTTCACCCAGCACCGTTTCGCCGGGGAATGTCGCCGCAAGGCGATCCCGGATCAGCTTTTCGACCGTCGTATCCGCTTCGGAAACAAAATCCTGAAAGCCCTTTGATCGGGTGGCGATCGCGTCACGCTCTCCAAAGAAGCGAAGAGCCAGAGCCATCGCTTCTTCGACAATGGTGGCGGCGCGTTCGAGACGTTCACTCATCATGTCCGCGATCTCCGCTTTCACCAGCACCTGTTTTTAGCCAATTCCTGAAGGCTTCCACCTCATCCGTCTGGATCGCGCCGACACCGGCCGCAGCGAGGGCTCCCCACACGGCATCCGGATTGGACAAAGCTCTGGTGTCGTTGAAATCCTGGCAATGGGAAACGTCGAGAGTGTTGATCCAGAGGCGAATATTCTGACGCTCCAGTTCGGCACGTCCTTCCAGGAGATCGGCAATATCGGTGAACTTTACTTCGATCATCGGCGCGCGTAGCGCTTCGATCCGACGTAAATCCTCTGCAAACCTACCCTTCCGCACTGGAAACATCGGCATATGCGGAATTTTTCCGAACCAGTCCTTTTCAAGTATCTCGAAGCGGATTGCCTCCGGGTCGATATCCGTTTTGACCAGAACCTGATCCTCAACGCCAAGACGCAGCACGGTCTCCATCACTTGCGGCAGGTCGCGGGTGAACTTGGTGTCGATATTGACGGTGATGCGTCCGCGGGCTTCTTCCAGTAACTCTTCCAGCGTCGGCACAGTTTCGGTGGTGATGGCCGCGGCATTCCCACCGGCGCCCGCTTTGAGCTTGGCAGCACGAACCGTCTCGAACGGAAGGTCACTTACGGTCCCCTGCCCCGTCGTGGTGCGGTCAAGCGTTTCGTCGTGAATAACGACAAGGCGTCCGTCAACCGTTGCCTGCGTGTCGATTTCGATCATCTCCACGCCAGCGGAAACGGCTGCCCTTACAGATGCCAGAGAATTTTCGGCGGTGAGGGTCCAGAAGCCACGATGGGCAATGGTGAGGATAGCCGGATTTTCCCGCGAAGAAAGGGCTAGGACATCACAGGAGCGATTGGTCTTTCGAGAGGCTTCGATGGTCTGGTGCATTTTATTCACTTTCGGATTTTCCGTTATCAGGATCATAGTTTGCCCATGCCTGCGGCCATCAGGTCATCCCGCAGGATACGACCCGCGATGATGAAGACGATGAGCGCCGGAAACAGCAGGATGAATGAGACGATGGAGGCGAGCGGCAGCTGCATCGAATAGGGATCGAGATACATGTAGAGCTTGATCGGTAGCGTCTGGACCACCGGTGCGCCAACGATGAAGGACTTGTCGAATTCCTCGAAGCTGCCGATAAAGGACATGAGTCCCCCAGCAAGCAGGCCCGGCACGGCCAGTGGCAGAACGATATGCAACACGATGCCGACTGTTCCCGCTCCTAGCGAGCGCGCCGCATGAATGAGATCGTCGGGAATTGTTTCCAGTGCCGCAGTCATCAGGCGGATCATCAAGGGCAAGGTTCCGACGATTTGCACTAGAATGACGCCGAGCACGGAATAGGCGAGGCCCATCAGCAGGAATATCTTGCCGATACCCACGGCGACGACGAGACCGGGAATGATGATCGGCGCGAGAATGAATATCTCGACCAACCGCTTCATCCGGAAGGGAAAACGGGCCATCGCCCAGGCCGTCGGCAACGCAATTGCTGCTGTGGAAAAGGTAACGACGACTGCGATGAAGATGCTGTTGATGGTTGCCTGGATCAGCGTGTTATCGGAGAGAACACTGATCCATCGCGCACCCGTATAGTCTTTGGGCACAAGCAGCGGAGGCGCCCATCCATCCGCCACGCTCCAGAGAAATATCAGCGCAAGCGGCAGGGCAATTGCCAGTGCCAGGCAGATGTACAGACCTGCCGACACGAAAATGCGATCTTCCGGTTCGAACACGCGGCGGCGAGGTATTACCGGCGCTTCGCTAACAAGAGTACTCATGCCGCGTCTCCCCGCGTTTGACCGGTTCCGATGCGGGATGTCAGCGCGTAATAGGCCAGCAGGACCGATATCGCGAAGGCACTCAGCACCATGCCCATGGCGTAAACCTGATTGAAGCGACCTTGATTGAATTCCTGCACCATCAGCACCGAAAGAGGACGCGCGGTCGGCGGGCCAACGATATCCGGTATCGCGTAGGAGCCCATGGAGCCAATGAATGTCAGAAGGATCGCGGCTGTAATGCCGGGCATCGCGAGCGGAATTTCGACGAAGATCAACGTCTTCAATCTGGATGCTCCAAGCGTGCGCGAGGCGTAACGAATGTCTTCAGGGATTGCCGCAAACGCGCTGGTAATGATCAAAGTCATGAAGGGGATTTGTTTCCAGACGCTTGCCAGAATAACGCCGACCCCCCAATCGTCGCGAACGAGTTTCGGCAGGGTTACTCCGAGCGGCGCCACAAGGCGGTCCATAAAGCCGCCGCGCTCGAAAACCACGATGACCATCAGGCCGACAATGATGCCGGGCACCGCCATGGGAAGCTTGTATAGCCCGCTGAAGAGCTTACGGCCCCAGAAGCTTTTGCGGATCAAAAGTGCCAGCGGTACGGAGACCGCGAGCGAGACGAGAACCGGCATCACGCCGTAATATATCGAGGTGCGAAGACCACGGATCATGGAAGGGCGGGTGAAAATGCGCTCGTAGAGAGCGAGCGTGAAACTGCCATCGTCCTGCTGAAAGCTGCCGATCAGCGCGGACATCAAGGGACTGCCGAAGAAGAGGATCAGGTAGCCGACACCGGGTGTAAGCAGCAAAAGGAGCTGCACACGCCGGTCGCGAAGAAGTCCACGCATCACGCTGCCTCCTTTATCATCTGATCATGAAGGAGGTGCACAGAGCCGGGAAACTGCAGGGACACCCGGCTGCCGGTTTCTATGAGCGCTTCCGCGCCCGTAAGCGTAACGCGTAATTGGGCCGAGCCTATCTCTACGGTGTAGAGCGCATTCGCTCCCATGAAGGAAACGGACGACACGGTGCCCACACCCTGGCCGTTGGCGGCCATGGTGATATTTTCAGGTCGAACGGAAACCTGCGCCGGGCCATTGGCCCTTGCATCCAGCGTTACGGGCTGTCCCCAGGCAAGCACAGCCTCCAAACCATTCGCAGTGACAGGTAGCAGGTTGGTCTGGCCCAGAAACCCTGCCGTGAACGCATGTTTCGGGGCTCGATAAAGCTCAAGCGGCGTCCCGATTTCCACCACGCGACCCGCATTCATGACGACTATACGGTCGGACATTGCCATTGCTTCCGCCTGATCATGCGTCACGTAGATGCTTGTCGCGCCAATTCTGCGATGCAATTCCGTCAATTCGTGACGCAGCGTGTCGCGAAGCTTTGCATCCAGGTTGGAAAGCGGCTCGTCAAACAGGAGCAGACTGGGTTGCATGACGATGGCGCGGGCCAAGGCCACACGTTGCTGCTGACCACCGGATAATTGACGGGGCATGCGATCAACGAGACCTGCAAGATTACAGATTTCCAAAGCATGAGCGATACGCCGGGCCCGCTCATCCTTGGGCACTTTCTTCATTCGCAGACCAAAGCCAAGATTTTTGGCAACCGACATGTGCGGAAACAGCGCGTAGGACTGAAACACCATGGCGATGTCACGCGCTTCCGGTGACGCCTGATCGATGCGCCTGCCACCGAGCCGGATCTCCCCGGAGGATGGTTCGCTGATGCCCATGAGAATGCGCAGAAGGGTGGACTTGCCGCAGCCCGAAGGGCCGAGGATCGTCACGAATTCACCGCGCTCGACATTGATGGACACTGGATGAAGCGCGCGCGTTGCACCGTAATCCTTCGTTACATTGCTGATCTCGAGTTCGCTCATCACGACGTTCCCTTCAATAGAGGCTGTGGCGAGGAGTGCGGTCAGGCTGCCTGAACCGCACCTTGCAAGTGCACGCGTCCTATTGGTTCAGCACCTTTTCATCGAGCGCGTCAGAGAGGGCTTTCGACATGTCCCAAAAGGCTGGAACGGAAAGTCGGGGATAGACATCCGGCGGAAGAACGTTGGCCTGTTTGTCCTTTGGCATCAGATCGTTGGTCACATCCGCACGGGGCGAACGCGAGGCCTTGGTTTCCAGCTTCCAGGCCTGAAAGTCCTTGCTCATGGCCATGTCGATCAGCAAAAGCGCCGCTGCGACATTCTTCGCATTGGCGGGCACGAACATGGCGTCGCCGGAACCGACCTGCCCTTTTTCCAGCAATGTCAGGCGGAATGTTTCCGGTAACTGCTTGTTACCGAGGAAAGTCAGGACTTGGTCCTCCCACACGGTGCCCATGTAGAGCTGCTGGTTGTTGATGAGGTTCAGCGTATCGGCGTTACCATTCGTCAGTTCCGCGACAGACAGAAGACGCCGGTAATAGTCCCACACGGGGTCGAGGCAATCTGTGCTCATCGCCCAATCGCGCGCTTCGTCCAGTGTTTGACTGTAATCGGTCAGCGTCTGGCGGCATTCGCCCGTCAGATAATTCAGCGCGAGGGAATAGATGAAGCCACTGCCTGAACCACCTTTCGATGGCAATGTTATGCCCAGACGCTTCGGGTTCTTTTCAGCCCAGACCAGCAGCTCATCAAAGCTTTTCGGCACATCCTGTGGCTTTACGAAAGCTGAGTCATAACCAATCGCTGTCTGGTTGAGATGGACAAGCGGATAGCTGCCACCGTGCTTGCGACCGAACAGGCTTTCAGCCAATACAGGGTCGTAATTCGCCATGTTCGGCAGGATTTTCGTCAACGCAATATTGCCGACGACACCTTTCGAAGAGAGAAGCGGATAATCGCCGCCGCCCGAGAAATAGGCATCCACAGGTGAATCCTGCCCGGCCGCCTGCACTGCAATCAGCTGCTGGTTGGCCTGATCGCCTTTCACATCGCTATAGGTAACCTTGATACCATACTTGGCCTCGAACCGGTTGATCAGTTCTTTCCATGTGTCGGCGAAGCTTCCCGCGAAGTTGTACATCGTTACATGGCCTTCCGCCTTAGCGGCGGGAACGACGATGTCGTAGAAATTTTCGCGTGTGAGCTTGGACAGGTCGAAATCGAGATTCTTCATGTTGCTGTCTGCCGATAGACACGGCGCTGCCGTCGTCGCCAGCGCAAGCGCGGCGAATGCAAAGAATTTCATACCCATTGAATAGTTTCTCCTAGGGAGCCGTTGTAGAACTGGCTTCTTATTAATACACTTTAAGCGTAATATTTGTGACGGTCCAGTGAAAATGTGGAAATGACGCATGAGACCTGTTGCCGCCGGTGGACACAGCCGCTATCCAAAGCCATGACAATCACCCAGACGTTGCAATTAAATTTCGCCCGCCATCCGCTTGCCAGCGAGAACGAGCGTTTGATTCTGGATATTGTTCGACGCCACGGACCCATTGCTCGCGCATCGATTACCGGCCACACAAACCTGACGCAGCAATCCGTACATCGGTTGATTGAAGGCCTTTTAGAGCGCGAACTGCTACGCACCGGCGCAGCCCTGAAAGGTACACGCGGTCAACCCAGCCCAACGATCGAATTGATACCTGAGGCCGCCTACTCCCTCGGGTTTTCGATCAATACCGACTCTGTCGTCATCTGCATTGCCGACTTCCGCTGCAACATCGTTGTGGAGGAAAAGTTGAAGACGCTTCCAGGTGATCGGGAAGCGACGCTTGATGCGCTGGCGATGACATTGGATCGAATACTCTCTGATCATGGGATTGCGCGCGCAAGGCTGCTCGGCCTCGGCTTCTCCATGTCGGGATTTTTTATCTCGGAAGACAGGATATTCAACGCACCTGAGCCTTTGCGGGACTGGTCGCTCATTGAGCTCAAACCCATACTTGAAACAAGGTTTGGATTACCAGTCTGGTTGGAAAACAATGCAACGACGGGCGCAATCGGCGAAAACCTGCGCGGTGTCGGATTATGGTGTGAAACCTTCGCCTATCTATCCTTCGCCTATGGCTTCGGCGGTGGCTTGATCCTTAATGGCCGGCCATTCCACGGCTTCCATGGCAATGCTGGTGAGTTCAGCGGCATATACAACCCGGATGAGTCCCCTAAGCGTCCAGCACTGCAATATCTGATGAAGACGCTACAAAGAAACGGCGTCGACATCCATTCTGTCGATACGCTTTACCACCAGTTCGATCCCGCGTGGCCCGGTGTGGAAGAATGGCTTGACGAAACCATGCCGCAGGTGGACAGGCTCATAGCCAGCCTTATCGCCGTGCTCGACCCCCAAGCGATCGTCTTCGGGGGACTATTGCCCCGCGCACTTGGCCGAATGATGATCGAACGCGCGAACATGCCCTCACAACGCGAGCACCGCTACGGTACAGGCCCCAAGGAAGCCAAACTTGTTCTCAGCGAAACGGAAGGTGACCCCTCTGCCTTGGGTGCGGCGCTTTTGCCGCTGAGAGTTCGGTATTTCAGCTGATACCCTATGACGGCTTACGAAAGCCGGGCGCCGCGTTGGCGAGGCGGATGATTGCAGATCAAAAGACAGACAAGTATCGTTTCGATTGCAATACCTTAATCTATTGCTACACGCCACTTTGGAAACACTCCAGACCGTGGTTTGGAGGCCTACCGTATTGAGAGGTTTTGCCCGTTATTGCCCAAGCGGTACGAGACCTACAGCTGAATATTTCTCGGCAGGTTTCCAGCGATATGAACCGGCACCTCCTCATCATCATGACACTCAAACGATTTGAGCCATTTCCCATCATACCGAAGCCCCGATCCGATTAAACGTGTCGAAAGCCCAATTGCGGGCTTCGATGGGCTGTGCGCGGATAAAGAAAAAAGCGGCAATCCGCCTCTATTTTAAATTCCGTGGGATCGGAACGAATACAGAGACTGCCAGTTTGGTAGTCGAGGGCAACAAGAGATGCGGCCCTTATGAGAGGAAATCATCATGAAGAAAGTCATTATAGCAGTGGCGCTGCTGAGCGCCACGGCGATGTCTGCGGCTGCCCAGACATCTGCCCCGGCAACCAGCAATGACGGCAACACGCCCGCTGTCGCCACCCCGGAAACCAAGAACCCGACAGCTCCGGTTGAAGGTGCGAACAGCTTTACGGAAGAGCAGGCGAAAACCCGCATCGAAGAGGCCGGTTACTCCGATGTCAAGGACCTCAAGAAGGATGACAAGGGTATCTGGATGGCGGCTGGCATGAAGGATGACAAGTCCGTCATGATCTCCATGGATTATCAGGGCAACGTCGTCGCCAAGTAAGCTGTCCGTTTATCGAGGCCTGATCTCCCCGGTCCAGGCGAGAGACCAGTGATCCACCCAATTGAGGATGACACAGATGAGAACTGTAACCGGACTTTTCGATGACCACGCGGATGCGCGCTCGGCAGTGACCGAGTTGGAAACCGCTGGTGTTCCTTCCAAAGATATCAGCATCGTATCGAACAATGCCGATAACCGACATAGCGACGATTCCAAGGCCGCCGAAGGCGCTGGCACGGGTGCCGGTATCGGCGCAGTCGTCGGTGGCGCGGGCGGCCTTTTGACTGGCCTCGGCATCATGGCCATCCCAGGCGTTGGCCCAGTCGTTGCCGCTGGCTGGCTTGCCGCCACGGCGGCGGGTGTGGCCGCTGGCGCAGTTGCAGGCGGTGCAGCAGGCGGTATCGTTGGCGCCATGATGGACTCCGGCGTCTCTGAAGAAGATGCGCATGTTTATGCGGAAGGTGTACGCCGTGGCGGTACCATCGTTACCGCGAAAGTCGACGACGACATGGTTCCAGAGGCCGAGGCCGTTCTCAAGCGTTCGAACTGGGTCGATCCGACTGCACGCCGCGCCGCCTACAGGGAAGAAGGATGGCAGCGCTTCGACGACACGCTCGACCCTTACGACGCCGACCAGATCGAGAAAGAACGCGCTCGTTATAAGCGTCCGGCTCTTTGAAATACCAATCGATGCGGGCTCTGAGCGCCACATGGACCTGCTAGTTTGCAGGTTTCTGCCGGGCATCGCGAATTCAGCAGGCCGCTTTCGGGCGGCCTTTTTCCTTACGGGTTGCGGTGGCGCAACTCGCGTCACACGGCTAGGAGATGCACAATGGCCAAGAAACAGGCTACCCCACCCTCCATTCCACAGACTGACGTGGTCACGATACACGACCAGAAAATGCAACGTGGACCCGGCGGCGAGCTTCATCAGTTCGCCGAAGGCGACACACCGGTTATGACCACAGCGCAGGGTGGACCGGTATCGGACGACCAGAATTCACTCCGCATCGGTGCCCGTGGACCGCTTGTCGTGGATGATTTTCATTTTCGCGAGAAGATGTTTCATTTCGACCATGAGCGTATCCCGGAAAGGGTCGTTCATGCCCGTGGCTATGGCGCGCATGGTTATTTCGAGAACTACGATTCGCTTGCCGAATACACCAAGGCCGACCTGTTTCAGCGCAAGGGCGAAAAGACCCCGCTCTTCGTCCGCTTCTCCACTGTCGCGGGGAACAAGGGTTCAGCCGATCTTGCCCGGGACGTCCGCGGATTTGCGGTCAAGATGTATACCAAGGAAGGTAACTGGGATCTGGTCGGCAACAATATTCCGGTCTTCTTCATTCAGGATGCCATCAAATTCCCCGATCTCATCCATGCCGCAAAGCAGGAGCCGGATAGAGCTTTTCCGCAGGCCCAGACGGCGCATGACAATTTCTGGGATTTCATCAGCCTGACGCCGGAAAGCATGAACATGGTGATGTGGATCATGTCGGACCGGACCATTCCCCGCTCACTGCGCTTTATGGAAGGCTTCGGCGTTCACACATTCCGTATGGTGAATGCCAAGGATGAGTCCACCTTCGTCAAATTTCACTGGAAGCCGAAGCTCGGCCTGCAGTCCGTTGCCTGGAACGAGGCGGTCAAGATCAATGGCGCCGATCCCGATTTCCACCGTCGCGACCTGTGGAATTCCATCCAGTCCGGCAATTTCCCCGAATGGGAATTGCACGTCCAGCTGTTCGATCAGGAGTTCGCCGATAGCTTCGATTTCGACGTGCTGGACCCTACCAAGATCATCCCCGAAGAAATCCTGCCGACGAAAGCCATTGGTCGGATGGTGCTGGACCGTATGCCGGACAATTTCTTTGCGGAAACCGAGCAGGTCGCATTCATGACGCAGAATGTGCCGCCGGGTATCGATTTCAGCAACGACCCGCTGCTGCAAGGTCGCAACTTTTCCTATCTCGATACGCAATTGAAACGGCTGGGCAGCACGAATTTCACCCATCTGCCGATCAATGCCCCCAAGTGTCCCTTCGCGCATTTCCAGCAGGATGGCCATATGGCGATGCGCAATCCGGTTGGTCGAGTGAATTACCAGCCGAATTCCCACGGAGAAGGCCCAAGGGAATCGCCCACAAAGGGCTATCGCCACTATCCAGCCGAGGAGCAAGGCACCAAGGCGCGGCTTCGCCCGGAAAGCTTTGCAGACCATTACAGCCAGGCGCGGCAATTCTACATCAGCCAGACCGGCGCTGAGCAACGTCACATCGCGTCTGCACTTACGTTTGAGCTCAGCAAGGTCGAAATTCCGGCCATTCGTGAACGCATGGTCGCGCATTTGCTGAATATCGATGAAACGCTGGCCGCGACCGTCGCGCAAAAGCTTGGCTTCCAGAAAATGCCCAAACCCGCCGATGCCGCAATGCCGACGCGGCAGGACCTCGATGCATCACCGGCGCTCAGCATCGTTGAGAACGGCCCGAAGCGCTTCGAGGGACGCAAGCTCGGCATTTTGATCACCGATGGTGTCGATGCCAAAATGCTGAAAGCGCTCACAGGCGCGGTCACTGCTGAAAAAGCCGTGTTCGAACTCATCGCTCCCAAGGTCGGCGGCGTCAAAGCCTCCGACGGAAGCTGGATCGAAGCCCATCACATGATCGATGGCGGACCATCGGTTCTCTTCGATGCCGTGGCTTTGCTGACTTCACCCGAGGGCATCGAAGATTTGAAGGATGAGGCCACCGCCCGTGACTTCGTGGCCGATGCCTTTCAGCATTGCAAGTTCATCGGCTATGTCGCATCCGCCCTGCCTCTGCTTCAAACGGCAGGCTTGGCAAATGCCATCGATGAAGGCGTCATAGCCCTCCCCGACGAAGCAAGCCCTGCGGACTTCGTTGCGGAATTGGGCAAGCTGCGGGTCTGGGGCCGAGAGCCATCGGTTAAGCTCGGCAAAGCCTCTCCCTCGAAGTAAAATAGGTCAAAGCGCGGCAGCAATGCCGCGCTTCTTTCGTTCAAGGGAAAGCCCGGAACCGCCTGCAATGGGAAACAACAGGAACATCAGACGTCTCGTCGTCATCAGCGATTTTCAAGATGGCAATTCCTTCTCCTCCAGTGTCCCGAGCGTCGAAGAGTTTCAACGCCAGTGGCGGAGCGGCGAGCGTGGCCAACCGGCGTCACGCGAAGAGGCGGTACCCGGGTTTAATGTGGAAGGCGGTTACATAGAGCGTCTTCCGCTCGCCTGCGTGAAAGCCGGTCTTGTCGATGTCATTGAAATATGGACCCATTGGCGCGGGGATATCCCGCCTGCGCCAGATTTGCATAGGTCACCGCTCATCATCCGTCGTGCATTTCAGATGAATGGGCCTTATGCGCCTTTCCATTCCAATGATATGCTCGCCCATATCACGGTCTTTGGCGCGCCGGAGATACTTTGCGTCTGGGGTTTGGGCGTATCGGCGGAAATTCTGGACGCCTGCGCTTCAAGCTACAAGATATACAATTCCATCGATGCCCCGGCGTTACGCATTCCGCCGGAAGTCAGCACCCGTTTCGATCTGATCCTGACCGGAGCGGAATGGCAATCGTGTGAAGTAAAAGAGCGCCACCCTCATATGCCGACGGCCATACTGCCCATCGGCCCGGAATTCGCGTCGGAAACGCAGTTTCATCCGTTAGATGGGCCAAAGCCCTATGACGTCATCTACGTGGCCGCGGCGCAAAAGTACAAGCGCCACGACATTCTGTTTGACGCACTTTCAAAACTGCCGCGTTCCATTAAAGCGCTCTGCGTTTTCGGATATGGAGAACTGAGCGACGAGCTTCGTGAGAATGCTCGCCACCTAGACATCGACGTTGACTTCGTCGGCCCGCCGGGCGTTTCTTTTACAGAGGTCAATCGACTGATGAACCTAGCCAAAATGGGCGTTGTCTGCGGCATCGATGACGGCGCGCCCGCCATTCTCACGGAATATATGCTGGCAGGACTACCTGTTCTCGCTAACAGTCAGCTTCGTTGTGGCCTGCAATTTATCACCCCGCAGACGGGGCGAGCGGCACCGGCGGAGACTTTTCACGAGGGCATTCTGTCCATGCTGAAAAATCTGGATGATTTCTCTCCCAGACAGACCGTGATCGACAGATGGACATGGCCGCATTCCATCGCAAAACTTCAAAAAATCATGGACGTTTCAAGCCGTTAGAAAGTTTCCAGACAGCAGGAACAAAGCATGTTTCGCCCGGTTTGGTTACGTTCCTGAAACCTGGATGCGCCGATGAATCTTTCCAGTTCCATTCCCTCGCCATCACACGCAACATCAGAGCGGAAGACGCCGCTAATCTGTTTTTCGCATCTGCGGTGGGATTTCGTTTTACAGCGTCCGCAACATTTGATGTCGCGTTTCGCCAGGGAAAGGGCGGTGTTCTTTTTCGAAGAATTCATTCCGACAGATCATCACCTCGCCTATCTGGAAATTCATCCCTTCGAAGGCACGACCGTTAAATCCGTGCGCCCGCGCGTGCCCCATTGGTGGAGCGAGGCGGAACGTGAAGTGGCGCTCAGCCACTTATTGGATGATCTTCTTGCGATGTATGGTGCGAAGCGCCCTATCTTCTGGTTTTACACTCCGACCATGTATGAATTTGCCCGGCACATCGATGCGTCAGCCATCGTCTATGACTGCATGGACGAGCTTGCGAATTTCAAATTTGCGCCACATCGCATGAAGGAGATGGAAGCGGCACTGATGGCGCGCGCCGATGTGGTCTTTACGGGCGGCTACAGCCTCTTTGAAGCCAAGTGCGGGCAGCACGACAACATCCATCCGTTTCCATCCGGAGTGGATGCCGAGCACTTTCACACCGCCCGCAAAAGCGCAAAAGAACCCGCCGACCAAAGCTCTATTCCTGGTCCGAAGCTTGGCTATTACGGCGTGATCGATGAGCGGCTCGACCTCGATTTGATCGCGACTGTCGCCGGGCAGCGTCCGAATATGTCTTTCATATTCATTGGCCCCATAACCAAGATCGCGCCGGAAGATTTACCGCAAGCGGCAAACATTCATTACCTGGGACCGAAACACTACGGAGAGCTCCCTGCCTATGTCTCAGGCTGGGACGTGGCGCTGATGCCATTTGCTTTGAACGAGTCCACGCAGTTCATCAGCCCCACGAAAACACCGGAATATCTTGCTGCTGGCCGGCCCGTCGTCAGCACGCCAATCCGAGATGTCGTGCGTCATTATGGAGATGTCGAAAGTGTCCTTGTCGCGCCGGATGCCGCGCATTTCGCAGCCGCCTGCGATGAAGCGCTTGCCATGGCGAAAGCTGGCACAGAATGGTGGAAGCCCGTTGATGACATGCTCGAAGCATCGTCCTGGGACAAAACCTTTGCCGCTATGAAGAGCTTGGTGGACGACGTCATGGCGCGAAGCGCTTTTGTGCAGATGCCCGCCGCCCTGCCTAAGAAAACCAGCCCGGGCCAACCCGTCATCGTTGGCGAAATCGTGGCTGCGCCCGGTCTATGAGCAGCGCGCGTCACAGGATCGTTCTTGCCACCGATAGTCTCGATCCATCGGGCATGGGTGAACACATGTTGACGCTTGCCCGCGCACTTGAAAATGAGTGGGCGGTAACGATTGCGGCGCCTGCCGAAACCGAAGGACGGTTGTTGTCGAGGGCAGCCCGACTGGGGCTTGCCGTCAAAAGCATCGATGACATGTCGGCTTTCGGTGAATGGCTGCGCGCGACGTCCACGTCTATCCTCCATGTCCATGCGGGCATCGGTTGGGAAGGCCACGAAATAGCGGGGGCCGGTTTCGCTCACAACATCCCCGTCGTCAGAACCGAGCATCTGCCTTATCTTCTGACCGACAAAGACCAGCAGCAACATTACGCCAGAGAATGCGTGTCGCTCGCTCATCGCATTGCCGTATCGGAAGCCGTAAAATCCAGCTTCGAACAAAACGGCGTCGATGCCGACCATATTAGCCTCGTGCGCAACGGCACTTTTGCCCTGACGCCAAATCCGGGCAAAACCTCAATAAGGGGCATGGATGGGCGAAATGTCCTTCTCACCGCCGCCCGCTTTTCCAAACAGAAAGACCACGCGACCCTGATTGCGGCCATGCCCGCCATTCTTGCGGCACACCCGAACACCGTCCTGCTCCTTGTCGGCAAAGGCGAGGAGCTTGAAGCGATCAAGGCTCTGGTGGAAGCGCAGTCGTTGACGGAACATGTGCGTTTTCTCGGCCATAGAACCGATATTGCCGACTTGATGGCGCAAGCCGATCTTTTCGTTCTGCCATCGAAATTCGAAGGACTGCCGCTTGCCGTGCTGGAGGCCATGTCGATCGGGCTGCCCGTTGTCGCAACCAACATTGGCGGCAATATAGAGGCGCTTGGACCTTCGCATCCCTTTCTGGCCGAACCAGGCGATTACGCCTCGCTGGCGCAGGTGTTGATCAGGGCTCTCGATGATCCTGCAACGGCAAAATCGGCGGGACAATCGGGCTTCGAACGCTTCCAGAACCACTTTTCCGCACAGCGCATGGCAAACGAAACCGCCGCCGTTTACGAGCGCGTACTTTCGCAGGCAGCGCCTCTCACGCAAGGACATGTCTTCATGGGAAAAAAGCGTATCGGCTTTATCGGTGCTGGCGGCATCGCCAACCGCCATCTGGAAATTCTCGGTGGCTTCGAGGATGTGGAACTGGTGGCGTTTGCCGACCCGGATTTTGCCCGCGCAGAACATGCCGCCAGCCGTTTCGGTGCCAAGGCCTTCGATAACCACCGCGCCATGCTGGAAGCGCAGTCACTGGATACTGTCTATATCTGCGTGCCACCTTTCGCCCATGGCAAAGCTGAGCGCGACCTTATCGCCAAAAACATTCCGTTTTTCGTTGAAAAGCCTATCACGCTCGATCTGGCATTGGCCGAGGAACTGAGCGCGGAGATCGAGGCCTCGAGGCTGATCACCGGTGTCGGCTATCACTGGCGCTACCTCGATACTGTCGAGGAGGCGCGCAACCTTCTTCAACATAACCCCGCTCAGCTTTTGTCCGGCTACTGGTTGGATCAGACACCGCCGCCGCAATGGTGGTGGAAATCGGATATGTCGGGCGGACAAATGGTTGAACAGGCGACGCATATTATCGACCTTGCCCGCTATCTGGTCGGTGAAGTCGCCCATGTCTATGGCCGTGTCGGGTTCAAGGAGCGCGACAGCTTCCCCGGCCTTGATGTGCCCGGCGTCACCACCGCCAACCTTACCTTTCAGTCCGGTGTCATCGCCAATATCTCTTCCACCTGCCTTCTGGGCTGGAGCCACAGGATTGGTCTCAACATCTTCGCGGATCGTCTGGCCATTGAACTGACCGACCATGATATCATGGTCGATGTCGGTGCCGGGCGGCCCGTTCGCCAGGCAGACGGTGATCCGGTTTGGCGCGAAGATCGAGACTTCATTGACGCTGTGCGTGGTGGCGAAAACCACATTCGCTGCACTTATCAGGATGCGCTCGCGACACACCGCGTTGCCCTCGCGGTGGTGGAGTCGGCGCGCAGCGGCGAACCTGTCTCTTTGGAGCAGCCATCCATCTCCCGCAATCCGGTTGCCCCGCTTTATCATGAACCGCGCAACGAGCAGCAACCCGGCCCTGCGCCCGGGCACCGGATTGTCCGTTCGCTTGGCATCGAAGCGCCCGGCAGGGCTTTTTTCTTCGAGTACGAGGAAGGCCCACCGACAGACAATCAGGTGTGGTTGGACACGCTCTATACCGGCTTTTCGGCAGGCACAGAACTCACCTTTCTGAAAAACACAAATCCCTATCTCCATTCCCGCTTCGATGGCGGGCGGGGCGTGTTTCTGCAAAACGAACCGGATCTGCACTATCCCGTACCGTTTCTTGGCTACATGGAAGTGGCGCGCGTCTCGAAATCTCGGGCCGAAGGTTTCAGTGTAGGCGACATATTCGCCACGACTTACGCCCATAAAACCGGCCACACCTCAGACCCGTTCCATGATGTGCTGGTGCCGATGCCGGATGAGATCGACCCCATCCTTGGTGTCTTTGTCGCCCAGATGGGTCCCATCGCCGCCAACGGTATTCTCCACGCGGATGCGGATGCGTTGGGGCCGAATATATCGACCTTTGGTGCAGGTGTTGCCGGTCGCAACGTCATCGTCATCGGCGCCGGCACGGTGGGCCTGATGACCGCGCTCTTCGCACAAAGGGCGGGCGCGCTCGGCGTCATCATCGCCGATCCGTCCGAATTCAGGCGAAGCAAAGCGCAGGCCATGGGACTGATAGCCATGACGGAGGAAGACGCCTGGCAGCATTGCAAGGCGCGCTGGCATAATGGTGCCACGGATCGAGGTGCCGACTTCGTTTTTCAGACGCGGGCGCATGCCCATAGTTTGCATGTGGCGCTGAAGGCGCTGCGCCCACAGGGCACCGTTATCGATCTCGCCTTCTATCAGGGCGGAGCGGATGCGTTGCGGCTGGGGGAGGAATTCCACCACAATGGTCTCAACATTCGTTGCGCCCAGATCAACCGCGTCCCGCGCGGGCTTGATGGTCTGTGGAACAGACGGCGGCTCGCCCATGAAACCATCGGCCTTCTTCAGACCCACGGCAACATCATCCGTGAGCAGATGATTACCCATGTCGTACCTTTCGATGACGGCCCGCAGTTCCTGGCAGACCTTGTCGCCAACCGACCCGAATTTCTGCAAATCATCTTCAAGGTCGGCGAATGACGTCCAACGAACAACCCATCCGAATTCTCTTCGTCTTCGCATGGCTGGTTGTCGGGGGCGAAGAAACGGAAGTTAGGCTCTTGGCGCGTCATCTGGATCGCAGCCGCTATCGTCTCGATGTCGTTGCCTGTTTCCATAAACCGAACATGCCGCACCAGACGCATGAGCAATTGCGCGAACTCGGGGTCGATGTGGACACGACGCCCTACGGGCTTTCCTTTGAAGACACGGTTGCCTATCTCGCCAACAAGATACCGGCCTATGATGTCATCGTCTCCTGCCAGAACGTGGCCGACATCTATCCTGCACTGGAACGACTGCATTGGCGCCCTCCGCTGATCGAACATGGCGGGCTGGTATCGGAGGCGCTGGCAGGACCGAAACACTTTACCAGCCGTTATGTCGGCGTATGCCGCTCCATCCGGGAAGCCGCCGCATCCATCATGCCGGGGCGTGAAGGGGATGCCTTGGAAATCCCGTCGATGGTAGAACTCTCGGATTTCGACGGGCATCAGCGTGCCGCGATGCGCACATCGCTTGGTATAAAGCAGGACGAGATTCTTATCGGCTGGGTCGGCAGGCTTGACCCTAAGAAAAATGTCGAGGATTTCATTGAGGCCGCAGCACTGGTTCACGCACGCGATCCAAAAGCTCGCTTTGTCATAATCGGCGGACCTGATGCCTTTTTACCGGACTACGCCGAGCACTTGCAAACGCTTGCAAAGACCAAAAAGCTCGACAGCGTGCTGCGCTTTCTGGGCGATCGTAAGGATATCCCGGCCCTTCTCTCGGCGATGGACATTTTCGTCTGGTTGTCAAAAGGCGAAGGCATGCCACATGTCATTGCGGAGGCGGGTGCTGCCGCGCTACCCGTCATCGCCACGCCAGACAATGGCGCGATGCAACAGATCGAAGACGGTGTCGGCGGTATTTTCGTGCCCTATAGCGATCCTGCCGCTGTCGCCATGGCTGTTGAACGCCTGATCGCAAATCCCGATTTGCGCGCTCGCCTCGCACAAGCCCTTCGGCGCAAGGTCGAAACGACCTACAGCGTGACGGCTGTGCTGCCGCAGTGGGAACAGCTGTTTGCCGAAGTACTGGCTGAGCGTAAGCCTTCAGGACCGACAGGCCTGTTTAGATCCTTCCTGCAGGGCGGCTTCGAATGCTCGACGCACCGGCTCCGCCCTGCAGGCTCTGCAGAAGGCCGACGTCTCGATATGATCGCGGCGGTCAGTCATGACATCCATGCTGCACAAGACTATGGGCAGCTTGCAGAATTCGGCATCAGGACTGTTCGAGATGGTTTTCGCTGGCATCTGATCGACAGGCAAGGCGAATATGACTGGTCCAGCATCCGCCCCATGCTGAAGGCAGCCCAAGCAACCGGAACGCAGGTTATTTGGGACTTGCTACACTATGGATGGCCGGACGGTCTCGACATCTGGTCACCGCAGTTTGTCGACCGATTTGCACGTTTTGCAGGCGCTTGTGCTCGGTTTGTGCGCGAGGAAAGCGATGATATCCCATTCTACTGTCCCGTTAACGAAATCTCTTTTTTCTCCTGGGGCGGCGGAGATGCCGGATACCTCAACCCCTTTGCGAATGGCCGCGGATACGAACTCAAGGTCCAGCTTGCCCGGGCGGCAATTGCTGCAATGGAAACCATTCTCACAATTGAGCCGAAAGCGCGCTTCGTTCACTGCGATCCGGTCATAAACGTCATCACCGATCCCACCCGCCCTTGGGAAGCGGGCGCCAGCGAGGGCCACAGGCAAGCGCAATTTCAAGGATGGGACCTGATTGCCGGAAGGATATGGCCCCAAATCGGCGGCAGGCCGGAGCTTCTCGACATTATCGGGGTCAATTATTACTTCAACAATCAGTGGATCCACGGCGGCCCTCCCATCGATATCGGTCATCCACTTTACAAGCCACTGAGCAGGATTCTGATCGAAACCTACGCCCGCTATGGCAGACCAATTCTGATTGCCGAAACCGGTATCGAAGATGAGCGCCGGCCAGAATGGTTTAAATACGTGGCGTCTCAAGGAGCACACGCGATGCAGGCGGGTGTACCGCTCGAAGGCATCTGCCTCTACCCGATCATCAATCATCCCGGCTGGGATGACGACCGGCCTTGTTTCAACGGGCTTCTTTCCAGCGAAATTACTTCGATGAACAAACGAAGGGCCTATCAGCCGCTGGCTGATGTGTTGAAGCGGTCATCGTTAGAGATTGCGTGTAGTAGCCGAGCGTTCCGCTGACGGTACGACAAAACAGACCAGTTGAAACAGAACGCAAATAGTTTCAGGTTGAGCCTATCTCTGAAGGAGTGTCGGCTTGCGGATTTTGATCGTTGAGGATGACAAGATACTCGGGTCATCGCTGAAGCGGGCCTTTGAGAAGCACGCTTATGGGGCAGACTGGTTTCGTGATGGCGGGAGTGCTTTGGAGGCGCTTCGCAACAGTGACTATACGGTGCTTGTTCTGGACGTGAATCTGCCGGGTTTGAGCGGGCTGGAAATTGCGCAGCAGCTCCGCCGTCAGGGAAACGACATACCAATTCTGATGTTGACGGCGCTAGATGGGGTTCGTGATCGTGTGGCGGGGCTGGATGAAGGTGCGGATGACTATGTCACCAAGCCATTCGATCTGGATGAATTGCTTGCCCGTGTCCGGGCGCTCATCCGGCGGCGGCAGGGGCGCGGAGAAACGATCCTGCGCTGCGGTGAGGTCGAGCTTGATCCTTCAGCCATGGTCGCCCGTCGTGCGGGAAGTCAGCTGCATCTGCCCGCCAAGGAGTTCCATCTGTTGCGCATGCTGATGGAGCGAAGTGGGCGATACGTCACGAAAGCCGATATCGAATACGCGCTTTATGATCTCAATACCGCGGTTGAAAGCAACACGATCGAGGTCACGATCTACAATTTGCGCAAGAAGCTGGGCTCCGATTTCATTCGGTCGATCCGCGGCGTCGGCTATATGATAGAGCGTGCATCATGACGCTTGCGCAACGCCTTTTTCTGCGCATCCTGCCAACCATCATCATCACGATCGCTTTGATCGGCTTCCTCGCCTACAGAAGTGCGACACGCGAGATCAACAACATCTATGACGCACAGCTGATCAACGACGCCAACGTTCTCTGGTCGCTGTTGAGGAAGCCTCTTAGTTCGTCGAAGCCTCGCGCCGAAATCCATGTGCCGGATCTCGATTTCAATATGAACAATCAACTGGCCATCAATGATGAGGCGGATGATTATGCCGATGCACATGCCTACCGCGCTTGGCGCAACAATGTTCTGGCGCTGGAAAGCAGCAATCCGTTTCCCGCCTCGGACCGACCCTTCAAATCCGGCTTTACCGACATATCGTTTCAGAATGCGCAGTGGAGGATTTATTCTCTTCCGATCGCTGACAGCGAGGTAATAGTCGAGGTAGCGGAAAATATCGAACTGCGCCAAACGCTTGTCGGGAATATTCTGACGGATCTGGCGCTGCCTCTTCTCATTCTCATCCCGATTATTGCCTGCATAACCTGGCTTGCCATCGACAACGGGCTGCGCACGATACGCGATCTCGTTCGGCAGATACGAAGCAGAAACTCCGATGACCTCTCGAAGATATCCGTCATGGGGCAACCGAGGGATCTGGCGCCGCTCATTCAGTCGCTCAACGCGCTGTTGCAGAAGCTGGAGCGATCCATAATTCTCGAGCGGCAGTTCTCCGATCTGGCCGCGCATCAGTTGCGCACCCCTCAGGCTGGCATCAAGCTGCTGCTCCAGCTTCTCGAGCGCAGCGACACGGACGAGGAGAGGAGAGTTCTCGTTGCGGATCTGATTTCCAGCAACGAGCGCGCCATGCACCTTATCGAACAGCTGCTTAGGCTTGCCCGTGTCAGCCATCAAACGGTCGTCCCGGAAATTGCCGATCTCAACGATCTCACGGCGAGTTGCCTGGCCGATTTTGGTCCGATCTTTGCAAGCCGCGACTTCGAGGTTCAGCTTCAGCGCCACGACAATGCATTCGTCAGCATCGACCGGGCACTGTTTCGGGTCATGCTCGATAATGTTGTCGACAACGCCATAAAATACTCGCCGGATGGCGGCCGTATCGTCGTCGCCATTGACGAGAAGGAAAGTGGATGGACGCTCTCCATCAGCGATACCGGCTCCGGTATTCCGGTCGATCAGCGTAGCAATGTCTTCCAGCGCTTCAACCGGTTGATGGCTGCCGATGATGGCGGAGCCGGGCTTGGACTGACCATCGTCGCCGATATTGCCAGTCGCCTCGGTATCCAGACGAGGCTCGATACGCCGGAATGGGGATATGGTTTGCGGGTGAAATTCGATATTCCCGCGTCGTAACGGTTCGAATTCAGTTTCGCTTCATCTTCACCTAATCTTGCCTTCAGTTGCCCGGTCTAACTGCTTCCTCACAGCATTGAGGAGCAGGACATGCATGCATTTTGCGATTTCGACGGAACGATTGCCGTAGATGACGTGACCGATCTCGTTCTTGAGCGCTTCGCAAGCGAGGAATGGCACCGACTGGAGAAAGACTGGGAAGCGGGCAGGATAACGGCGGCGGAATGCATGCGCGCCCAGATCCCGCTGATCGATGCGACGCTTCAGGATCTCAATGCTTTTCTCGATACGGTCGAAATCGATCCCGATTTTCCCGCATTTGCCGAATTCTGCCGCAGCCATTCAATCGGCATCACCGTGGTCAGTGATGGTGTCGACCATTTCATTCGTCGCATCCTTGCGCGCCACGGTGTGACCGACATTGCGATCAATGCGAACCGGCTGTCGTCATCAGTAAGCAACCAGAAATTTAGCTTTCGGCTGGATACGCCTTTTGCCAGCGCGGGCTGTGCCTCGGGCGCTGGTGTCTGCAAATGCAACATCGTCCAGACGTCGGCGCAGCACATCTATGTGGGTGATGGTCGAAGCGATTTCTGCGTTTCGCGGCAGGCGTCCCTTGTGTTTGCCAAATCCAAACTCGCCGTTCACTGCGCGCAGCAATCCATCCCTTTCATTCCCTATGAAGGCTTTTCGGACGTGCAATGCGCCGTCGCAAGCCTTCTCACCGACATGTCCAGCCGGGCGAACGACGCCCGACTGGCGAAAACCGCTTAAGGCCAAGGAAACATCATGAACGTCCATTCGAAAATAGCCGATCAGTTCGATCTCGAAGCGCCTGAAGAAGAGCTTCGCAAGCTCGAGGCTGCCTATTGCTCGCACGGCGATACGGTCCATTACACAGAGCATCCGAAGTTCTTCGATGGTTGTGATGGCTCATTCCTCTTCGACAGCAGCGAAACGCCATTTCTCGATTTGCAGATGTGGTATTCCGCAGTCAATTTCGGCTATCGCAACGAGCGCCTGAATGCGGCAGCTCATCGCCAGCTGGACCGGTTGCCGCAGGTGGCATCGCAATATCTGCACCGTGAAAAAGTCGAGCTTGCAGCCCTGATCGCGCGGGATGCGGAAGCGAAATTCGGTCACAAGGGCCGGGTTCACTTCAATGTCGGTGGATCGCAGGCAATCGAGGATTCGCTGAAGCTGGTTCGCAACTTTTCTGGCGGCAAAAGCCTGATGTTTGCCTTCGAAGGCGGCTATCACGGTCGCACGCTGGGTGCCAGTTCGATCACATCGAGCTATCGCTACCGTCGACGCTATGGGCACTTCGGCGAACGCGCGCAGTTCATCGAATTCCCCTACCATTTTCGCGGCCCCAAGGGCATGTCGAAAGAGGAATATGGCCACTATTGCGTCCAGAAATTCGCCCGCCTGTTCGAAAGCGAATATAACGGCGTCTGGGATCCCAAGGCCGGAAAATCGGAATATGCGGCCTTCTATATCGAGCCGATCCAGGGCACGGGTGGCTATGTCATTCCTCCGATGAATTTCTTCGTGGAGCTGAAGAAGGTTCTGGACGAGCATGGAATTCTGCTCGTGGTCGACGAAATCCAGATGGGTGTTTACCGGACCGGAAAATTATGGTCCATCGAGCATTTCGGCGTTTCCCCCGACGTGCTGGTCTTCGGCAAGGCCATTACCAATGGTCTCAATCCGCTCTCCGGTATCTGGGCGCGTGAAGAGATGATCAATCCGACGATCTTCCCGCCCGGTTCCACGCATTCGACCTTCGCCAGCAATCCGATGGGCACCGCAGTTGCGCTCGAGACGCTCAGGATGGTTGAAGAAGAGGATCTTGGTTCAAGCGTTATGGCCAAGGGTGCCCTGTTCCTTGAGGGACTGAAAGAGCTCAAGTCTCGTCATGCCATCGTCGGCGAAGTGGACGGTCTGGGTCTGGCGCTGCGCATGGAGATTTGCCAGTCGGATAGCTATACGCCGGATAAGGCGACGCTTGACTGGATGTCGGACGAAGGAATGAAGGGCGATCTGGAGTTCAATGGCCATAAATACGGCCTCGTTCTCGACGTTGGCGGTTACCACAAGAATGTCATCACGCTGGCACCGAACCTGATGATCTCCAATGACGAGATCAGGCTTGCCATCGAACTTCTCGATCAGCTTCTGACACGCGCCGAACGGAGATAGTTCCGTGCAGCTTATGCTTCTCCACCTCGATGATGCATTGGAGTTGCAACCCGATTTCCTGGGTGCCGCCATGATGGCCGGCGCCCGGGAAATAGCTGACAAGGAGTGCGGCCAACTGCTGCGGCTGTGGAGCCGGAAAGATGCTCTGTGTCACCTGAACCGAGGTCTGGTCAGATCGGCATCCGACCGAAAGGCCAGACCTCGGCTTTGCTTCATGGGATCCGGCGATTTCCATCACGTCACAGCACTTCTTCTCGATGATGCCCTTGAAAGCTTTCAGGGAAGCGTGACCGTGATCCATATCGACAATCATCCTGACTGGGTGCATTTTGCCGATGGGCTTCATTGCGGATCCTGGGTCAACGCCGCAGTCTCCAATCCCCAAGTCGATAAAGTCATTACGCTCGGCGTCTGTAGCAGCGATCTCGTTTCTCCTGAGAGCAAGGGTGCCAATCTCGACCTGCTCCGTAGCGGCAAGCTCGAGCTTTATCCTTATCAACACCCACCGAGCAAAGTTCGCAGCGCCGTTGGCCGTGGTGCGAGCTATTCACAGGTCGAGGGGCATCTGCACTGGAGTACGATTTCGGATCTCGGTGAAAGCAATTTCCTCGACCGGTTGCTTGAGACAATCCAGACCGCTGCCGTCTACATCACTATCGACAAGGATAGTCTCGTTCTAGCCGATGCCGTGACCAACTGGGATCAGGGCGGACTGAGCCTGCCATATGTCCTGTGGCTGATACATGAGATCGGGACCCGCCACCATATCGTCGGGGCTGACGTTACAGGCGACTATTCCGAACCGCGTTATGGCGGCACGCCTTGGACGCGCCTGATGAAGAAAGCTGAGATATTCATCGATCAGCCATTCCACCTGCGGAACAGGGAGACGACCCGTAATATCAACAGTGCCGCCAATCATGCCCTCCTTGAGGTGTTTTCGGAGGTGATGGCATGAGTATGAGCTTGACGTTGCTGGCAACAATTGGCTTTTGCATCGTGACCGAAACCGGGCGCGAACTCTGCTTCAAATATGCGGCAACCCGTTCGAACCGTCTTTTTCTTCTCGTCCCCGCCACATGGCTCGGTATTGCGTTCTGGGCAGTGGAACTGCTCGCGTGGACCATCGTGCTGGCAAAAGCTCCCCTCTCCGTCGCCTTTCCCCTGATGTCGCTGAGCTACGCAACCATCGCCATCTGCGCCGCCATCTTTTTTAAGGAGACGATCGATCTGCGTCGTCTCACTGGCATCATCCTGATCCTTGGAGGCGTCGCCTGCGTCGGCGCGACAGGCCTATGAAATCTGAAACCTCGACATTCTTCGAAGAAGGCACCAACGGTCGCGGCGTTCTTCTCATCCATGGGTTGACGGGCGCACCGGCGGAGATGCGGCTTGTGGCGCGCCAGCTTCATAAACGGGGCTATAGTGTTCTCGCCCCGCTTTTGGCGGGACACGGCGTGGACGCTTCCGTTCTGCGGCGGTCTCGCTGGCAAGATTGGCTCGAAAGCGTCCATATCGCCCGCGCTGCCTTCTCCAGACGGGTCGATACCGTCTACGCTGCAGGAATCTGCGTTGGCGGCAAGCTTGCGATGATGGCCGCAGCCGATACGCCCGACAAAATCAAGGCAACGGCAATTTACTCACCCTGCTTTTATTACGATGGATGGGAAGTTCCGCTTCATTATTCGCTTCTTTCCTCCAATGTCGGCTGGCTTTCGCGTTTTCCCCTGCTCGGACGGCTCAATTTCCACGAAAATCCATCTCTCGGGATCAAGGATGAGCGGATGAGGCGGCTGATCGCCGGGCTGGGCGCAGAAGGCATATTTGAGAGCTTTCCCGCCAAAGCCCTGTTCGAGATGCACGCCCTGGGCCGAAAGCTGAAGTCCCGCCTGCCCTCCATGCGGACGCCGACGCTGATCATCCATTCACGCGAGGACGATCTGAGTGGGCCTTCGCATGCCAGATACATCGCAGATCACATCGGCGGACAAAATCGCCTGCACTGGCTGGATGACAGCTATCACATGATCCATGTGGACCGGCAGCATCGCGTCGTGGCCGATCTGACCGCTCAATTTTTCGAGGCCGAGAATGCTGCAAAACATGAAAGCCCAATTGGCTGAAAGCCCGATTGTCAACGGTTACAAGTTGACGACCAAGGTGCACGACCATGTTTCCGCAATCGATAGGCAAGCATGGGTTGCGTGCTTTCCGGATGAACTGGAGGGACACGCCTACCTGCTGGCCGTGGAAGAGAGCGGACTGGACGGGTTTCGGTGGCGCTACGTCACCGTGGAAGAGGATGGCACAATCCTTGCGGCAATGCCCGCGTTCCTGTGCGACTACGGTCTGGAAACGACATTGCCACGCGGCAATGTGCATGGGTTGATTGAACGGATACGGCGGATCATGCCCGGCTTTCTGAAGCTCAAGCTGGCATGCCTCGGTTCACCATGCACCGAAAACGGTATCATCGGCATTCATCCCGAAGTGCCTGTTTTTAGACATCGCGAGATCATTGAAAAGCTGCTCTCCAGTTTCGAGGCGGCAGCAATGGCGCAAGGCGCAACGCTTCTGGCCTTAAAAGACCTCCCGCTCCCGCTTGATCCAGCGCTTGCGCATGTCCTGGAGCAACGGAAATATGTCGAAACAGGTGGCATGGCCACCGCGTGGCGGCAAATCGATTTCGAGACAGTCGATGATTATCTTGCGACCTTATCGGCTGGCACGCGCAAGGACATGCGTCGTAAACTGCGCGCCGGAAGCTCGGTCAGGGTCGAGCGGGTCGTTGATCTTGGAGCGTATGAACAGCGTTTCATGGAGCTTTACAGACAGACGCGCGAACGAAGCGAGTGGCAGTTCGAAGACCTGACGCCTGCTTATTTTACCGGGATCCTGCGGCTAATGCCGGACAATGCCTTCTGCACCGTCTATCTCGTTGACGACGAGCCGCTTGCCTTCAATCTTCTGCTCCATGACGGACACCAGCTGGTCGACAAGTTTTTCTGCATGGATGCGGACCGGGGGCGGCCCTACAATCTCTATTATCTCAGCTGGTTCGAGAATATTCGTTACTGCCTGGAGAAAGGCATAGGTCGCTATCAGAGCGGACAGGCCTATTATCGCAACAAGGTAAAACTCGGCAGCGAACTGACCCAGAACACCATGGTCTTTCGCCACACGAATGCGATTTTGCATGCTGCACTGAAACGCATTGCGCCACTGCTGGCCGGTGACGATGGCAAGGAAACCGCGCCGTGAAGCAGACGCAACCGCTTTGGCTGCTGGTGCCGGTTCTCAACACGTTGCAGCAGGTCTTTCTCAAACAGAGTGCTGAAACCGTGTCTGGGGTATCCTATCATTGGCTCGATCATCTTCTGATGTCGCCCTGGTTCATGGCCGCCATTGCAGCCGAAATCGCCTGTTTCGGTATCTGGATGACTGTGCTTTCCGAAGTCGATCTGAGTGCCGCCTTTCCACTGTCAGCCGTGAGCTACGTGTTGATCATGGCTATTGCCTGGCTCGCCTATGGCGAGCCAGTCCTTTGGACGCAGATTATCGGAAGCGTGCTGATCCTTGCCGGAGCATGGCTGGTCACCGGGTCTACTCAGGGAGATTCGACCGGGCAGCTCGGTGAGCTGTCTAAAGACTGACCTGAAAGGATTTGGTCAGCGATATGCCGATTGTGTTCTGGTTTTCCCGACCGAATGCCTGTGTGGTCGAGCTATCTGCCGCATCGCCGAGAAGCCGATCAAAACGGTTGTAGACGCCCATCGTAATCGTCGGTGTCACCTGATAGGAAGCGGCGATCGTCAGGCCAGCGGACTGAAGCCCTCCCGGAGCCTGAAAGGCGGTGACAGCGCCATTTGACGCGGCTTCGGCATCGCTGACACTGAAATATGTCTTCATGTATCTGCTGCTGCCCGCAGACAGGCGAGGACCGACCGAAATAGTCAAATCGTCGGTCAGCTGCATGAACCAGTCCGCGCCGAAATCCGCGACGATGCCGCTGTCATTGAACAGGCCCTGCCGCACTTCGGTCCGCAGCCGAAGCTTGTCGGGTACCAGCCAATGCTGCGCGAAGATGCCAAAATCCGGGCTCCACTCGATCTTGCGCAGGCCGCCGAGCCTTTCGTCATCCATCACCGAACGCCGATCCCGGAAACCCAAGACCGGCCCCGCCTCAAAATTTTCGGCGTCGAACAAGCTGTAGTCGATATTGTCATCCGGAGCGCTGTTTTCGTCCGGCTCGTCCATACGCCGAATATCGAAGCTCGGAATAGCGCCAAGCGACTGGTGGGACGATCCCGGATATGACGGCGCATATTCGACATTGCCTCCAAGCGTGACGACAAAGCCAGATTTTCCATCTGTAGACGGGTCGTCGGCGAGTGCCGGTGTGGCAACCGCAATGTGAAGCCCTGCCAAAAGCAGTTGCCGAAAGGAAAGACGCAGCTCAGTCAAGAAACGCATACGGACAAGACCAGAAACCGACATGAAGAGGACTATGCAGCAACATTTAGCACATGAGGAAAGCTTCATCCACTGGTCCTCCTATCCTCCCTCGATTCCTGCAATTTCAAATTTACTTTCGCTCATGCCCTCTCCGAAATATGCGTTCGCGAAGAAGACCGCACTTCCAATTGTTTGTTATATGATCTAAGAGGTATGATGACTGATGAGTTGAGGTAGGCGTCAAGCCTGCCATCGCGAATACCGGCGACCGACATAAGGATGTCGCAGAGAGTGTGAGGAGAAAGTTCTTGAAGATTGTAGACGTTCATGTGCGCGTGTTTTCCCATACGACCCGCAGACATCAGGATACCGCAGGGCACGCACACCCCGGCCCTCCGCATAAGGTGAATATGGGTCTGCTGACCATCGTCGCAGATGACGGTACTGAAGGTTATTGCTTTGCCCCGCCGGAAGTCATCCGTCCGCATGTCATCGAAAAGTTCGTCAAGAAGGTTCTGATCGGCGAAGATCCGTTCGCGCGGGAACGGCTGTGGCAGGATCTCGCCCACTGGCAGCGTGGCAGCGCCATGCAGCTGACGGACCGTGCATTGGCAATCGTAGACTGCGCGCTTTGGGATCTTGCCGGTCGCAAGCTCAACATGCCCGTGCACAAGCTGATCGGAAGCTACCGCGACAAAATTCCTGCCTATGGCTCGATCATGTGCGGTGACGAACTGGAAAACGGGCTGGCGACGCCAGAGGATTACGGGCGTTTTGCCGAAAAGCTGGTTGCGCGCGGTTACAAGGGCATCAAGCTTCACACATGGATGCCGCCGGTTTCCTGGGCGCCCGACGTTAAGATGGACCTGAAGGCGTGCGCCGCTGTTCGCGAGGCGGTCGGTCCCGATATCGATCTCATGATCGATGCCTTCCATTGGTATACCCGCACGGAAGCCCTGGAACTCGGACGAGGCCTTCAAAAGCTTGACTTCGCCTGGATCGAGGAACCGATGGATGAGGACAGCGCCCTCTCCTACGCCTGGCTTGCAGAGAATCTCGATATCCCGGTTCTGGGTCCCGAAAGTGCTGGCGGCAAGCATTTTAGCCGCGCGGAGTGGATCACGTCGAAGGCCTGCGATATTCTTCGCACCGGCGTTCATGATGTAGGCGGCATCAGCCCGGCGATGAAATGCATGCATCTTGCCGAGTCCTTCGGCATGAACTGCGAAATCCATGGCAATGGCGCACCGAACCTCATCATCGCGGCCTGCACCAAGAATGCGAAGTGGTACGAGCGCGGACTGCTGCACCCGTTCCTCGAATATGATGACGGCTTCGAATATCTGAATGGCCTTGTCGATCCTATGGATCAGGATGGCTTCGTCCATATTTCGGACAAGCCGGGCCTTGGCGAAGATATCAATTTCGACTTCATCAACGCAAATCTGGTCACTGTCTGAATAGGGTTGTGACACTGAGCCCGGTCTCAAAGATCGGGCTCAGATGATTTCGGGACATGTTGAAAAGTGCTGGGAGGCAAGTCGGCGGCGCTTGCCTCTATTTCAGCGCCTGCTCAAGCCAATTGAAAGCGTGGTCCTGCTGTTCAACAGAAAAGGCGTGGGCCGAACCGGGCCAGATTTTCGTTTCGAGTGCACTGCTGCCCGCAGATTTCCAGATTGCTCGCAGCTGCTGCTGGGCAGCATTGGCAGTCGCCTTTGGAAAATGCCGGTCGTCCTCGCCGCTGAAGATCAGCGTCGGTTTGGGTGCGCCGAGCGCTGCGAAATGTGGATAGTCGAGCTTGCCTGCGATCTGCGGATGCAGCATTGAGAATGCCGATTGGCCTCGCAGCTGATTGTTTCCGGGCTGCATCAAGCCTGCCAAAGTCCCCATCCAGCCGCCCGCGATGCAGAGTGTCGCATGATCAGAAAGTGCCGAAGCCTGCCAGGCCCGCGATCCTCCCATCGAGTATCCGATCACCGCTACCCTGTCGGCATCGACAGTCGGCAGATTGGACAGCCAAGCAAGGCACTCAAGATCTTCGCGAAGGATGACGGAGGCGTAGGAAATGCCGAATTGCATAAGATTGGCAGCAAGGGCCTGCTGTGCCTCGTAACCGTTTCCTTCCTGGCTGCCCCAGCCAAGCGCATCGGCGCAGATCACGGTGTAACCGCGCCAGGCAAGCTCGTTGCCAATATGGCGTCCGCCATAGAGCCTGTCGGCCCAGGAATCCGAGGCTTTTGCCACCTGTTCCGGTTCATCCCGGCGCCTGATCAGCTTCTCCTTTCCGATGGAGAATAGGGAGCCATGATCGTGGAAGAGTACGGCTGCGGGTGTTTTCATTTCCGTTTTGGGCTTCAGAATATAAGCGCGCGTGGTCTCTCCATTCGAAAAACCCAGTTCAAGTTCTTGCCCCGTATAGCCGTCCGCGTCCCAGTGACCCACCATCGAAGCCGTGGCAGGAGAGATCGTCTGAATGCCGAGCGCATCGACGACAGTCTGCCGCGTGCGCGCTTTCCATACGGTAAAGTCTTCCGCTGCCGGATTGAAGTTCCAGGGAAACGACAGATTGTCTCGCAACCGGATGGCAAGGCTGGAGAGATTTTCGCTGTCGATCATTCATGCCCTCGATGCCATGCGGGAAATCATTCTGTTGCGGCTCTCACCGAGATGTTTGCGCATGGCTGCGCGGGCAATCTCAACGTCACCCGCCTCGATGGCATGGAGAATGGCGCGGTGTTCCTGATTGACGCGGGCGAGATGCAGGGACAGCGCCTCGTCATCTACCGCATTGGTGGAAAGCCGCATGCGCGGCATCAGCGTCTCACCGAGATAGTTGAAAATCTCAAAGAAATGCTCGTTCTGGCTCGCTGTCGCGACGGCGCGGTGAAAGTCGAAATCCGCCTGTGTGTCGCGGCTGACGACGCGGATTGCCGCATCCATGGCATCGCAGGCAGCGGCCATGGCATCGATGTCTTCCTGACGTCGACGCTCTGCGGCAAGTGCCGCCGCCTCGGATTCGATGCCAATGCGAAGTTCCAACCCTTTGACCAGATTGCCGACCAAAGCCAGATTCTCATCGCCCAACCTAAAGGGCTTCACGCCTGCGTCTTCACGCACGAAGACTCCGATACCGTGATGGATGGAGACGAGCCCACTTGCGCGAAGATTGGCAATCGCCTCGCGGACGACCGTGCGGCTGACCGCGAGTTCATCGATCAGCGCCTTTTCCGTCGGCAGCTTTGCGCCGCGCGCATATTCGCCGTTTTTGATGCGCTCTTCGATGACCCTCACCACCTGCGACGACAGGGTTTCCCGGCGGGCAGATGGCGTAACCGGCTTGTCCAACTCTATCGTCATCGGGCATCTCCAGCGCTTCCGTCCAATCCTCAGACGGCTTGATCATACTCCAGGCTCGCCTGTATCAATTGACGAGCATATGGGTCCTTGGCGTTTCCGGTTGTCAAGACCTCGCGGTCCATGACTTCAACGACTTTGCCATGCTGCATCACAGCCAGGCGTTCGCACATATGGTCGATGACCGCAAGATCATGCGACACGAAGAGATAGGTTAGGCCACGCTTCGGGCGCAGATCAGCAAGCAGGTTCAGCACTTCAGCCTGAACCGAGACATCGAGGGCCGAGGTCGGTTCATCGAGCAGCAAAAACTTCGGCTCCAGAATAAGAGCGCGGGCAATCGCCACGCGCTGTCTCTGGCCGCCCGAAAGCTCGTGTGGGTAGCGCGTGAGGAAGTCCGGCGGAAGGCCGACATCGATCAGAGCCTGCTCCATACGCTCGATCTGTCGATCCATGCGGTGAATGCGCAGCGGCTCCTGTAATGCGGTGCGGATGGACTGGCGCGGGTGAAGCGAGCCATAGGGGTCCTGAAACACCATCTGCACCAGGCGGCAATATTCGCTGAAGGGAATGTCCGCAATCGCCCTTCCCTCGAGATCGATTGCACCTTCCCAGGTGTTGAGCAGGCGCGCCATGCAGCGCAGGATCGTGGACTTGCCGGAACCGGATTCGCCGATGAGGCCGAAGGATTCGCCCGCTTCGACGGAAAAGCTCACATCGCCGAGAATCCTCTTTTTGGCCGGTCCATAGCCCAGATCGATGGATAGGTCGCGAACCTCGATGGCCTTCATGCTCTTGTCCCTCATCTTAAGCGCTCTGCGTTTCGCGGTTGAGCACAGGCAGCGGCCCGCGATTGCCGCCAATGTGAGGCTGCGCCGCAAGCAGGCCCTTGGTGTAGGGGTGCGTGCAGTTTCTGAGATCGCGCGCCAAACATTCCTCGACAACTTCACCGTGGCGCATCACGAGAACGCGGTCGCAGAAATTGCGAACCAGATTGAGGTCGTGGCTGATCATGATCAGTCCGAGGCCCTTCTCCGTGACGAGTTGGTTCAGGATGTTGAGAACCTGCATGCGCACGGTCACGTCGAGCGCGGATGTCGGCTCGTCGGCAATGATGATCTGAGGCTCGGGGATCAGCATCATCGCAATCATGATGCGCTGGCCCATGCCACCTGAAACCTCGTGAGGATAAAGCGAATAGACGCGCTCAGGATCACGGATTTGCACGGCTTCCAGCATTTCGATGGTTTTGCGCTTGGCAACGTCGCGGGAGGCATTGGTGTGCACGCGGTACGCTTCCGCGATCTGATCGCCGACGCGGTGCACCGGGTTGAGCGAAAATTTCGGGTCCTGCAGGATCATCGAAATGCGCCGCCCACGGATTTGCAGCATCTGCTTTTCGCTTGCAGACAGAAGATCCGTATCGCCGAAGCTCATCTCATCGGCCTCGATCTTCGCCGTTGGGAGAAGCTTCAGGAGAGCACGTCCAATCGTGGATTTGCCGGAGCCGGATTCACCGACGATGCCGAGCCTTTCACGACCGAGGTCGAAGGAGACGCCCTTGACCACATCCTTGTAGCTTTTGCCGGTGCGGTAGCTGACACGAAGCTGATCGACCTTGAGCAGAGGTGTTGCGGTTTCCATCATCGGTCTCCTAGTGCTGTTTCGGGTCGAGCACGTCGCGCAGACCATCGCCCAACAGGTTGAAGGCAAGGCTGACGATGAGGATGGCGCCGCCCGGGAAGGCGACCAGCCACCAATTGTCCAGCATGTAACGTCGGCCCGTCGCAATCATCGCGCCCCACTCGGGAAGCGGCGGCTGTGCACCAAGACCGAGGAAGCCGAGGCCTGCGGCAGTCAGGATGACGGTGGCCATGGACAGCGTTACGCGCACGAGAACCGAAGGCAGACACATGGGCATGATCGATTTGATGATGATGCGCAGCGATGACGCTCCCTGCATGCGCGAGGCTGAGATGTAGTCGGCACTGCGGAAGGTCAGCGTCTCTGCACGGGCAAGACGCGCAATCGGCGGCCATGTCGTAAGCCCGATGGCAATGATCGCATTTTCCAGGCCGGCACCAAGGGCAGCAACGAAGGCCAGCGAAAGGATGAGGCTTGGGAAGGACAGGAAAATATCAGTGATCCGCATCATCAACGTATCGTACCAGCCACCGAAGTAACCGGCAGTCGTTCCGACCAGCAGGCCGATGGGCCCGACGACGACCGATACGATGGTGATGATGGTCAGGCTGATGCGGGTTCCGTAGATGATGCGGCTAAGAATATCGCGGCCAAGCTCGTCGGTGCCGAACCAGTGCGTGGCACTTGGCGGCTGCAAGGTGGCGGACAGATTGACCACATTCGGATCGAACGGCGCCAGCAGCGGCGCCAGCAGTGCCGTCAGCAGCAGGATCGAAATGACGATGACGCCGAAAGCCGATGTCGGGCTTTCCATCAATTCGCCGATCAGCGAACCTGCCCGCTTCGCCGTTGCTTTGAACCGTGAGCGCGAAGCGCCTGGTGCGGAATATTGAACGGATGGAGAATGGGTGGCCATATCAACGCGTCCTCGGATCGAAGATTTTGTAAAGCGCATCCGACAGCAGGTTCAGTGCGATGAAGATGACACCGACCAGAAGAACGCAGGTCATGACGGCATTCATGTCGCCGATGAGCATGTTGTTGGTCATGTACTGACCGAAGCCCGGCCATGAAAACACAGTCTCAATAAGGACCGCACCTTCCAGCAGCGTACCATAGGCAAGAACGACGACTGTGACGAGCTGAACGCGGATATTTGCAAAGGCGTGGTGCCAGATGGTCCGGCTTTTCGACAGGCCCTTCACCCGCGCCGTGGTGACGTATTCCTGGTTGAGCTGGTCCAGCATGAAGCTGCGGGTCATGCGCGTGATATAGGCAAGCGACGAGTAGCCGAGGATGCTGGCCGGCAGAACGAGGTGGTTCACGGCGTCCCAGAAGACTTCCATATCGCCGGCAAGCAGGGAGTCGATCAGAAGGAAACCGGTCGTATCCGGTACCAGACCGACATAATAATCCGAGACACGTCCACCGCCGCCCACCAGATCAAGCACGGCATAGAAGATGATCAGGCCGATCATGCCCGTCCAGAAAATCGGCATCGAATGGCCGATCAGGGTTGCGAAGCGGATCGTGTGGTCTACAGCGCTGTTACGACGCACGGCTGCGAGGATTCCGAGAGGAATGCCGAGACCCGCACCGAACAGAATGGCGAAGGTGGCAAGCTCGATCGTTGCGGGCATGACATGCAGGATGTCGTTGAGCACGGGCTGGCCGGTTCGGATCGAGGTGCCGAAGTCGCCATGCAACAGATCGCCGACATAGCGGGTGAACTGCTCCCAGAGCGGCAGGTTTGCGCCGATCCGTTCGGCAACCATGTTGTAGGTTGCCTGATCGGCCTCTTCCCCCACGATTGCTCTGACCGGATCGACCGGCATCAACCGACCGATACAGAAGGTCAGGATGAGCAAACCGATCAGGGTCGCAAGGACCGTTCCGGCCTGGCGCACGAATGCGCTGAAACGCTCAGTTGTCATTGGCTTCCTCGGAATATGTAACCCGCCCTGCAAGCGCTACAGGCTTGCAAGGCGGCGCCTTGAACTATCGTTTTTTGGTGACGGTGCGCAGCTGCGTCGACCAGGACGGGTTGAGCTCCAGCCCCTTGATGTCGGCGCGGTAGCCGACGCTGTCGATCACTTCGGAGAACGGCTGGATCGCCGGAACGACCTCTTCGTAATAGCGCTGGATGTCCTCGTAATCCTTGACCTGCTTGTTCTTGTCGGTTTCGACGAGAGCATCATCGATCATGGTGTTGATCTTCTGATCGTAGAAAGACGTGCGCCACCCTTGGAAGTTCGTCAGCTTCGCTTCATCCGCATTGTTGGGATTGTAGACGATGGCACGCAGGTTGGAATCCGGGTGCGGCAACTGGCCGCCGCCGCCGCGACCGACGACGAGTTCATATTTTCTCTCGCGCATCGCGCCGTAGATCTGATCGCCGGAACCGGTGATGATTTCCGCCTTGATGCCGCCCTGGGCAAGCGTTGCCTGAATGGCAGTGGCAAGGCTCATGAAGGGAACATCGGAAATGGCGCGCAGCGTCGTGGAGAAACCGTTCGGGTAACCCGCTTCAGCCAGAAGAGCCTTCGCCTTCTCGACATCGAGCTTATATCCCGCATTCGGAAGCGCGCCGAAGACGCCGGATGGCAGCGGACGGTCACGCAGCTTGCCGAAATAGGGCATGACGCTATCGTTCAGGCCCTGATAGTCGATCAGATAGCGAAGTGCTTCCCTCACCTTCGGCTTCTGGAAACGCTCATCCTTCATCGACACCGCAAGATAATAGAAGCCACTACCGGCATTCGTTTGGACCTTAACGTCCTTGTTGCCTTCAAGCGACTTGAGATCAGCCGCCGACATCGAAAATGCGATGTCGATATCACCTTTTTGCAGCATCAGGCGCTGGCTCTGGGATTCGGCAAGGTGGCGCATCATGATGCGACGCATGGCCGGCTTCTCGCCCCAGTAATTCTTGTTCTGGTCCAGCGTCACACGCTCGTTGGATTGCCACTGGGCAAGAGTGAAGGGGCCGGAACCGGCGGAGTTGTTGGTAAGCCAGGCGCTACCGAGATCGCCGTTCTTGTCATGCTCCATGACGGCCTTCATGTCGAGGACCGAGCCCGGGCCGACGATGCCGAGCGTCTGGATGACGATCTGCGGATCGACCTCTTTCGGCAGGGTCACGACGACAGTCTTTTCATCGGGCGCGGTGAAACTCGCATCCGCATTGGCAGCGGTGAAGCCGTGGGTTTTCAGGAAGGAGGCCTGAGCCAGATTGAGCTTCATCACACGCTTCAGCGACCAGATGACATCGGCGGATGTTACCGGATTGCCGGAAGCGAAGTTCGCGCCATCGCGCAGTTTGAATGTGATGGCCGATCCGTCATCCGAAACCGTCCAGCTTTCCGCGAGCTGCGGGTCCAGCTGTCCCCGCTTGGTCGGGTTCAGTCCCACCAAGTTGTCATATATGTTTGCCAGAACCTGGACGCTTTCCTTGCCGGTGATGGCGGCGGGATCGAGCGTCAGGATGTTATTCATCGAAAATCCGACCACCAGCATGGTAGGCGGTGTTTCAGCGTGAACTGGCTGAAATAGAACGGTTGAGCTTAAAATAAGCGCGGCTAGGCTACGTTTGATCATGGTCGCTGTGACTCCTCCCAATACGCGTCGGTTCCTCAAACCCGCCGCTGACCAATTTGATAAAGAGATATGACGTCTTATGACATCTGTCAACGTATCCCTGGTCGAATTGCGTGGGCGGAAGATGGACTGGAGGCATTTCGGATGCCGCCCGATCAACATGCCAGGGCGAAAAACAGCGGTGGCAAATGGACTTAACGTTCTTTGCCATTCTGACGTGCTTCATCGGTCCTGCCGAACATGAGCATGTGCTGCGAAGCTAAATTGTGATGATTGTTGCGACACAGGCAAGCCGCCCTCCACCGGGGAGTGGTCACAATCCTGTTTTTAGATCCGGTTTTAAAGGATCAGGCGACCTGCGCCAAAGCCTGTTGCGCCATGGGCATGGGCCGCCCGAGGAGATAACCCTGCGCTTCCTGACATCCCTCCGTGCGCAGGATATCCAGCTGCTCGTTCGTCTCCACACCTTCGGCAAGCACGGGAATGCGCAGCCCCTGGCCGAGCGAGAGAATGGCGCGCACCATCGCTCTGGCCTCATCGCTTTCCTGCAACTCCACCATGAAGCTGCGGTCGAGCTTGATCTTGTCGAAGGGGAAACTGCGCAACAGTTCGAGCGAAGAATAACCGGTGCCGAAATCATCGATGGCAATCGATACGCCTAGCGCCTTGATGAGGTTGAGCGCGTTCATCGCCCGCTGCTTGTCGACGATGATGGAGTTCTCGGTGATTTCCAGCTCGAGCCTTCGCGGATCGAGGCCGGTTTCCTTGAGAACGGAAATGACGAGGGACACCGTATCTGCATGAGCGATCTGGACCGGAGAGAGATTGACCGCGACCTTCAGGTCGTTCGGCCAAGATGCCGCCTCATGGCATGCCTGGCGCAGAACCCATTCACCGATTGGAAGGATTGCACCGCATTCTTCTGCGACACCGATAAAATCGACCGGCGAGACGTTTCCGCGTTCGGGATGATGCCAGCGCAACAGCACTTCATAACCGGTGATGCGACCCGTGAGAACCGATTTCTGCACCTGATAATGCAGATGGAATTCGTTGTTCTCGATGCCGAGCCAGAGATCCTTGGCAAGCTTCGCCCGGTCCCGGGCAAGCTCATCCATGTTGCCGTCATAGAAGCAGATCTTCTGGGTCAGGCTGTTTTTGGAGCGATACATGGCAAGATCGGCATTGGCCAGCAGCACATCCGGCGCATCGCCATCTTCCGGGAAGAGTGCAACGCCGATGCTTGCTCCGGTCGTCAGCTTGTGGTGATCGAGGGTAACGGGAATGCTCAAAGCCTCGGACAGACGTTCGGCAAAATCCTGCACTTCCGAAATATCCGTATAGCGCTTGATTGCCGCAAACTCATCGCCGCCGACACGCGCGACCATTTCGTTCTGCTTCAAAAGCTTGCTCAAGCGTGTGGCAAGCTCGACCAGAACCTTATCGCCTACATGATGGCCGATCTGGTCGTTGATCATCTTGAACTTGTTCAGATCGACGCCGATCACCGCCACATGCCCGTTGTTGCGGGTCGCAACGGAAACCTCGTAGTCCAGAAAGTCGTTCAGGGCGGAGCGATTGGGCAGCTTCGTCAGGCTGTCATGCTTGGCAAGGAAGGCGATATGCTCTTCCGAGCGAATGCGGTCGGTAATGTCCTCGAAGGTCGCGACCCAGCCGCCATCTACCACGAGGTTGAAATTCGCCAGTATAGAATGATCGCCATCCATTTTATGGATGAGGCTATTCTGGCCGGAGCGAATGGCTTCGATATGCTTGCGATAGTGCGCCCTCGCCCGTTCTTCGAAACCGGGATCGTCAGGAAGCGCAATCTCGTAACCGCGACGCACGATTTCCCAGTAGCTGACGCCGGGTTTGAGAAACTCGTCATCGAAGCTGAAGAGCGACCGGTAGCGCTGGTTCGAGAGAATGAGCTTCTCATTGGCATCGAACAGGCAGATGCCCTGAATCATGTTTTCAAGCGCCAGATCGAGGTTGCGCGTGACCGCAACGATCCGGTCGCGGTCGGCCTTCTGTTCGGTGATGTCGCGGGTAATCTTGGCAAAGCCGAGTTGATGGCCCTTGTCGTCATAGACCGGTTGAATGAGGACGTTGGCGTAAAAGGACGATCCGTCCTTGCGATAGCGCAGCCCTTCTGCTTCGAAGCGGCCATTCTTGCGCGCAAGATGCAGGGCATGTTCAGGAAGGCCGTTTTTCTGGTCCTCCTGCGAATAGAAAATGGAGAAATTGCTGCCGATGATTTCGCTGGCTTTGTAGCCCTTGAACCGTTCGGCACCTGCATTCCAGTTGGTGACAACGCCGGTTGGGTCCAGCATGTAGATCGCATAATCGGTTACGCCGCGTACCAGAACGTCGAAATTGGCTTCGGATGCGAGCGCCTTGCGCGCAGCGCGCACCGCAATCGTGACGGCTGAAATGCCCGATGCCAGAAATGACAGCGATACCAGCATGATCATGATGAGCAGGAAGGACTTCGATAGCCCCTGATGCGCCACCGGATTGATGCCCGGCGAGAGCGTCAACGCGCCCATGGCGGTGAAGTGCATCAGAACGATGCCAAGAGAGAGAAAGGATGCCGCAGTGACGATGCGCTTGTCGGACAGGACGATCGTATTCGAAATGGAAAAACCGATGGTGGCGGCAATCCAGGAAATGGTCAGCGATGCGATGACGAGATTGCGGTCCCAGACGAGCTCGCCCGGAACTTCCATACCCGCCATGCCGACGAAGTGCATGGAGGCCACGCCGAAGCCGAAGATGAGGCCTGCGGCAATCGTTCCTTGGCTGCGCGGCAACACCAGAATGACGGCGCCAGCTGTGAATGTCGAGGCGAACGCCACTGCAAGCGAAAGCAGCGTCAGATCACGATCATAGCCGACGACAATACCCGGATCATAGGCCAGCATGGCAACGAAATGCGTCGACCAGATGCCGAAGCCACCTGCAAACCCCATGACGCAAATCCATGTCCAGCGCTGATACGAGATCGAACGCCCGGCGGCACGCAGGAAAAGCATGGAGCCGAGGTTAGACAAAAAGCACAAAGCCCCCGCCAGAAGGACGAGCCATAGATTGTGCTGGTAGGCCAGGCAGTAGGCGATTGCAGACATGATTGCTTCCGTTATTCAGAAGCGAGCTAAGAACTTGCTCAATTAAGAATGCATGAAATAACCTGCCTATGAGGGCGGAACAGCGGAAGCTTCGAGCGTCGTGATTAACGCGGGAACAACGAGCGCATACCAGCAGTTTCCGAACGACTTCGGGCTGAACTCGTAATTGCATATAATTGTTTTCGAAATAACTCTAAAATCCGCACCGAAAATGGTTGGTTCAGGGCTGTATCGTCAACAAATTTTAGCCGCATGTCGGGAGTGTTGTCGTCAAACGGATGCGATCAAGAGTTTTAGTGAAGCTCACCGTTTGGCAAAACCGGAACCTCCCGGTCACATCGGCTTTTGATCCATTCGGCGAGCAACATTGCTACCGCGTGAAAATTGTCCAGTGAAAGGATTTCGCAAATGCAGCTTGGCATGATGGGATTGGGTCGAATGGGGGCCAATATGGTCCGCAGGCTCATGAAGGATGGGCATGAGTGCGTCGTTTATGACGTGAACCCCTCGGCAGTCGGCGCTCTTGCATCCGACGGTGCTTCGGGCGCGCAATCCTTGCAGGAATTCATCGGCAAACTGTCCAAGCCTGCCTGCGTCTGGCTGATGTTGCCTGCCGCAATCACCGGCAAGGTTGTCGAAGAGATCGCGGCACTGCTTGAGCCCGGCGACATCATCATCGATGGCGGTAATTCTCATTACGAGGACGCGGTCGATATCGCCGCACGGCTTTCGGAGAAGAAAATCAGCTTTGTCGATGTCGGCACAAGCGGTGGTGTCTGGGGGCTGGAGCGCGGCTACTGCCTCATGATCGGCGGCCCGGACGATGCAGTGCGCCATCTCGACCCGATTTTGGCCAGCCTCGCGCCCGGTGCCGACAACGCCACTTCAACACAGGCATCGACTGCGGAGCGCGGTTATCTGCATTGCGGCCCAAGCGGTGCAGGCCACTTCGTCAAAATGGTCCATAACGGCATCGAATATGGTGTGATGGCGGCTTATGCCGAGGGACTGAACATTCTGCGCGCCGCGAATGCGGGCAAAGAAAAACGTACCATCGACGCGGAAACGTCGCCACTCAAACACCCGCAATATTTCCAGTTCGATATCGATCTGGCAGCAGTCTCAGAAGTGTGGCGCCATGGCAGCGTTATCGACTCCTGGCTTCTCGATCTGACCGCGGAGGCTTTGAAGAAAGACGCGGATCTGAACCAGTTCGATGGTCGCGTATCGGATTCGGGCGAAGGGCGCTGGACACTGAAGGCCGCCATAGACACCGGCGTTCCGGCCCCCATCCTTTCATCCGCCCTCTTCAGCCGCTTCACCTCGCAGGGGCAATCCGCCTATGCCGACAAACTCCTGTCCGCCATGCGCTTCGCCTTCGGCGGGCATGCGGAAAAGAAGCCGGAGTGATTTTGCGGATCGGGAATGACAAAGGGGCAGTCAAATCTGCCCCTTCCTGTATCTGCCCGATAAGTCCCGCTCTCCAGCACCTCCCCAATGTGACGCAGGCGAATAATTTTCTACAAATTACGTAGAAATAGAATGACCGGTCTTCCTCGTGGCTCTGCTGCCGCCGTAGGATGACCCAGATCAGCGAAGCCTGTGCTTCGATCATCACATGCAAATCACCGAATGAAGGCGAGAAACAACACATGCCGCGTTACGTCATTATCGGGGCTGGTGCAGTCGGCGCGAGCCTGGCAGCCCAGTTTCAGTTCTCTGGTATAGACCATGTTCTGGTAGGGCGCGGCGCGCAAATCGCGCATATCAGGCAGAATGGCCTGACGTTTCAGCGACCAAGCGGCACGCGTCAGGTTTCCTTGGACGTTTTCGATGTTTCCGAGCCTCCGCAATTGCGTCCCGACGATATCCTGCTTCTGACGGTCAAGTCGCAGGATGCAGCAAGCGCGCTCGCCTTCTGGTCCTGGCAGAGCGTTTCAGGATCAGGTGCCACCGCCGCGACGACCCTCCCAATCGTCACGTTTCAGAATGGTCTTGCGACAGAGGCCGCCGCTCTTCGAACCTTCGCGAAGGTGTATGGCGCAAGCATTCTGACACCCGCGCGCTTCACGGAAACGGGTACTGTCGTTGTCGGCGGGGAACCGCAACTGGGCATCGTGACGGTGGGGCGTTTCCCGCATGGGCGCGATGAAACGAGCGAGCGGATCGCAGCCGATCTCAGCACCGCGAATTATCTTGCTGAAGCGACGGATGACATTCGTCGCTGGAAGGCAGCGAAGTTGCTTCATAATGTTCGCAACGTGCTTGAGCTTTTCGAGGGCGCCGACAATTTGCGGGAAAGGCTTAGCGCGACGCTTGTCGATGAGGCAAGGCAGGCGCTGGAGGCGGCAGGTTACGCCTCTGCGTCACCTTCGGAGCGACGCATAGATATCAGCGGCTGGCATATTGCACCGGACAGTGGAATTTCGCCCGGCCAGCAATCGACATGGCAGAGTTTCACGCGCGGCGCTTCAAGCGAGGTCGATTTTCTGAATGGTGAAATCGTTCTTCTCGGGCGCCTGCATGGTGTGGCGACACCTTACAATATCGGCGTCCAGAGCCTAGCTGGAGAATTGGCCAGGAATGGTGCTTTCACATCACCTCTCGCTCTGTCCGCGATAGCGGATTTCGTTGCTGCATCGGGCGCTTCGAAATGAGAGAAGCCATATCGGACCACATTCTTTCTGCTGCGGGAGCATTGTTCTATCGCGAAGGCATCCGAGCCGTCGGGATCGACCGGATCATTGACGAGGCGAAAGTCGCCAAGGCCACTCTCTACCGGCATTTCCCCTCTAAGGATCATCTCGTTGCAGCCTATTTGGAGGCGCGGCATGAGCGTGTCATCCAGTCGCTGCAAGATGTGATCTCGGCCCAGACCTCCACTCGCCACCAGATACAATTGATCTTCGAACGGCTCTACGAGAAGGCCGACAGTCCAGATTTTCGTGGCTGTGCCTTCGCCTTGGCGGTTGCCGAGCATGGAGACTCCGAAAAGGTCGCGTCCGTCGCGCGCACGCATAAGGCAATGGTGAGAGATGTCTTCGTTTCTATTCTTGCGAGGGCAGGCATCGCGTCAGAGCTCGTGGCTGCCCATCTGGCCCTTCTCTATGAAGGCGCTCTCGCCACGGTTGCGGTCGGGCGAGACCCGGACGCTGTTCTCATCGCGCGCGATTGCGCCCTATCCGTTTTCGATACAGCCACTTCGGTCAACCCAGCAAACTGAAAGTATCCATAGATGACAAAGACGATCGATTACTTCTTCAGCATCGGCTCTCCTTACGCCTTTATCGGCCTCGAACCCTTTGCTGCCCTGGCACATCGGCACGATATGACGATAAAGCCCTATGTCATTCCTCTGATTGAAGAAAATGGCGGCATATATTCGCGCAATCGCCCCGAAGTGCGGCGTGCTTATTGGACAAAGGATTTGAAGCGTTGGGCCGCTCTGCGCGGCAAGGCTTTCAACTTCGGAAATCGCGCAAATCTCTCTGATCCAGCACCAGCCGGCGCGTTGGTGCTGGCGGCCATAGAAGCGGGCGCGGACTGGCTCAAGCTGACGCTGGCGCTTCAGGAAGCCTTCTGGGTGCGCGGTGAGGACATCGGCAACAAGGACGTTCGCCGCTCGATAGCAAATGCCGCCGGTCTCGACGGCGCAGCATTGGACGAGCAAGCGCAGGGTGAGCGTATCGAGGCACTGCGCAAGGAGAACTACGAGGCCGCGAAGGCTGCTGGTGTTTTCGGAGTGCCGACCTATCGCTACGAGGACGAACTCTACTGGGGCCAGGACAGCCTGCCTTTCCTTGAGCGCCACCTCAAGGGCGAGAAACTCGCGGCTTGACCGAGCACCAATATGGCGCAGCATCTAATGCAGGTCTGCGCCGTACCCTCAAGCGGTAAGAGCCATATGTCGATGCCCCGCGCTTTTCCGTCCCCGAGGGTGTCGAAGTAAAGGCTGCTGAAACACCAATCCAAATTGCAGCGAATTAGGCGATAAAATAATCCCCTAATTCCATAGAAAAAGAACAACCAGTCTTTCTCTCTTGAACATGGCTGCTAGGTTATTGGCAAGATGAACATCACACAGCAGGGGGACTGCGCCATGACCGGATTGTGTAGAAGCGGGCGCGCTTCACGCCTTGGCGAAACAGGCTAATTTCGCCAGCCGCCACAGCGCCCCATCTCCGACATCAACAGGCTTTCGACACCACCCGACATGCCTTCGGGTGAGCGCTGCCGCGCGCCTTGAAGGCACAGGACGAAGCCACTCAATTCATTCGATTTTCTCTCAGGACGACATTATGACAAGACGTCTCTCTTCCCTGATTTTTTCCCGGCGCCAGCTGCTGCTCACCGCCTCCATTGCAGCCTCTGCGGCCCTCTTCTTCTCCACGACAGCGCCGCTGACTGCCGAAGCCGCAGATACCCCTCGTGAGGGTGGCGACATCACATTTCTGATCGATTCCCTCGGCGATAACTGGATACCGAACAACAGCGCGATCTCCAGCTTCCAAGGGCACATCTGGGGCCATGTCGCGGATAAGCTGCTTTATGTGGACGCCGAAGGTAAGGTCAGCCCATGGATTGCGCAGAAGTGGGAGCAGAACGATACCGCGACGGAATTCACCCTTCACCTCAAGAACGGCGTGACCTTCTCCGATGGCGAGCCGCTGGATGCGAAAGCGGTAGTTGCCAATCTCGACATCTGGTATGCGGGCCGCAAGAACGAAGGCATCAACCCCATCGGTCTTTTCCCGAAGACCTATGACCGTGCCGAAGCCATCGATGCCACGACCGTAAAGGTCTATTTCAAGAAGCCGACACTCGGCTTCATCCCGACGCTTGGGTATCACGGCTCCATCCTGATTTCGCCGAAGACACTGGCGCAGCCAGCCAGCGTGCAGGCTGATCTGGGCAAGACGGCGGGCAGTGGTCCCTATGTGGTCGAATCCTGGAAGGAAGGCGATCACGTTACCCTCGTCAAGCGTAAGGACTACAATTGGGGTCCAGAGGCAGTCGGCCACACCGGCCCCGCCTATCTCGATACCATCACCTATAAGCTCGTGACGGAGCCTTCGCTGCGCGTTGCTTCCGTCCAGTCGGGTCAGGCAGACGTTGCCTACAACGCCTCTCCTCAGGAACTGAAATCGCTGAAGGAAGAAGGCTTTACCATTGCCACGCCGCGCTATCTCGGTTTTGTCAACGGCTGGGCCGTCAACACCAAGCTGCCGCCCTATGACGATGTCAAGGTCCGTCAGGCCCTTCAATCCGGCATCAACCGTCAGGAAATCATCGATACGGTTTACACGCCCGATTGGAAATTTCCGACCTCGTTTATCCAGAGCAATGTTCCGGGAGCAACGGATCATAGCGATCTTCTCGCTTACAATCCGGATAAGGCTGAAAAGCTTCTGGACGAGGCAGGCTGGAAGAAAGGCGCAGATGGCTTCCGAAGCAAGGACGGCAAGACGCTTGAACTGACGCTTCATTCAACGCCCTATCTCGCAACATCCAAGGCGATAGATGAGCTCATTTCCCAACAGCTCGCCAAGATCGGCTGGAAAACAGTGATCCGCGCTTACGACGTCGTAACGTTCGGCGAAAAGGTGAAATATGGCAGCCCGACAGTGCCGGTCTATGACGTTACGCGCAGTTTCATCGATGCGGGCACCGTCGCAGGTATCCTCACCAATGCCAATAACGGTGAAAACTGGTTTGCGCTGGATGACCGCGATGCCACGCTGAACGGGCTGCGCGATACAATAGCCAGTGCTGGCTCGATTGAAGACCGGAAGCCGCTTCTGGATGATTTGCAGAAATACGTGCTGGAGCAAGGCTACTTCATCCCACGCACACAGATCGTCCAGCGCATCTATGTCCAGTCTCCGAACCTGAAAGGCGAGGTCTATAACGGCGTGGCCTATGCCAGCTACTACACCGCCTACCTCGCCGAATAGGATTTGAACCGCATCAAGGAGGTGACGGCATGAGCAATGCCTACCTAACCTACGCCGCAAAGCGGCTCGGCCAGGCGCTCGTCGTCATCCTTCTGGCCTATGTCTTTACCTTCGTGGTCGTCAGCATTCTGCCTGGCGACCCGATAACCAGCGTGCTGCGCAACCCTCAGAACGGCTTTACCGAACAGGAAATCGCCGAAATCATAGCGGCGCAGGGGCTGGACCAGCCGATCATCGTGCAGCTCTGGCATTCGCTGTCCGCGTTCCTCACCGGCGATCTCGGCATGTCGATGCGCTCCAACCGACCGGTTGCGACATTGATTGCCGAAGTCTTGCCATCGACGCTCATCCTTGCTGCATCCGGCCTCACGGTCGCGCTCTTACTGGCCTTCGCGGTTGCCTACGGAACGCAGGTGGTGCCGAAGAAATATGGGCAGGGGCTGCTTCGAGCCTTCCCATCGCTCTTCCTCTCGACGCCGAATTTCGTCATCGGCCTCTTCCTCATCCATCTTTTCGGCTTTCAGCTCAGGCTGTTTCGAGTAATCGAACCGGACAGCTTCTGGGCCACCTTCTTTGCCGCCATCACCATCGGCATTCCTTTTTCGGCGCAGATTGCAGAAGTCCTGATTGCCAATCTCGATCATGAGGCGGAGCAGGATTACGCGGCGGTGGCGCGCAGCCGGGGGATCGGCCCAAGAAAACTGTTCACCAAGCATTTGTTGAAGCCTGCCTCGCTTCCGGTCGTTACCGTCATCGCGCTGACCGTGGGGGAGCTGCTGGGCAATTCCCTGATCACCGAGACCGTTTTCGGACGCACGGGGATCGGCAGTCTGGTGCAGCGCTCCGTCAGCACGCAGGACTTGCCGGTTCTTCAGGCCATCGTGTCTCTCGGAGCCGTCATCTTCGTGGTGGTCAATCTCATTGCCGATCTCCTCTATCCGCTGCTCGATCCACGCGTGAAATTACTGGTGGGGCGAAAGCGTCGGCAATTTGTTGTCGATGACGCGCCACTGGGACTGGAAACAGGAGCGAAATCATGAGCCTTATTTCCAACCCCGTTTCCATCGGCAGCCGCGTCGAAAAATTCAGGTCGTTCAACCTTACGCCAACCGTCGTCCTGTCTTTTTTGGTCATCGCCATCGTCATTGCGTGGTCGATTGCGCCGCAGTTCTTCACCGGCCACAGCCCGGTCAGCGGCGTTCCGGCTGTCAAGCTGCTTGGGCCAAGTCTTTCGCACTGGTTCGGTACGGATCATCTTGGACGCGATCTCTATACGAGGGTCGTCTACGGAACGTCCTCGTCGGTATCGAGCGCGCTGGTCGCCGTCGTGATCGGCGTGGTAATCGGTGGCCTGATCGGACTTCTCGCCGGATTTTTCGGCGGCTGGGTCGATGTCGTCTTCGCTCGCCTTGTCGATGTGCTGCTGTCGATCCCGAAATTCCTGCTCGCCGTCATCATCGTGACGGCAATCGGCTTCGAAACTATCAATGCAGCCATCGCAACGGGCATTTCTGCCATTGCCTTCTTCGCCCGCGTTGCGCGCGCCGAAGTCATCAAGACGCGGCAGGCGACATTCGTGGAGGCGTCGTTCCTGCTCGGCGGCTCACGCAGCTTTATCGTGCTGAGGCACGTTCTGCCCAATGCATCGCGCTCGATGCTTCCACTGGCGGTGCTGCAGTTCGGCGAGTCCATTCTCGTCATCGCAGGCCTTGCCTTTCTTGGCTATGGCGACCCGCCGCCGTCCTCCGACTGGGGCCTGCTGATCTCTATCGGCAAGGACTATTTGAAATGGCCCTGGCTTGTTTACGCACCCGCGCTCGTAACGATCGTGACCGTCCTCTCTGTCAACAGGATCAGCCGATGGCTTCGCAAATCGCACTGAAAAAAGCGCCCGCTCTCGAAGAGTTCCAGGCTCCGTCACCCCAACCAGCAGTTCCGCTGCTGACGGTGCAGAATCTTGCCGTTTCCTATGGTCGGCAAGAGGTGGTCCATAATGTCGGGTTCGAGATCGGGCGCGGCGAAAGCCTTGCGCTGATCGGCGAATCCGGTTCGGGAAAATCCACCATCGCCAAGGCCGTCTTGCGGCTGCTTCCCAATGGAGCGGCGGCGAGCGGTCAGGTCGTTTTCAACGAGCAGGAGCTTCTCGGCCTGTCGGAACGACGCTTCAGGCCATATCGCGGTCGGGATATCGGTTTCGTCCCGCAGGATCCGGGAAATTCCCTCAACCCTGTCCGTAACATCGGCTCGCAAGCGCTGGAGGCCGCGGCACTGACCGATGAGGCCAGCCCTGCGCTCCAGAAGGCGCTCATTCTCGAAACCTTTGCCAAGGTTGGTCTCGACAATCCGCAACGCGTGTTCGATTCCTATCCGCATCAACTCTCTGGTGGCATGTTGCAGCGCGTGTTGATTGCGCTCGCGATCCTGCCTCGTCCAGCCCTTCTGGTGGCAGACGAGCCCACATCCGCTCTCGACGTAACCATCCAGAAGCGCATTCTGGATCTTTTGTCGCGGTTACAGGAAGAGTTGGACATCAGCCTGCTGCTGATCACGCATGATCTCGCTATTGCTGCGGAACGTGCCGACAGTCTGGTCGTGCTCAAGAACGGCTCCGTTCAGGAGGCTGGGCGCACGTCATCGGTCTTCTCATCACCCTCCTCGCCCTACGCCCGGAAGCTGCATGGCGATGTCCCGGCACTTAATCCGAACCGTTACGCCAAACTTCGAGATACTGGCTTCAACCGTACTGCCGACCCGGCATCGCCAAAGATTAAGGTGAGCGGCGTCACCAAGCGTTTTGCCGTCGATGGCAAGATATTGACGGCGGTAGATGATATTTCCTTTGACGTCGCCGCTGGCACGACACACGCATTGGTCGGCGAATCCGGTTCGGGCAAGACAACGACAATCCGCCTGTTGCTGGGTTTGGAAGAACCGGAGGCTGGCACAATCGACGTTGGCGGAGACACCGTAACGAGCAGGAGCCGTGCGTCGCTTCGCTCCGTCTGGCGGCACCTGCAACTCGTTTATCAAAACCCTTTCACCTCGCTCGATCCTGCGTGGAAGGTCGAGCAGCTCATTCGCGAACCTCTCGACAGGTTCAGGATCGGAACACCTGCGGAGCGGATGAATGCCGTGAAGGAAGCTATTGCCAATGTCGGTCTGAGCGAGCATCTGCTGCAACGCAAGCCGTCCGCGCTTTCGGGCGGACAACGCCAGCGCGTGGCAATTGCGCGGGCGCTGGTTCTGAAACCGGATGTCATCGTTCTGGACGAGCCCACTTCCGCATTGGATGTGAGCGTTCAGGCAGATATCGTCGACGTGCTGTTGTCTCTGCAGGCGAAACTCGGTCTCACCTATGTCTTCGTCTCCCATGATCTCGCATTGGTGCGCCAGCTTGCACATACCGTCTCCGTCATGCAGCGGGGTCGCATTGTCGAACACGGCAGCGTGACGGATATCTTCGCCAACCCAAAGCACGACTACACAGCGGCATTGCTGGCATCAATCCCGTCAGGCTTGGCTCAGGTTCAATCAGCTACGCCGAAGCTGCAACGCGTTCCCGATACGGAAAGCGCATGATGCTATGGCGGGGTTAAAGGCCCCGCCTCCCCGCAGAAGGCTTCCCGATTTCAATCGGAAAGGGCAGACGGGCAATATTTTCTACATATTCAATAGAAAAAGAAAGACCTGTCTTCCTCATTCCCCGCCCAGGCCGTAGCTTCAACTAAACGATTTCAGAAACACCCTAGGAAGCTTTCATGGCTGCGGAATTCATCAGCGTCAGTTTTCCCAACGCTTCCAATGATTTGAACCCGATCCCGGATGCTCCGGTCGATCCGCTGTTTTTGCAGCGCTACTCACGCGCGCTGGATGATTACGGCTTCAATTACACCCTCATCCCCTACTCTTCCGCCTCCTTCGATCCGTTCACGCTCGGCGCAACGGTTCTGGCGCATACCAGAAATATCAAGATCATCGTCGCGCTGCGTCCCAACACGGTTTATCCCACGGTTGCGGCGAAATCGCTTGCGACACTGGACCAGTTGAGCGGCGGGCGTGTCGTGGTTCACTTCATCGCGGGCGGCAGCGACGATGAGCAGGCGCGCGAGGGTGATTTTCTCAATAAGGAAGAGCGTTACGAACGGCAGGAAGAATATATCCGTATTCTGCGCCTGGCATGGTCATCGACCGAGCCCTTCGATTTCGACGGCAAATACTACCAGTTCAAACAGTTCCACAGTGCGGTGCGACCAACTAATGGCCTGATCCCGATTTCACTTGGCGGATCTTCCGATGCCGCCTACCGCATCGGCGGTTCGCTCTGCGATATTTTCGGCCTCTGGGGCGAGCCGCTCAAGGAAACCAAGGAACAGATCGACCGCATCTATGCGGAAGCGGCAAAGGCAGGTCGAACGGATCGCCCTCGCATCTGGGTGACCTTCCGCCCAATCGTTGCGGAAACCGATGAACTTGCCTGGGAGAAAGCGCATCGCGTTCTCGACCAGTTGAACGCGAACCGCCAGAAAGGCCTGTCTCGCGCGCCAATCAATGCGGCGGCACCAGCCAATGTCGGCTCGCAACGGCTTCTCGACATCGCAAAGCGCGGAGACGTCCATGACCGCGCGCTTTGGTACCCGACTGTGACGGCCACGAATGCCAGCGGCGCAACGACCGCACTTGTCGGATCGCCTCGCACCATTGCCGACTCCATCCTCGATTATATCGATCTCGGTTGCGACCTGATCTCGATCCGAGGCTATGACAATTTCAACGACGCCGTCGATTATGGTCGCTACGTCCTGCCTCTCGTGCGTGAGGGCATTCGTGAACGCGAAGAGGCGAAGAGGAAGGCCGCCGCCTGATCCTCAGTGCCCGGCATGAGGCCGGGCAGTCTCTCAATCGAAAAAGCGAATATGCCGCACCGCCATCAGGAAGGCCGTAAACTTATGTCCTATGATCCTACTGCACTTGAAGCTGCCGTGCGTGTAGTCGCCGAGGCTGCGCCGGAGGCGGATCAGACCGGTCAGTTTCCCTGGGCCGGTATTCGCGCTGTCCATCAGGCGGGTCTCCTCGAAAGCACGGTCGCGACCCGCTATGGTGGTTCAGGCGGAACACTCAGCACGGCTGCGCATATTCTCGCAGCGCTCGGACGCGGAGATCCTTCTGTTGCGCTGATCAGCGCCATGACGATCTTCAATCACCTCGGCCAAGCCGCAAAAGGGCATTGGCCGGAAGAGCTTTACCGCGAGCTTCTGTTGCAGGCCAGGGCCAAGCCCCTGCTTTTGAATGCGGCACGCGTGGAGCCCGAGCTTGGTTCGCCTGCGCGCGGCGGCCTGCCTGCAACACGCGCGCGTCGAACTGCGAATGGTTGGGCAATTTCAGGCAGGAAGCGTTTCGTGACCGGGGCTCATGGCGTCACGCATTTTCTCGTCTGGGCTCATACGGATGAAATTCAGTCTCGCGTCGGAACCTTCGTCGTTCCGAACGGCTTGCCGGGCATTACCATCATCGAGAACTGGAAAAGTCTCGGGATGCGGGCGACCGGATCGCATGACGTGGAGTTTACCGATGTCGAAATCCCCGCCGAACATGTGCTGGAATTGGTCGACCCCTCGGTCGCCCACCAGGATAATCGCAGCCACGCCGCCATCAACCTCGCCCTGACCGCGATCTATCTCGGCGCGGCGGAGGCCGCGCAGGAGGCATTCATTCGTTTTGCCCATGAACGTATACCCGCAAATCTCGGTCACCCTATCGCAAAAACCGAGCGTTTCGTCTCGCTTTCCGGGGAAATCGATCTCCTCGTGTCCGGCGCTCGCCAGATCATCTTCGGAGCGCTGGATGGCGATCTGAGCGATGCCGAGCGGGTAATCCGCGCAAGGCTGCTTGCAGGACGGCAGATACGCGAAGCCGTTCAGATCGCCGTCAGAGGCATCGGCAATCCCGGCCTTAACGCCGATCTTGGAATTGAGCGCCACTTCCGCGATGTCCAGTCCGTTCTCGTCCACGCGCCGCAGGAGGATACGTCCGTTGCTATTCTCGGTCGCGCGGCGTTTGACCGCTGGAACCGGAAGGAAAGCGAAGCCGCGCACGCGCTCAATCTGTCGATCCGCAAAACCGCTTGAAGCGCGGCTAAGCTTCGCTTCCATCCGATATCACCGAAAGGATTTTCAATGAGCAACAATCTGATTGTCGGCTTTTCCGGTAACACGACACGCCCTTCAAGCACGAAACGTTTCGTTGAAAGCGTCAGTGAGACGCTTGCGCGCGAGGTTGGGCTGGAGCATCGGGTTTTCGATATCGAGGATTTAGGATCATCCCTCTCCTCGGCCCGCTCTGTCGCTGATCTCGATGCCCATGCACGCCGCGTGGTGCAAACGATCATCGATGCAGAAGCGCTCGTCATCGGCTCCCCCACCTATAAGGGCAGCTACACCGGCCTCTTCAAACACGTCATCGACCTTCTCGATCCTGCCGATCTTCGCGGCAAGCCTATCGTTTTGACCGCAACCGGCGGCGGAGACCGCCATTCACTTGTGGTCGAACATCAGCTCCGACCGTTATTTGCCTTTTTCGAAGCCTTCGTTACGCCAACGGCAATCTACGCCACGGGCCGCGATTTCGTGGAAGGTGAACTCTCCCCCGCCATCAGCGCCCGCGTGCGTCAGGCCATCGGCGAGGCGTCGCTGATCGTCAACGCCCGTTCCCGGACGCTGGCAGTGGCTGCGGAGTAAAAGCGAAAAAGCCCCGGCGTGCCGGGGCTTTGGAAGGCTAGCCTCAGTTGAACAGCGATACTGCGCTGTAGGTTAGATAAGAGATAAGCGCCGCCGCTGGCATGGTGACGATCCATGCGATCACGATGTTACCCGCAAGACCCCAGCGGACGGCGGACATACGACGCGCAGCGCCAACGCCGATGATGGCGCCCGTGATCGTGTGCGTGGTCGAAACAGGGATTCCGAGCCATGTTGCTCCGAACAGCGTCAGCGCCCCGCCGGTTTCTGCGCAGAAACCCTGCATGGGATTAAGTCGCGTTATCTTCGAGCCCATGGTGTGGACGATCCGCCATCCGCCGAACAACGTACCGAGCGCCATGGCCGACTGGCAGGTAATCACCACCCAGAAGGGCACGTAGAATTCCGATCCGAGATAGCCTTGGCTGAACAGAAGAACGGCAATGATGCCCATCGTCTTTTGCGCATCGTTGCCTCCATGGCCGAGCGAATAGAGCGATGCGGAAACGAACTGCATGATGCGGAACGTGCGGTCGACGGCAAACGGCGTCTGGCGCACGAATATCCATGACACGGCAAGGACCAGCACCAGCGCCAGAAAGAAGCCGATTGCCGGTGACATGACGATGGCGCCTGCGGTTTTCAGAAAGCCGCTCCAGACGATGGACGAAAAGCCGACTTTGGCCATGCCCGCGCCGATCAGCCCGCCGACAAGCGCGTGGGA